>JAIXPM010000050.1 GCA_027486275.1 Sphingomonadales bacterium | reverse complement strand
GTGGCGACGGCCTTTGCCAGTGATCGCACCACGGCGGTGATCGTGCTGAAGGACGGCAAGATCATCGCCGAACGCTATCGCGCCGATTGGACGATGCACACGCCGCAGCGCACGTGGAGCGTGGCGAAGTCACTGACCGCCACGCTGGTGGGCCGGGCTGTGCAGAAGGGGCTGGTGGACGTGAACCAGCCGGCGCCTGTGCCAGAGTGGCAGGCGCCATCCGATCCGCGCGCCGGTATCAGCTGGAACCAGTTGCTGCGCATGAACAGCGGGCTGTGGACGGCCGGGCCGGGCAATCGCACCGACGAGGTGTATGTGGGTGGTGCACTGGTGGCGCAGACGGCGGCCACGATGCCGCTGGAGCACGCACCGGGCAGCCATTTCAATTACAGCAACAACGATATCATGCTGGCCGGGTTGGCCCTTTCGCGCACTCTGGCGAAGGATGGTGGCCGCCACGCGGCGCTCGCCTTCCCGTTCACCGAACTGCTGTGGCCACTGGGCATGACCCGAACCACGCCGGAAACCGACTGGCAGGGCGATTTCGTGCTGTCGAGCCAGGTGTGGATGACGGCGCGCGATCTGGCGCGGCTGGCGCTGCTGTACCAGAACGGCGGCAAGATTGGGGGCCAGCAACTGCTGCCTACCGATTGGCCGGCATTTGTGGAAGCCGCGACAATGACCCAGCCGCACGGCCGGCCCGAAGGCTATGGTGCCGGATTCTGGCGGTGGGGTGGGCTGGGCGCGCATGATGCGGTGCCGGCATTGCCTGCGGGTACCTATGCGATGAATGGCAATCGCGGGCAGTATGCGGTGATCGTGCCGGGGAGGAACATCATCGTGATCCGGCGCGGCTTCGATCTGCCGGCCGCGCCTTTTCCAATGCCGCGCTTCGCTGCGGGGGTGGTGGCGACATTGGATGAAATAACCAAATAGGCACATTTATATTGACAAGCGTAACGCTTTTGGTTATCAATACGGCATGCCTGCGGAATCGGCCTGAACAGGGTTGAACCCGCTGCCCTCCAGGAGCTTCCTGCATGCTAGATGCGCTTGCCGCGCCGGCGATGGCTGCTGCCGTCTCTGCGACCATTGAAATTGCCACTCTTGCCGGCAAGCCGCGCAACCGCTCGGCAGAGCGCAGCCGTCATCGGCCGGGCACCCGCGAAGCGCGGCGCCTGGTGGGCAGCCGCAAGGATCGCATGGCCTTTCTGGAACTGCTGGCCCGCCATGGCGATCCGGCCGTCGCCGCTGATCAACTGGGCCTGCCGCTGTTCGTGCTGTTCCGCCACCGCGACGCCGATCCGGCCTTTGCGGCGGAATGGCTGGCCGCGGTGAACTATGCCTGGGAACGGGTGGAAAGCCGGGTGCTGGCGGCGCTGTTGAGTGACACCACGGCAACGACCGACGAAGCGGGCAAGCCCGCCCGCAAGACGGCCGTGGGATCGGGCATGATCGATACGAGGCTTGCGCTGGCAATCGTTGCCCGGCGTGACAAGCCGGTGACGCACAAGGGTGCGGCCCGGCCTTACGATGGTGCCGGGGCAGCCCGGCTGCGGGCCGAACTGCGGGCGCTGGCTGGGCTGACCGACGCCGGCAAGTGAGTCCGGCCGGCTGAACCATTTCTCCCGACGTGAGACCGGTTGCAGCCGGCGCAGCCGGAGTGTGCCTGATGGCGGATGCGGGCGATGGCCTTCCTCTGATTGAACTCTTTCGTGCCTTGCCGATGGATTCCCGCCGCCGGGTGCTGCGACGCCATGGCGAGGAGCAGCTGCTGGACTGGCTGCGGGGTGTCGGCAGCCTGCGTGCCGCCCAGTCCCCACCGGACGGTGATTGGGGCATCTGGGTGATCCTGGCCGGGCGTGGTTTCGGCAAGACTCATGCGGGTGCCGAATGGGTTCATGCCCGCGCCGCTGGCACACGGCCGCGCCGCATCGCGCTGGTGGCACCCACGCTGGATGTGGCCCGCGCCGTGATGGTCGAAGGTGAATCCGGCCTGCTGGCAAGGCTGCCCCCGGGGGAACAGCTCACCTGGCAGCCCAGCGCCAAGCGGCTGTTGTGGGGCAATGGCAGCGAAGCCCGGCTTTATTCGGGTGCGGAACCCAACGGCTTGCGCGGCGGCCAGTTCGATTATGCCTGGGGGGATGAATTTGCCCACTGGCCCGGCGGTGAGGATACGGTGATGAATCTGCGCATGGCGACCCGGCTGGGTGCCGCGCCGCAGATATTGCTCACCACGACGCCGTTGCCCTTGGCCTGGCTGAAGGCGCTGATTGCCGAAGCCGGCGTAGTGGTGACGCGTGGCCACACGGCGGACAATGAAACCAATCTGCCGCGTACCTATCTGGCACGTATGGAGAAGCGCTTTGGCGGCACGGCAACCGGCCGCCAGGAGTTGGCGGGTGAAATCGTGGACGATCTGGCCGGTGCGTTGTGGACCCGCGCTTTGATCGAGCGGCAACGGGCAGCGATGCCGGAAGGCCTGGTACGGGTGGTGGTGGGCGTTGATCCGCCGGCCGCTGGCGGTACCTGCGGGATCGTGGTCGCGGCGCTCGGAGCCGATGGTCATGCCTGGGTGCTGGATGATGCCAGCGTGACCGGGCAGCGGCCGGAACAATGGGCGCGGGCCGTGGTGAAAGCCGCCGATCGCTGGCAGGCGGACCGGGTGATTGCCGAAGTAAACCAAGGCGGTGACATGGTGGTGGCAACATTGAAATCGGTGGATGCCGCGTTGCCGGTGCTCACCGTGCGGGCCAGCCGCGGCAAGGTCGCCAGAGCTGAACCGGTGGCGGCATTGTACGGCGAAGGCCGGGTGTTTCATGCCGGGGTGTTTCCGGCGCTGGAGGATCAACTCTGCGGGCTGCTCGCCGATGGCCGCTATGCCGGGCCAGGGGCGTCGCCTGATCGGGCCGATGCCTGTGTGTGGGCACTGACCGCGCTGTTGCTGGCAGACCGGGCCGGG
>JAIXPM010000357.1 GCA_027486275.1 Sphingomonadales bacterium | reverse complement strand
GTGCAGGCCGGCGACATGTATGAAATGCCGCTCAGCCCCGCGAGCGCCGATACGCTGGTGCTGCACCAGGTGCTGCATTTCGCCGACAATCCCGCCGCCGCCATTGCGGAGGCCGCGCGCGTGCTGCGGCCCGGTGGCCGGCTGCTGGTGATCGATCTGATGCCGCACAACCGCGAGGAGCTGCGGGTGGAACGCCGCCACCTGCGCCTGGGCTTTGCCGATGACGCGGTGCTGGGCTGGATGGCCGACGCCGGCCTGGCCGGCGACGTGGCGCGGCGGCTGCCAGCTGAAGCCGCGGATCAACTGGGCGTGACACTGTGGTTGGCGACAAAGCCGGCCGTAAAGGTGGAAGCATGAGCCTGACTCTCAATCAGATGGCCGAAGCCGCCCGGGCGCTGAACGGCCCGTTGTTTGCCGATCTGCCGGGCGATCTG
Organism: Sphingomonadales bacterium; assembly: GCA_027486275.1. The sequence goes on along the minus strand of JAIXPM010000357.1, from coordinate 2,826 downwards.
GCGGTGAGCTTTGAGTTTTTTCCGCCGAAAACGCCGGCGATGCAGGAAAGCCTGTGGCAGGCCGTGGAAACATTGGTGCCGCTGGCCCCACGTTTTGTGTCGGTCACTTATGGCGCTGGCGGCTCGACCCGGGAACGCACCCACGCCACGGTGGCGCGCATTGTGCAGGAAACGCCGATCCCGGCCGCCGCGCACCTCACCTGCGTGAACGCGACGGCCGAGGAACTGGATGGAATCGCTGATGAATATTGGGCCGCCGGTGTGCGCCATATCGTGGCGCTGCGCGGTGACCCGCCGGGCGGCGAGGCCGGCTTCCAGCCGGTACCCGGTGGTTATGCCAGCGCCGCCGAATTGGTCGCGGCGTGCAAGCGCCGCCATGATTTCGAAATCTCGGTGAGCTGCTATCCCGAAACCCACCCGGAAGCCGGCAGCCTGGCCGCCGATCTGGACGCGTTGAAGGCAAAGCATGATGCCGGCGCGACGCGGGCGATCAGCCAGTTCTTCTTCGAACCCGATACCTTCTTCCGTTTCCGCGACAAGGTGGCCGCCGCCGGCCTGGATATCGAACTTGTGCCGGGCATCCTGCCGGTGAGCAACTATGCAAGCCTGAAAAAGATGGCGGTGAACTGCGGCACGAATCTGCCGGAGTGGATGGGTCGCCTGTTCGACGGCCTGGACGACAAGCCGGCCGCCCGCCAGCTGGTCGCCGCCACCGTGGCTGCCGAAATGTCGCGCCGGCTTTATGCGGGCGGGGTGCGGCACTTCCATTTCTACACATTGAACCGCGCTGAACTGTCATACGCCATCTGCCATCTGCTGGGCGTGCGGCCGGCGCAGGAGCTTGCTGCATGACCAGCGCTGCTGAATCCCTGCGGGCCGCCGCGGCGCAGGGCATCATCGTGAAGGATGGCCCCTATGGCACCGCCATCCAGAATCTGGGGCTGACCGCCGCTGATTATGCCGGCGACATCGCCAGCAATCATGATCAGAAGGGCAACAACGACATCCTGAACCTCACGCGGCCTGATGCGATTGCCGGCATCTGCAATCGCTATATCGCCGCAGGCGCGCGGCTGTTGGCCACCAACACCTTCAACGCCAACCGCATCAGCCAGGCCGATTACGGCATGGAAGACCGGGTGCGCGAGATCAACCTGGCCGCCGCGCGCATCATGCGCGACTGCGTGGACTCCGCCATCGCTGCCGATGGCATCCAGCGCTGGGTTGCGGGTTCGCTGGGGCCGACCAACAAGACGCTTTCCCTGTCTCCGCGCGTGTCAGACCCCGGCTATCGCGAAGTGACGTTCGATGGGGTGAAGGACGTGTATCGCGAGCAGATCGAGGCCCTGTTGGAAGGCGGAGTGGATTTCATCCTGATTGAAACCGTGTTCGACACGCTCAATGCCAAGGCCGCTGCCTTTGCTGCTGCCGAAGCGAGTGATGCGCGTGGGCACGAGGTGCCGGTGATGCTGTCGATGACGCTCACCGATCTATCCGGCCGCAATCTTTCGGGCCAGACGGTGGAGGCCTTCTGGCACTCGATCCGCCATGTGAAGCCGGTGGCCGTTGGCCTCAACTGCTCGTTCGGCGCCACCGAACTGCGCCCGCACGTGCAGGCGTTGGCCCGGCAGGCCGATACGCTGATCATGACCTATCCCAACGCCGGCCTGCCCAATGATCTGGGCGAATATGATGAGCAGCCCGAAACCACGGCGGGTTTCATCCGGGGCTGGGCCGATGAAGGCCTGGTCAACATCGTTGGCGGCTGCTGCGGCAACACGCCGGAGCATATTGCCGCCATGGCGCGCCAGGTCGCCGGCTTGCCGCCGCGCACCATCCCCAATCCGGAAACGGCCCTGTATCTGACGGGCCTTGAAGCCCACAGGTTTGCCGCGTGACCACAGCCAGTTTCATCAACATCGGTGAGCGCACCAATGTCACCGGATCGGCTGCGTTCAAGAAATTGATCCTGAACGGCGATTACACGGCCGCCGTCGAAGTCGCGCGCCAGCAGGTGGAAAGCGGCGCCCAGATCATCGACATCAACATGGACGAAGGCCTGCTGGACAGCGAAGCGGCCATGGTCACCTATCTGAACCTGATCGCGGCCGAACCCGACATCGCGCGGGTGCCGGTGATGGTCGATTCCTCGAAATGGACGGTGATCGAAGCCGGGCTGAAGTGCCTGGCTGGCAAGGGCATCGTCAATTCGATCAGCATGAAGGAAGGCGAAGCGCCGTTCCTCGCTCAGGCGAAGAAGTGCCTGCGCTATGGCGCCGCCGTGGTGGTGATGGCCTTCGACGAGCAGGGCCAGGCTGACACCGCGCAGCGCAAGATCGAAATCTGCGAGCGCGCCTACAAGTTGCTCACTGGCATCGGCTTCCCGCCAGAAGACATCATCTTTGATCCCAACATCTTCGCCGTGGCGACGGGGATCGAGGAGCATAACAACTACGGCGTCGATTTCATCGAGGCCTGCCGTGAAATCCGCGCCCGCTGCCCGCATGCCCATATCTCGGGCGGCGTTTCCAACCTGTCGTTCAGCTTCCGCGGCAACGAACCGGTGCGCCGGGCCATGCACAGTGTGTTTCTGTATCATGCCATCCAGGCGGGCATGGACATGGGCATCGTCAACGCCGGGCAGCTTGACGTGTATGACGCCATCGATCCGGAACTGCGCGAGTTGTGCGAGGACGTGGTTCTCAATCGCCGCGCGGATTCGACCGATCGCCTGCTGGCCGTGGCCGACAAGTTCAAGGGCGGGCCACAGAAGGCCGCCGATCCGGCTGCCGAATTGTGGCGGACATGGCCGGTGGAAAAGCGGCT
>JAIXPM010000457.1 GCA_027486275.1 Sphingomonadales bacterium | reverse complement strand
GTGTATTCGGTGATCGCGCTGGCCATCAACGTCTTGATGATCCTGGGCATCATGTCGGCGGCCGGTTTCACCCTCACGCTGCCCGGCATTGCCGGGATGGTGTTGACCATCGGTGCCGCCGTGGACGCCAACGTGCTGATCAACGAGCGTATCCGCGAAGAGCAGCGCAAGGGCAGGGGCGTCATTGCCAGTGTCGAAACCGGCTTCAAGGAAGCCAGCCGCACGATCTGGGATGCCAACAGCCTCAACATCATCGTGGCCATCATCATGTTCCTGTTCGGCTCCGGCCCGATCAAGGGCTTTGCCGTCGTGCTGTCGATCGGCATTGCCACCTCGGTGTTCACCGCCGTGACGATCGTGCGCTGGATGGTGGCGCGCTGGCTGACCAACGCGCGCCCCGCGACTTTGAGCATCTGAGGACCAATCGATGCCGCTGAAACTTGTTCCCGACAACACCAACATTGGCTTTGTCAAACTCCGCTTCATCGCGTTTGCATTGACGCTGTCGCTCACCATCGGGGCCGGCGCCTTGCTGGCGGTGCGCGGGCTCAACCTTGGTGTCGATTTCGTTGGCGGCCTCACCATGCAGGTGGAATTTGCCCAGCCGCCGGCGCTCGACACGCTGCGTGGCCGCGTGGACCGCGTGGGTGTTGGCGATTCTGCCCTGCAGGAATTCGGAAATGACCGTACCATCCTCATTCGCCTGCCGCTGCCGGAAGGCGAGGAGGGTGCCGTGCAGCGCGTGGTGGGCAAGGTGCGCACCGCGCTGGAGCAGGATTACAAGGGCGTGAAATTCGCCCGCGTCGAAAGCGTGTCGGGCAAGGTTTCCGATGAACTGATCACCGACGGTCTGTGGGCGGTGGGCCTGTCGATGCTGTTCGTGGCGCTGTTCACCTGGTTCCGTTTCGAGTGGTATTTCGGCGTTTCCACGGTGGTGGCGTTGGTGCACGACGTGGTGGTGACGATGGGCTTCTTTGCGCTCACCCAACTGGAATTCGATCTCAACATCGTGGCCGCTGTGCTGACCATCATCGGCTATTCGCTGAACGACAAGGTGGTGATCGACGATCGCATCCGTGAAAATCTGCGCAAATATCGCCAGATGGATATCAAGCAGATCATCGATCTTTCGGTGAACGAGACGCTGCCGCGCACCGTGATGACCTCGGTGACGCTGCTCGCCGCACTGATCGCGCTGCTGTTCCTGGGCCCAGAAGTGATCTTCGGCTTCACCGCCGCGATGGTGCTCGGCATTGTCGTCGGCACCTATTCGTCGATCTTCGTGTCGTCCTCGCTGCTGATCACGCTGGGCGTGAAGCAGCGCGCGGCCGGCAGTGAAGACGCGCGGGCCAAGGGCGCCGAGCGCATCGGCTGAGCCCGTACAAACAAAAGGGCCGGCGCTCCCCATCGGGAACGCCGGCCCTTTTTGTTTCAGGCAGCTGCGTTCAGATCGGCGCGCCGCACGGGCCAAAGGCCATGCACCACTGGCTGAGGGTCCCCATCACCATCGCGCCGGCAAGCCAGAGGGCGCGGGTGCGGGTGTTGAGTTCCATCTGCATGTCATTCACTCCGCTGCAACCGCAACCGGGCCCAGACCGATCCGGGCTTTGGCGGCTTCATACTCGCTGACAAGTTTGGCGACATATTCACCGGCCGACAATACGGACTTTACCGCGCCGATGCCCTGGCCGCAGCCCCAGATGTCCTTCCACGCCTTGGCATCGGTGTTGCCGCCGCTGCCGAAGTTCATCGCCGAAGGATCGCTGGTCGGCAGATTGTCGGGGTCCATGCCGGCCTTGACGATCGACGGGCGCAGATAATTGCCGTGCACGCCGGTGAACAGGTTGGAATAGACAATATCGGACGACTCGCTCTGCGTGATCATGTCCTTGTAATCCTGCACCGCGCGGGCTTCCTGCGTGGCGATGAAGGCGCTGCCGATATAGCCGAAATCAGCGCCCATCGCCTGGGCGGCAAGCACGGCTTCGCCCGTGGCGATCGATCCGGACAGCGCCAGCGGGCCATCGAACCATTCCCGGATCTCACGGATCAGCGCGAACGGGCTGGTGGTGCCAGCGTGGCCGCCGGCACCGGCAGCAACGGCGATCAAGCCATCGGCGCCCTTTTCCACGGCCTTTTTGGCGAACTTATTGTTGATGATGTCGTGCATGACGATGCCGCCATAGCTGTGAATGGCCTCGTTCACGTCCTCGCGGGCGCCCAGCGACGTGATGATCATCGGCACCTTGTATTTCACGCACAGCGCCAGATCGTCCATCAACCGATCGTTGGAACGGTGGACGATGAGGTTGACGGCATAGGGCGCATCATTCGGGCCAAGTTCGGTCGACAGGCGTTGCAGCCATTCTTCGAACTGGGCCAATGGCCGGGCGTTGAGGCTGGGGAAGCTGCCAATGATGCCGGCGCGGCACTGCGCCATGACCAGTTCTGGACCGGAGATGATGAACAGCGGCGAACCGATCACCGGGATCGACAGGCGGCCAGCGAAGGCGGCAGGAATGGACATGCAAATTCTCCCCAATATGACGGAGAGATGTTTAGCCGTGGTGGCGCTGGATTGCCACCTCATCCTCGTCGCAGGGGAGAATGTGGCAGGGGGGATGGTAGCAGCGGGCAGATTTGAACTGCCGACCTCCGGGTTATGAATCCGGCGCTCTCACCAACTGAGCTACGCTGCCACAGGCCCCATCCCGGCGAGCGGGAGGCGCTGCTATAGTGGCGGCGTCCCTGTGGGTCAACCGGGTTTCAGAAACTGTAGACCAGCGTGGCGCGGGTAACGGTATCGCTGTTCAGGCGGCCCGGCGGCGGGTTGCTTTCGTTGTTGTACTGGAAGGAAAAACGCGCCGAAAGCCGGCCATTCAGTTTGGCGGTGAGCTGCGACAGCGCCAGCAGCGAGTTGTTGCTGTTGTCGTAATAATAGGTCGCGGCCTGGGTGAAGTTCAGCATGTCGTTGATCTGCCATTTGGCGTTGAGGCCGGCGCGGGCGGCGACGCTGTTATCGGTAATGCCATTGATGAACCGTGTTTGCCGCAATGCCGGGCCGCCATCCACGGCGATGGTCAGGTTCGGTGTATCAACCACGCGATAGCCAAGGCCGATGGCCTGCGTGAAGCGGCTGGAAAAGCCGGTGAAGCGATCCCGCTCCCAGCTCAAGGCGAGCAGGGCATAGGCACGGCTGCTGAACTTCCAATTGCCTTCATAGCCGGCGAAATAGCGTTCGCGTGAGGCCACGCCATTGTCTTCCTGATAGTCGACAATACCGCGCAAGGCATGCTTCCAGCTGCGGCTTTCCTTAGTCAGGCTCACGCCCACGGCCACGCCGCGGTTGCGGGTGTTGCCGGTGGAAATGAAACCGCCGGCCTCACCCTGGCCGCTCCAGCCATCAAGAAAGCCCTGGGAGGCGAGCTTTTCTTCGCGGGCCTTGGCGGCGGCGGCGTTGATCGCGGACATTTTGGCATCGATCTCGGCGGCGCTGGCCGGGTTGGTTTTCTTCGCGATCCCGGCCACCACGGCCCGATCCTCAGGGCTGGCTGCCGCATCAATCATCGCTTCCACCGCCGCCGGAATCGGTTCGGCAAATGCCGGCGTGGCCAGCAAAGCAAGAGTCAGCGGCAGAAAGCTTTTCATGTTGTTGTCTCCCCATGGGTAACAACAGTTTTACTATGCCGCAGCCGGCGGTCAACTGTGAGTCACGAGTTGTAGACCGGCTTAACGAATGTAACAGTATCGGTGTTCTCATGTCGCAGCTTCGGATTGTTTTCATTGTCAATCTGAAACGACACGCGGGCGGAAAGGCGGACATTCAACCGCATGGTCGTTTGCGAGGCAGACAGAAGCGAACTGTTGCGCTGATCACTGTTGCAAGTCACGGTTTGCGTGAAGGTCAGCGTCGGCGGGCTCACCCAACTGCCACTTCGCCACTGGCGGTCCAGCCGCCGGGTGCGCCCCGGCGGGCCAAGCGCCTTCCCCAGGCTTTCGCCGCAACCGTGCTGGTCTGCGCCACGCACACATCAACCGCGGCAATGCGCGCCGGCCATTGGCAAACCGGGACGATCCGTATTCAAGGGGACTGGCAGACGGCCAGAATCCGGGGCAAAGGGCGGGCATGACACTTGCTGCCGACATCAAGCCGATTCCGCTTTCGCTGGTGCACACCGATCTGGCTGCCGCTGCTGCCGGTTTTGGCGATGCGTTTGCCCGCACCGGTTTTGCCGTGGTGTCCGATCACGGCATCGATCAGGGACTGATCGACAGCGCCAATGCCGCCACCAAGGCGTTCTTTGCGCTGCCGGAAGAGGTGAAGCGCCGTTACGTGGTGCCCGGCGGTGGCGGCCAGCGCGGGCTGACTCCCTTCGGCGTCGAGGCGGCCAAGGGCCACGCCAAGGCCGATCTGAAGGAATTCTGGCATGTGGGCCGCGAACTGCCTCCGGGCCATGCTTATGCTGATGTGATGCCGGCCAATCTGTGGCCCAGTGAAATCCCCGATTTCCACGATGCGGTGTGGGCATTGTTCGACGCGCTCGACAAGACGGGCGCCACCCTGCTGCGTGCCATTGCCGTGCACCTTGGGCTGGACACGGATTTCTTCGCCGATCCGGTGCGCGATGGAAACTCGATCCTGCGCCTGCTGCATTATCCGCCGGTTCCCCCGGAAACCGCTGGGGCCATCCGCGCCGGCGCGCACGAGGATATCAATGTCATCACGCTGCTGCTGGGTGCCGAGGAAGCCG
>JAIXPM010000371.1 GCA_027486275.1 Sphingomonadales bacterium | reverse complement strand
GCCGGGCTGTCGAACCAGTTGCTGGTGCTCGCTGCCGATGATGCCGTGGTCACCGCCCGGCGCACGCTGGCTGATGTGAGCGCCTTTCGCCTTGCCGCCGATGTCGCGCTGGTGCGCGCGCTGGGCGGCGGCTTTCGGGAACAGGAGGGCCAGTGATGGCTGATATGGCAAGCACTGATGTCGCCGCCGAAACGGGCAAGGACAGCAATCCGAAGCGCGGGCGGGCCTTGCGGGTGCTGGGCGGGGTGGTGGTGATCGCCGCGCTGCTTGCCGGGCTGTACTGGGCGATCTTCTCCCGCGGCCGGGTCGAAACCGACAACGCCTATGTGGGCGGTGACACCGCGCTGGTGACGCCGCAACTGGCCGGCACCGTGACCGAAGTGAAGGTGGGCGGCACCCAGGCGGTGCAGGCCGGCGATGTGCTGGTGGTGCTGGATGATGCAGATGCGCGCATTGCCGTGGCGCAGGCCGAAGCGGCGTTGGCGCAGGCGCGGCAGCGTTATGGCCAGGCCGGCGCCATGGCCGATGCCGCCGCCGCGCGGGCGGCCGGGCGCACGGCCGAGATTGCCTCGGCGCGCAGCCGCTTGGCTGAAGCCGAAGCACTGCTGGCGCGCGTGAAGGGCGAATTTGATCGCCGGCAAACGCTGGCTGGCAGCGGTGCCGTGTCGAACGAGGAACTGGGCGCGGCGCGGGCTGCGCTGGCGGCGGCCATGGCCACCCGCGATGCCGCGCGCACGGCGGTTGCCGCCGCGCAGGACACCGCGCGTTCGGCAGCCGGTGATGCGGCGGCGGCGGCCGCAATGGTGCGGGGCACGACCCTTTCCACCGCGCCCGACATTCGCGCAGCGGAAGCCGCGCTGGCCAAGGCGAAGCTCGATCTGGATCGCACCGTGATCAAGGCGCCGGTGGCCGGCATCGTCACCAACCGCAACGTGCAGATCGGCCAGCGCGTCGCTGGCGGGGCGCCGTTGATGACGTTGGTGCCCACGGTCGGCCTGTTCGTGGATGCCAATTTCAAGGAAAGCCAGCTCAAGACCATCCGCCTCGGCCAGTCGGTCGAGCTGGGATCCGATCTTTATGGCGGCAGCGTCACCTATCACGGCAAGGTGGTCGGCATGGCCGGCGGAACGGGCGCGGCCTTCGCACTCATCCCGGCGCAGAATGCCACCGGCAACTGGGTGAAGGTGGTGCAGCGCCTGCCGGTGCGTATTGCGCTGGATGATACCGAAGTGAAGGCTCACCCGTTGCGGGTTGGCCTGTCGATGACGGCGGTGGTGGACACGCGCGAATGAGCGAGGCCGAAGCCGCGCCAGCACCCGCGCCGCCGGAGCCATTGACCGGCAGCACGCTGTGGCTGACCGCCTTCACCATGGCTTTGGCCAATTTCACCGTTGTGCTGGACACGACCATCGCCAACGTGAGCGTGCCGCACATCGCCGGCAGCCTGGCGATTGCGCCGGCGCAGGGCACCTGGGCGATCACCAGCTATTCCGTTGCCGACGCCATTTCGGTGCCGCTGGCTGGCTGGCTGGCGATGCGGTTCGGCACGGTGCGCTGGTTCCTTGTGTCGCTGGCCGGGTTCGGCCTGTTCTCGCTGTTGTGCGGCTTGTCGCAGAATATCGAATCGCTGGTGCTGTTCCGCGTGCTGCAGGGCTTTGCCGGCGGGCCGTTGATGCCGCTGTCTCAGGCGCTGCTGGTGGTGATCTTCCCGCCCAAACAGCGCGGGGCCGCCGTTGGCCTGTGGGCGGCCACCACCACGGCGGCACCCATATTGGGCCCGATCTTGGGCGGGATGATCTCCGACAACATGTCGTGGCACTGGATCTTCTTCATCAACCTGCCGGTGGTGGCGCTGTGCTTCGTGGTGATTTCGCGGATGATGAAGCGGTTCGAAACCACCATCGCCCGCCAGCCCATCGATGTGATTGGCTTCATCCTGCTGGTGATCGGCATCGGCGCCTTCCAGATCATGCTGGATACCGGGCGCGAGCATGACTGGTTCGAATCAAATCAGATCATCGCGCTGGCCGTGATCGCCGCGGTCGGCACCGCTGCCTTCATCATCTGGGAACTCACCGATGATCACCCGATCGTCGATATCCGCATCTTCCGCCACCGCGGCTTTGCCATGGCGACCGGCGTCGTTTCCCTGGTGTTCGGCAGTTTCTTTGCCATCGTCGTGCTCACGCCGCTGTGGCTGCAATCGACACTGGGTTACACCGCCAGCCAGGCCGGCAATACCGTGGCCTGGATTGGCGTGATGGCGGTGGGCATGGCGCCGATAGCCGGCCTGCTGCTCACCCGGGTGGATCCACGTATCACGGTGAGCGCCGGCGTCGCCTGGCTGGGCGTGGTCGCCCTGATGCGCACCACCTGGTCCACCGAAAGCGACTATTTCGCGCTGGCGCTGCCGCATTTCCTCACCGGCATCGGCATGCCCTTCTTCTTCATCGGGCTCACCAGCCTGGCGCTGGGCAGCGTGAAGGACAGCGAATATGTCTCGGCGGCCGGCATCATGAGTTTCGTGCGCACCTTGTGCGGGGCGATCGGCGCCGCCATTGCGACCAGCAGTTGGGAAAATGAATCCCGCCATGTTCGCACGGCACTGGTGGACAGTTTGAACGATGCTGACGCGATGCTTCAGAAGATGCAGGGCGCCGGCATGTCAGCCGAACAGGCGCGTGGGGTCATCGAACGGATGATCGACGTGCAGGCGGCGACCGTGGCCAACCTCCACATCTATTCCACCGCCGGTATCCTGTTCCTGATCGCGGCGGCAGCGGTGTGGCTGATTCCGCGGGTGAATGTCTCCGGCCCGGCCGCGCCGGGGCATTGACGGCCGCCTGCCCGGCCTGCCAGCATGGCGAGGAAGGGGATGGATGATGCAGATCGAGCCGACGGGACAAGCCTGTGGGGCCGCGGTGACGGGGGTTGATCTTGCCGGCCCGCTGGCAGCTGAAACGGTGGCCGCCATCCGCGCGGCGTGGTTACAGCATCATGTGCTGGCCTTCCCCGATCAGCGTCTGAGCGACGATGATCTGGAGCGGTTCACCCT
>JAIXPM010000348.1 GCA_027486275.1 Sphingomonadales bacterium | reverse complement strand
CGATTGCACGATCTGGGCGTGGCGGGCGGGCAGGTGCAGCCCGGCCGCCCGGCGCTTCAACCCGTCAACCAGCCCGCCAACGGTCAGCGTCACAACCCGTTCCCCGGCAGCACCTCGGTCAGGCGCACGCCGAACTTGTCGCCCACGCTCACGATCTCGCCGCGGGCCACCAGCCGTTCGGAAATCAGCACATCCACCGGCTGATCCACCCGCCGATCGAGCACATGCACCTGGCCCGGCGCCATGTTCAGCACATCGGCCAGTTTCAGGCGGATGCCGCCCACTTCGATGGCCAGCCGCACGCTGATCGCGCCAAAGCCGCCCAGGCGGGTGACATCATGGGGCGGATCGGTGGGCTGGCCCTGCATGTTGCCGGGGTCGATGGTCATGCGCGGTCTCCGATGGGTTTGAGGGCAAGGGCGGTGATGCTGGCCTGCTGGCGGCCGTCGGACAGCGGGGCGAGGCTGGCCAGCGCCACCTGGCTGTCGCCCAGCCGCACCGGCATGTCGGGGCAGGCGTTGAAACCAATGATCAGGCCGGGTTGCAGCGGCAGCAGGCGGGCCAGCGGCACCTCTTCCTCGGCAATGCGCACGGCCAGCCGCATCGGCAGCGTGAACAGCGCCGCGCCCAGCGGCACCGCGGGCTGCACCGGCACCGGATCGGGCGGCGCGGCCAGGCGGATGCTGCCCACCACGCTGGCGCCTTCACCAATCGTTACCAGCACATCCAGCGTGATCGACGGGCGGCGACGCTCCGCCGGCCACAGGCGGTGGGCAACGCCCAGCAATTGATCCCCCAGCGCCCGCGCGTGGCGGGCAGTAACAACGCCGGATATCTGCGCCACAGGCCGGGCCACATCGCCGCCCAACCGCAGCGTGGTGAGCAGCGCCCCCAGTTCCGGCGCAATATCGGGCGCGCCGGGCGCCAGACCGCGCCCGGGATGCACGCTCACCTCCACGCCCAGTGTGCGGGTGAGTTCATCTTCCACGGCCAGAATCAGCGGTTCGAACGGTGTGTCATCGCCGTCATCGGGCGCCGCCTCGACCGGGCGCGGCCGCCAATCGTCGACGAAATTGTCCTGCGCCGGCGCTTCGGTGCGGATCAGCAGATTGGTCATTGCACCACCAGCGAGGTGAAGAACACCTCCTCCACCCCGCCGGGCTCGCCCTTGGATTTGAGCGCGCTGTTGATCACGCCCTTCAGCCGCGCACGCAGATCATCCTTGGACTTGGCGCTTTCGATATCGGGTTCGCGCACTTCGCCCAGCGCCGCCAACACCGCCGAAACCAGCGCCGGCTTGTGCTTTTCGATCGATTCCACCGCTTCCGGCCCACCAAAGGTGGACAGCGAAATTTTCACCTGCAGATAGCGGCCAGAATCGGCCAGGTTCGACGTGAAGGCATTATCAACCTCGACATATTCCAGCGGCCCTTCCGGCACCGGATCATGCGGTATGGCGGCCGGGGTGTGGGCGGCAGCGCCGCCAGCGGTGAGGCCAGGCGCGAACTTCAGCACGGCAATCGCCGCCCCGGCGCCGCCGGCGGCAGCCCCCAGCACACAGGCGAGCAGCGGCACCAGTAGAGCCGGCAGGCCCTTCCGCTTCTTGGGCGCGTCTTTCACTTTGGCATCGGCTTCGGCCATGGCGGGATCCTCAGGCAAAACGGTCTATGGTGGCGGGTCGGTTCAGGGCAGGACGGGCTGCGAGCCGGCGGGTTGCCGCAATCGGCGCGCCATCCTCGCGGCGATTGGATTGGCGCTGGCGATCGCGCTGGCCACCACCCAGATCGGCGCGCTGGCCATTGACCGACAGGCCCGCCAGCGCGACGCCGGCCGCCGCCAGATCCTGGCTGAGGCGCGGCGCATCGGCGCCGATCAGCGCGGCGGCGGCGGGCTGGGCCTGCATCACCACCTGCAACTGATCCGGCCCACCGCTCAGGCGGACGGCCACATCGCCCAGCCGGTCGCTGGAAACGGTGAGGGCAGGATTGGTCTCGGCCGCCGCGGGAGAGGGATTGGGGGAGGCAGCGGCCGAAGCGTGTGCTGTTGCTGGCGCGGCCGGGGATGGAGGCGCAGCAAGGGTGAATGTCGGCACGGTGAGCGCCGACTGCGCCCGTTCGGCCATCACAGGTTGTTCATCGATGCCGACGCGCCGTGCCCGTTCGGCCCTGATTGGCGGCGGTGCCACCGGCCCGCGCTGCGCTGCGGGCGGCAGCGCCGGTTCTGCGCGTGCCGTGGCCACGGCCGGGGTCGCAACCGGGTCGGCGACGGGCGCGGAGGCTTTATCGGTAATGGGGGCAGTGACCGGAGCAGCCGGCGCTGGCGGGTTTGCCAGCGGAGCGGGTTGGGTCGCGACTGGCTGCGGCGAGGGCGCCGGCAGGGAAGCGGCCAGCGCCGGTTCGGGCCGCGCCTCGGCCAGGGCGCTGATCGTGATGGCCGGCGGACGCACTGTATCGAACCAGGCAGCCGGAATGCGCGCCGGATCAAGCCAGGCGGGCGGCAGCTGGGTGGGATCATACCACAAGGGGGCCGGCCGGGTCGGATCGCTCCACGGCGGCGGCGGATTGGCCGGATCAAACCAGGGCGGGGCCACGTGCGGATCATACCAGGGCGGCTGATCGGCGGTGGGAAACGGGATCGGCTGGCCAGTGACGTTGCGGAGAATGAAATCAGCCGGCGGACCGACAGGCGGAGGCGCCGATGGCACGCCATTCTGCCAGCCCCGTACCCGCCCCGGATCGGCAGCCGGTGCCAATCCGGCCAGTCGCGGGCTGGCGGCGGCACGCAGCGGCCACGGGCCAGTGAGCCCGAAGTTCAAGGCGGCCACACCGCGACCCGCAATGTCGCCGGCCGCGGCCCCGGTTTCGTGCGCCGGCTCGGGCAAAGTGGCCGCGAGCGGGCTGGCCGGCGGGACAAATTCGGCCGGCAGATTGGCCAGTTCCGGCACCAGCACCAGCGCCCAGGCCTGCTCGATGGCCGGCGATTCCGGGTTGGCTGGATCGGCTTCAGCCTCGCCGGACACGGTATCCACCATGCCGCCAGCGGCCGGCAGCGCGCCGCCACTTGCCGCCAGCAGGCCGGCAAAGCCCGGCAGCGGTGGACCAGCAATCGGCAGCGCTTCTGGCGGCTGTGCCGGGACCGCCAGATCAAGCGGCAGCACGGCTTGCGGGCTGGGCAGGTTCAGCATGAGTCCTCCTGTTCGGCTCGGCGGGCCAGCGCGGCATCCACAGCGGCGCGGGCGGCGGCCAGCTTCTGGCTGGCTTCATCGCGAGTGGTGGCAGATCGGTCGCGGCGCTGGGCGATTTCCACAGCAATATCCTGCACCTGGGCATCGATGCGGGCGCGGGCCGAACGCACGGCGGCGCTGGCCACGCCCTCGCCCTGCCCGCCCACCAGCGATCGCACCCGTTCCAGCAGGGCGGCATCGGCCGCCGCCTGGCCCTGCGCACGGGCCAGATCGGCCAGCGCCAGCCGTTCCCGGATGCGGCGCACGCGAATCAGGCGATCAAGCGCCCTCATGATTTGGGCACCAATTCCAGCAGCGTGGAAATATTGTCATGCCAATCAGTGGCTTGGCCGCGATCCTGCGCCATGAACGCGGCGAGCACCGGCTGCAGCGCCAGCGCCAGATCCAGCTCCGCATCCTGCCCGGCGGCATAGGCGCCCATCAGCACCAGGTCGCGATTCTCCTCAATCAGCGCCACCATCCGCCGGAACCGCTGGGCGGCGCGGTTGTGGTCCTCGCTCACCACGTCGATCATCACCCGGCTGGCGGAATTGACCAGATCGATGGCCGGAAACTGCCCGCGCCCGGCCAGCCGGCGGGACAGCAGCACGTGGCCATCCATCACCCCGCGCGCCGCATCCACCACCGGATCGGCCCGGTCATCGCTTTCGGCCAGCACAGTGGCGACCAGCGTGATGCTGCCGCCCGTCCGCTTGTCGCCGCCGGCGCGTTCGGCCAGATCGGCAATCAGTTGCAGGGCGGAGGGCGGATAACCCCTTGATCCGCTTGGCTCTCCGCGCGCCATCGCCACTTCGCGCGCGCCGTGAACCACGCGGGACAGGCTGTCGAGAATGAGCAGAACCTGGCGGCCTTGAGAGCGAAACCATTCGGCAATGGCAAAAGCGCGTTGGGCGCCGCGCACCCGGCACAGCATCGCGTCAGACGCCGGCACGGCCACTGTGACGGTGCGCGCGCGGGCCAGGCCGGCGAGCTCAGTTTCGATGAAGTCACTGATTTCACGGCTGCGTTCGCCAACCAGCGCCATCACCACCACATCAGCCTGCGCCCAACGCGTGATCTGGCCCAGCAGCACCGATTTGCCCACCCCAGTGCCGGCCATGATGCCGATGCGCTGGCCAACACCAAAGCTGAGCAGCGCATCGATGGCCCGCACGCCGGTGGGCAGAGGCTGCGTCACCCGCGCTCGCGCCTGTGGCAACAAGGGCGACGGCGCGGCCGGCACATGCGTCGCCGCCATGATCGGCCCCAGCCCGTCGATTGGCTGGCCCAAGCCATCGATCACCCGGCCCAGCAGCGCCTCCCCCACTGCCACGTCGCCACCGGCCGCTTCCGGCAGCACCAGCGCGCCCGGCGCGATGCCGGCCAGCGGAGACAGGCCCATCAACAGCGCGCGGCCATCGCGGAACCCGATGATTTCACCGGCCAATCCGGCCGCACCCAGCGCGACGCGGTTGCCGATGGCGCCGCGTACGCCCACCGCTTCGATGATATTGCCATCGGCCGCCACCACGCAGCCGCCCTTGCTGATCGGCAACGGCGGCACCACCATGGCGGCGATCTGGCGGGCAAGGCTGGCGGTCACGCTCATGCCAACGCCTTCACGATGCGGGCCAGACGTTCGGCGATCCCGGCCTCAATGCGATAATCGGGGGCGG
>JAIXPM010000265.1 GCA_027486275.1 Sphingomonadales bacterium | reverse complement strand
GGGATGGTCGACCATCGCTTTCACAGCTCGGCGCTTCTGAGGCGCAGCGCGTTGCCGACGACCGATATCGACGACAGCGCCATGGCCGCGGCAGCGATCGCCGGCGAGAGCAACAGGCCAAACGAGGGATACAGCACCCCGGCGGCGACTGGCACCCCGATGGCGTTATAAACGAAGGCAAGAAACAGGTTCTGGCGGATGTTGCGCATGGTTGCGTGGCTGAGGCGGCGCGCGCGGACGATGCCATTGAGGTCGCCCTTGACGAGGGTCACGCCAGCGCTTTCGATCGCGACATCGGTGCCAGTGCCCATCGCGATGCCGACATCGGCGGCGGCGAGGGCAGGGGCGTCGTTGACCCCATCGCCGGCCATGGCGACGACACGCCCTTCGGCCTTGAGCCTGGCAACCACCGCGCTCTTGGCATCCGGGAGCACGTCGGCCTCGACTTCATCGAGCCCAAGGCGCCGTGCCACGGCTTCGGCGGTGACGCGGTTGTCGCCGGTGACCATGATGACACGAATGCCTTCGGCCTTGAGCGCGGCCAAGGCGCTGGGAGTGGACTCTTTGACCGGATCGGCAATCGCGATCACACCGGCCGCTTTGCCATCGACCGCGACAAGGATGGCGGTCGCACCTTCGCGGCGATGGCGGTCGGCGGCTTCGCTCAGGGCGGTCGTATCGACACCGAGTTCGGAAAGATACGCTGGGTTGCCAATGGCGACACGGCGGCCAGCGACCGTGCCGATGACACCCTTGCCGGTCGGCGCATCGAACTCGGTTGCAGTTTCGACTGCAAGTTCGCGGGCGGCAGCTTCAGAGACGATCGCAGCCGCAAGCGGGTGCTGACTGGGCCGCTCGACAGCGGCAGCAAAGCGCAGCAGTTCCGCTTCGGTGATGCCGCTGAATGGCTCAATGGCGACGACCTTGGGTTTGCCTTCGGTGAGGGTGCCGGTTTTGTCGACCAGCAACGTGTCGACCTTCTCCATTCGTTCGAGGGCTTCCGCGTTTTTGACGAGGACGCCGGCCGCGGCACCGCGGCCGACACCAACCATGATCGACATCGGCGTGGCGAGCCCGAGCGCGCAAGGGCAAGCGATGATGAGCACGGTGACGGCGGCAACGAAGCCGAAGGTGAAGCGCGGCTCGGGACCAAAAGTCGCCCACACGATGAAGGCCAGCACAGCAACCGCGATCACGGCGGGCACGAACCAACCGGCGACCTGGTCAGCAAGCCGTTGGATTGGCGCGCGGCTGCGCTGGGCATCGGCGACCATCTGGACGATCCGCGCCAGCATGGTGTCGCTGCCGACCTTGTCGGCCCGCATGGCGAGGGCCCCGGTCTGGTTGATGGTGCCGGCAATGACGGTATCGCCGACGCTCTTGGTAACGGGCATGGATTCGCCGGTGACCATCGATTCATTGATCGTCGAGTGTCCGTCGGTTACCGTGCCATCGACGGGCACGGCTTCACCCGGGCGAACGCGCAAGGCGTCGCCAGCAACCACAAGGCCGAGCGAGACCTCCTCGTCGGAGCCGTCGGGCTTCAGGCGCCGCGCCGTCTTGGGTGCAAGGTCGAGAAGCGCGCGAATGGCGCCGCCGGTCGCCTCGCGGGCGCGAAGTTCGAGGAGCTGGCCGAGCAAAACCAGGACGACAATGATAGCGGCGGCTTCAAAATAAACCGCGACCGCGCCGTCCATGCGGCGGAACGCTGGCGGGAACACATCTGGGGCAACCGTAGCGACGACGCTGTATGCCCAGGCGACACCTGTCCCCATGGCAACCAGCGTGAACATGTTGAGGCTGCGGTTCACGATGGACCGCCACCCGCGCTCGAAGAATGGCCAACCCGCCCAAAGAACCACGGGTGTTGCGAGCAACAATTGGATCCAGTTCGAAATCTGGGGCGCGATGAGATGGCCGATGTCGAATAGATGGCCGCCCATCTCGAGGATGAACACCGGGATCGTCAGCGCGAGACCGATCCAGAAGCGGCGGGTGAAATCTGCCAGCTCCGGATTTGGCGGCGTCTCGGCGGTAATTACTGCCGGCTCGAGTGCCATGCCGCAAATTGGACATGCCCCCGGCCCGACCTGCCGGATTTGGGGGTGCATCGGGCAGGTGTAGATCGTGCCTTCAGACACCGGCTCGTGCGACTGCAATTCCGCAGGGGTCAGATATTTGGCCGGGTCGGCGACGAACTTCGTCCGGCAGCCGGCGGAGCAAAAATAGTAGGGATGACCGTCATGGTCGGCGCGATGCGCGGCGGTATGCGGGTCAACCGACATGCCACAGACCGGGTCCTTCACAGTTGTCCCGGGGGCATTCCCATTGTCGCTGCCGCTGCCTGCATGGTACTTGGCATCGGGTTCGATGGAGTGCGTGTGCTGGTGAGCGGCCATGGCCTGCGTCCTTGTAATTCAAGCGTCGCGGCGCAATGTCGGGGTTGACATCGTGTCAAGGTCAAGAGGTATCTGATGAACATCGGCGAGGCGGCGGCCGCGGCGGGGCTCAGCCCGCGGATGGTGCGCCATTATGAAAAGATCGGGCTGACGCCGAAGGCGCTGCGAACGGACTCGCAGTACCGGGATTACTCGACCAATGATGTGCATCGATTGCGGTTCATCGCGCGGGCCCGCGACCTTGGCTTTCCGATTGACGAGATTGGCGAGCTGCTGGCGCTCTGGAGCGACAAGACGCGTGCAAGCGCCGACGTCAAAGCGCTGGCTATGGCCAGAATAACCGATCTGCGGGAGCGCGAAAGGGCGTTGCACGCCATGCGGCGTTCGCTTGAGCACCTTGTTGCGACGTGCAGCGGCGACGATCGACCCGACTGTCCGATAATCGAAGAACTCGCCGGCAGCGTCGGGTGAGCCGCGGGGTTTTTTCGTCGTTCCACTAAGCGTCGCTGCCCTCAAGCAGTCAGCTTTGGCGGCATCGGACCCGTGTGTGCGAGCCCGATGTGCCATGGCCATTACTGCGCCTTTTTACCGTTTCGCTTCAGCCACGACTGGAAGCTTGCGACTTCCTTTTCCTGCATCGTGACGACCTTCTGCGCCATGGTGCGGACGTCTTTGTCGGAGGCCTGCGCCACGGCGATCTTCGACATGGCAATCGCGCCGCGATGATGTTCAATCATCTGGCGGATCCAGGTTTCCGACGCGTCGGCGCCGACGACCATCATCTTGTGGTGCATCGCCATGCCGACCTCGGCGTAGGGATTGGCGGGCGTGTTCTTCGTCATCTCGCCCATTCCACCCATCTTGGAATGGTCCATGCCTTCCATCTTGCCATGGTCCATCATCTGCATCTTGCTGTGGTCCATGGCGGGCGTCGATGCGCCCGGTGTGGTTATCGCATCGTGGTTCATGCCCTGCATCTTGCTGTGATCAACAGGCGGCGGCGTTTGAGCGGCGATCGGGGCTCCGGCGAGCAAAAATGCTGCGAGCGTAATATATTTGTGCATTGGAACACCTTTCCGTGTGTCTGCTAGTGGGTGATACGCAAAGCGCGCTATCAGCCCTCAGAACAAAACGGGTCAGGCACACAGTCTATAACGACGCTGGAGGCACCAGCGTTCCTAGCCAGGCAACGATTGCCAGCACCGAAGCAGCAAGTCCGGCTTCGATAGCAATCGACCGGCGCAGCGCCCGCTGGGCCCCAGACGGCACAGCGCCAGCGTCCAAATCGCGCAGCAGCTCCGGGGTGAGGCGGAAGCGGTTCATTGCCGCCAGCCCGAGCATGGCGGCAAACAGCGCCAGCTTGAATGCAAGTAACTGGACGTACGGATCACTGCCAAGCAGGCCGACGCCTGCCGGACCTACAAGTATCCAGGTGTTGATAGAGCCGGTGATGATCAGCAGCGCGACGATAACGGTCCCGGCATTCGAAAAGCCATCGAGTGCATGGTACATCGAAATGAAGTCGGCCGATGTCAGCCGCGAGGCATTGCGCGCCACCATCAAGCCCAGCGCTACCAGCGCGCCGATCCAGGCCCCCGCGGCAAGAAGGTGGACAATGTCGGCGACGAGTTGAACCATCCCCTTCGTCGCCTCACCGGCGGCACCATGCCCCGTCCAGGCCAGCGACGCCAACGCCGCTGCGGCAAAAGCGACCTGTGCTACCCTAGCAACGGCATTTCGCACGAAGGCCAGCACAGCCGTTGCTGCCAACGCCGCAATTCGAACCTGCCACGCCACCCCCATCGGGGTTTCGAACACCATCGCCTCGATCGACGGGCGATCGACGTCGATCAGCGCAACTCCGGACATCGATGCCGTCATCGCAAGTATGCCAGCAACCGAAATCATGACCGCGACCAGTGTTAGCGAAAGCATCTGGCTTCGTGATGGTCCGCTGGCTTTGTCACGGCTTCCGTACAACGCGAACAGCGGCCACCCGAACAGCACCATCAGATTGGCGTAAAGTGCGAACCTGATGGCGATCGCGAGCACGCTATTTCACGGTGAAGGGGAAGCTGCCTTCCATACGATGCGCGTCGGCCCCGGCGGCAAACCACTTCAGCTCATAGCTGCCGCTGGGGAGCGCGCGCTTCATCAGCAGCGTCAGCGTCTTGCCATCGGCACCCAAGGCTGTCGTGAAGCCGGTCATCTTCATCGGCTGATGGTCGGCCATGCCGGGCATACCGGTCATTGTCAGCTCGGCGCCCGCAAACTTTGCCATCAATTTCTCGTTGAAAACCAGGACGATCTTGCCCGGCTTGTCGACGGTGGCATTGGCGGCGGGGGTCGACGACACAAGCTTGGTATGCGCAAGGGCTGCGGTGCCGGTGCCGAGCGCAGCAATCAGAGCAGCAGCGAAAACGGCACGAAAATTGAAGGTCATTGATGGCTCCTGGTTGGACTGGGGAGATATACGCAGCCGGTGACCCTGCCCCTCAAGGAATCTTGTTGAGGGGTGAGCGAAGCGCGTGCGTAATGTCGGTTGAATTTGAGAAGGAACCTTTCATGGACGACTTTGACCGGGCGTTGCAGCAGCTACGGACCCTGCCGGTCCCGACAAGGTTGGCGTCGCTTGAAGGCGATGTGCTGATGCGCATCGATGCCGAACGCAGCGCATCGACATTGACGACCGGACCGGCGCTAAGCCTTGCTGCGGTACTGGCGCTGGGTATCGGTATTGGTGCGGCAATACTGCCCGGCGGTTCGGCTGAGGCAGTGCAGACCTCGCCGTTTGCGGCCGGGGCCAATCTTGCGCCCTCGACGCTGCTGGCGAATATCGGATGAACAATTTCCGGCGGATCGCGATCGTTGCGCTGGTGGCGTTCGTCGCAGCGCTGGGCGGCGTGTTCGTCGGCCGCGCGCTGGTCACGCGGCTTTTGCCGCCAGAAACCGAGCTTCACGCCATCCTGCACGACAAACTCCAACTCGATGCCGCGCAGCGGGCGCAGATCGAGGGACTTGAACAGCAGTTTGCGTTGAGGAAACGCGCCCTCGAGCAGCAAATGCGATCAGACAACGCGCGCCTGGCCAAAGCGATCACAGCGGAACATGGCTATGGTCCCGGAGTGCAGGCAGCGGTCGATCGTTCGCACGAGGTCATGGGCGAGCTTCAGAAGGAGACGCTGCAGCATGTCTTCCGGCTGCGCAGTGTCCTACGGCCCGACCAGGCGCGAAAGTTCGACGAGGCGGCGGTCAAGGCGCTGACAGCCCCGACGGAGTGACGCGCGCGCACGACCCTGGGGTGACGATGCCGCTTTCGGGCTGCACCGATGGCGAACTCGCTGTAATGGCGCTGACGGGTCGCCAGGCGGCGTATGGCGAACTGATGCAGCGCTACCGCGAGCCGGTGTTCCGTCTTGTTCGCAGCCATATCGGCGACACCGATGAGGCCCTCGATGTTGTGCAGGAAACCTTTGTCGCGGCCTTTGCGTCGATCGGACGTTACGACGGCAGTCGGCCTTTTCGCTACTGGATCAACCGCATTGCGCTGAACAAGTGCCGTGATTGGGGACGCCGACGAGCTGTCCGGCGTTTGTTTCGGTTTGCGCTGCCGCTGGACGCGGCGAGCGAGATTGTCGACACGGCGATTACTGGCGAAGCCGTGATCGATGATGCCCGCGCGCTGGCGCGCGCGACCAAGGCGATTGCATCGCTTCCGACGAACCTCAAAGAGCCTCTCATCCTGACCGCGGTGGATGGTCTCTCCCAGGCGGAAGCTGCCGCGGTACTCGGGATCAGCGAGAAAGCTGTCGAAGTCCGGATCTATCGTGCTCGCAAGGCGCTGAGCGGTTAGGCCGCCAAAGCGATAATGCCGCAGGCCGCCCTTGAGGGGCGATTCAAAACCGTGCGTATCTCAATTCGAGCCTTGCTGTGCTTTGCTGAATTTCCAGGGACAGATATGATCCTACCGACCTCTCGCCGCGGCTTTCTCCGGGCCGCCTCGCTTGTCACTGGTGCGATGGCTGTGCCGGGTTGGGCGCGCAGTGGCACTGGCGGCCTTGCGAGCGGCAGCGATGTTTTATCTGGCGAAGACATCAAGCTCAGCATCGGCCACGCGATGCACAGTGTTGGCGGCCGGGCGGGCCATGCCATCGCGATCAATGGCACGGTGCCCGGGCCGCTGATCAGGCTGAAGGAAGGTCAGAACGTGCGCCTCTCGGTGACCAACACGCTCGCCGAAGACACGTCGATCCACTGGCATGGGCTGTTGCTGCCGTTCCAGTACGATGGCGTGCCGGGGATCAGCTTTCCGGGCATCAAGCCGGGCGAGACGTTCGTTTACGACTTTCCGATCCGCCAGTCGGGCACCTATTGGTACCACAGCCATTCGGGCCTGCAGGAGGCGATGGGGCATTTCGGGTCGATCGTCATCGATCCTGCCGGCGCCGACCCGGTCGCGTCCGACCGCGAGCACGTGCTGGTGCTCAGCGACTGGAGCTTCATGCACCCGCACAAGATCTACACACGCCTCAAGCAGAACGGCGGCAATTTCAACTTCCAGAAGCAGACCCTCGCCGGCCTGCTTGCCGGCAAGGGCCAGTCGGCCGCCGACCGGCGGATGTGGGCCGCGATGCGAATGGACCCGACCGACATCTCCGATGCAACTGGGGCGATCTACACCTATCTCGTCAACGGCCATGGCCCGGCGGAAAACTGGACCGGCCTGTTCGTGCCCGGCGAAAAGGTGCGGCTGCGCATCATCAACGCTTCCGCGATGACCAATTTCAATGTGCGGATACCCGGGCTGGCGATGACCGTCGTCGCTGCCGATGGCAACAATGTGCAGCCGGTCGAGACCGACGAGTTCCAGATCGGCGTTGCCGAAACCTATGACGTCATCTTGCAGCCAACCGAAGACCGCGCCTATGGCTTTATCGCCGAAGGCATCGACCGGTCAGGACTGGTGCGCGCCACACTGGCACCCCGTATGGGCATGGTCGCCGATGTGCCGCCACTCCGGAAGCGCCCGCTGCTGACCATGAAGGACATGGGCATGGGCGACATGGATATGAGCGGCGGTGCCATGGCCGGGATGGACCACAGCAACATGCCAGGCATGGATCATAGCGCGATGCCGGGCATGAGCCACGACATGGGGTCGATGAAGATGCTCGACCCGTCGGTGGCGCCGCAGGTCAAGATGGGGCCGGGGGTGGCGATGCTGTCGTCGATGCCGATGGACCGAACAGGTGAAAGACCGACCGGCCTCGAGAACGAACCGCACCGCGTGCTGACGTACAGCCAGCTTCGCTCGCTCGACCCCAATCCCGACAAGCGCGATCCGTCGCGTGAGATCGACATTCACCTCACCGCCAACATGGAACGCTACATGTGGTCGTTCGACGGGGTGAAGTTCAGCGAAGGTGCCGAGCCGCTGGCCTTTCGCCATAACGAGCGTGTTCGGGTCAATCTGATCAATGACACGATGATGCCACATCCCATCCACCTCCATGGTCACTTCTTCGAAGTGGTGATGGGCGACAAGGGCAACCGCCCGGTCAAGCACACCGTCAATGTCCTGCCAGGCGGCAAGGTGTCGTTCGATCTGACCGCCGATGCGCTGGGAGATTGGGCGTTCCACTGCCACATGATGCTGCACATGCATGCCGGCATGTTCCGCGTCGTCACGGTACGCCATGACGAGGACGCGGCATGATCCGCATTACGATCGGGGCGATTGTCTTGCTGGCGCTGGTTCCGGGTGGTGGCTTGGCGCAGACCGCTGCGCCGGCGGCCGACCCGCACGCGGGTCACAACATGCCGATGGCGACAGTCCCCGCTGCCGCCGATCCGCATGCCGGGCACACGATGCCCGCAGCGCCCGACCCGCACGCCGGTCACGACATGGGTGCGGCCAAGCCAGCCAGTGACCCCCACGCGGGGCATGACATGGGTGCTGCACAACCGGCCGCCGACCCGCACGCCGGCCACAATATGGCACCGCCGGCGACCGGTGACACCATCGGCAATGCCCCCGCCCCGGCGCCGCCGACCGATCATGCCGCCGACGCCGTTTGGGGCGCTGCTGCCGTCGCCCCTTCGCGAGCAGCACTACGCCGCGAGCATGGCGGCTTCACCGGCTCGATGATCCTGTTCAACCTCGCCGAATATCAGGCCCGTTCCGGCACCGACGGTTATCGCTGGGAAGGCGAAGGCTGGTTTGGCGGCGACATCAACCGTTTTGTCGTCAAGACCGAAGGCGAAGGCGATGTGCGCGGGCCGCTTGAAAAGGCCGAGGTCCAGGCGCTCTATTCACGCGCCATCGGTCCTTGGTGGAACCTGCAGGCGGGGGTGCGCCACGATATCCGGCCAGAACCGCAGCGGACATATGCGACAGTCGGAATCGAAGGGCTGGCACCCTATTGGTTCAAGGCTGCCGGCGCGCTGTTCCTGTCGAACAAGGGCGAGTTGCGCGGTCGCATTGAGGGCTTTTACGACCAGCGCATCACGCAACGGTTGATCCTTCAGCCGCGCGCCGAGATCGAAGCCTCCGCGCAGTCGATCCCCGAGATCGGCGTGGGTGCGGGCCTCACCGATATCGAGCTAGGCCTGCGGCTGCGCTACGAAATCGCCCGCGAATTTGCGCCCTATATCGGTGTCGAATGGGCCGGCAAAGTCGGCGAGACGGCGCGCTTTGCCCGTGACGCCGGTGATCGAACCAGCGGAACCAGTTTCGTTGCCGGCATCCGGTTCTGGTTTTAGGACGGGACCATGAGTTCACGACGCCACCGCCTTCACCTCGGCGCCAGCAGGCTGCACAAATGGTTGGCGCTGATCATCGGCGCCCAACTGTTGATCTGGTTTGCCAGCGGCGCGCTGATGAGTTTCTGGCCAATCGACGAAATCCATGGCGATCATCTTGTCGACCGCAAGCGCATCGAGGCGCTTCCCGCCGGGATCGCTTTCGCCGATCCCTCCACCTATCTCGACGGGAGCGGTGCTGACCGGGTGACACTGCGCATGTTGTACGGCCGGGCGGTGGCCGAAGTCACGCGCGGCAATCGCATCCTGATGTTCGATGCGACGACAGGCGCGCCGCTACCGCCCGTCGATGCCCGTTTGGCGGCATCGATCGCCGAAAAGGCCTGGATCGGTGCCAAGGTTGCGGCGCCGATGACGAGCAAGGTCACATCAGCCAGCCCCGAATATCGGGGCCCGTTACCGGCCTGGCGTGTTGCCTTTGCCGACCCCGACAACACCAGCGTCTTCGTCGCTGCCGAGACCGGGCAGATCGCTGCGGTGCGTACTGCAAATTGGCGGCTGTTCGACTTTTTCTGGGGCCTGCACATCATGGACTGGACCGAGCGCGACAACTTCAACACCTGGTGGTTGCTGGCCTTCGCTGTAGGTGGTCTGGTGCTGGGGCTGGCGGGAACGGTGCTTCTGGTCATACGATGGCCGATCAAACGGGGGTTTTTTCGCCGTCGCACCGTCGCGTGATGATGTCCCAATTCAGAAGAAAGGCTATTGTTCATGCGTAAATACTTGCTGGCACTGGCCCTTGCCCTTGTGGCCGCGCCCGCACTGGCGGCAGGCGATATCGTCATGCACCGCGATCCCGGCTGTGGCTGCTGCGAAGCCTGGGCAGCACAGGTCGCCAAGGCATTTGGTCAGGCCGTCAAGATCATCGACGATGCAAACCGAGCCAGCCTTCACAAGCGCCTCGGGATGCAGCCGGCGCTGGCGTCGTGCCACACCGCCCTCATCGACGGCATTGCCTTCGAAGGTCACGTGCCGATCGCTGATATGAAGCGCGTACTCGCCAAGCGGCCGGCAGGCGTAACAGGCTTGGCGGTTCCGGGTATGCCGATCGGTTCGCTCGGAATGGAAGTTCCCGGGCGCGCACCCGACAAATACACTGTAGTCGCTTTTGGTCCTCGAAACTCTTCGATATTTGCCCGGCATTGACGGGTGGACCTGATCCAACGTTATGCAAGGCGCGCGGCCTCGGCATTCGTTGGCTGTGGTGCCAAGCTGATGACTAGTGATGGCTGGTTGAAACAAACCGTTTTTTCAGATGGTTCGTCGAATATCACCGGCTCGCGGTCATTGAGCTTGAACGTCTGGTCGCCGCATTCGAAAACGGAAGTTCGGCGGACAGTTGTGACGCTGGTCGGCGACAAGGTATCGATCCTGCCATCCAGCATCGCGATCACCTCGCTTTGGTCGAAATTACGGCGCAGCATCAAGTTCAGATCAACGATGTCTCGGCCAACAGGCGTTGCCATGGTCGCAACATCACCGAGAAATCGATGGGCATAACTGTCGGGCACACGCCAAACTGGTTTGCGCCCGTCGGTTGCAATATTAAGAATTCCGGAAGAAATCGCGACTAACCCTGTGGGTACCCAGAAAGCCGGAGAGCGCACAGCGAAACGGCCAATCTGCCTTCACATCAAAGCAAATGACAAAAGCGAAGTGCTGAGGCATAGACAGGCGGTGCTACGCCGTATGGTCGCCTTGCTGATTGCTGTCATACTGGCCAGCGGGCCGGTTGCGGCCTGGTCGATGCCATGCCCAATGGCGGCACCTGCTGCCAACATGGGCGATGGCTGCATGGCTGCGATGGCCAAAAAGCGCGAGCAACCTGGCAAGCAATGCATCGAGCATTGCGCGGCGCTGGCGTCTGCCGCCTGCGTGTTGCCCACAGGGCCTGCGCCGACGTTGGCGCGCGCAACCGAAGCGGTTCCGAACCGGGAACTCTATTCCCCGCTCAGCGTAATCGCCGTTGAACTGAACACCCCGCCTCCACGAACCCTCGTCTGACGCACGGCGGCTTGGCCGCCTGGCTTCGGGAGTCCGTCTCTCGCTCCGGGTATCGCCAGGCTTCCGATACGCAGTGACCGCCATTGAGGTGGTCTGGCGAAACGGCGCGATTGCGCCCGTTCGGGACATGATCAATGCATATATTGCTCGGCGCGGCGTCGATCGCTGCGCTGGCAGGGGCAGCCGAGGCGGCGCCCCTGACCTTCGATGCCGCGCTGACCCACGCGGCAAGCGACGCGCCATCGGTTGTTGGACGAGGGCTGGATGCGCAAGCGGCAAAGGTCGCGGCACGCGCGGCGGCCGCCTTGCCAGATCCGCGTCTGGAGCTTGGTTTCGAGGGTTTTCCGGTCAGCGGCCCCAATGCCTTTGAGCCAAGCCGCGACGATTTTTCGGCAGTGCGCATCGGTATTGCGCAGGACATTCCCAACCTGGCCAAGCGGCGCGCCCGGGCCGAACGCGCCGCCGCCGAGACCGGCAGCGCCGCTGCCGAATTGCGCGGCGAGACCCGGCGCGTGCAACTTGCGGCGGGGCTGGCCTGGATCGACCTGCATTTTGCCGATGCCCGCCTTGCGGCGCTCGATAAAATTGCCGCTGCGATCGCGCCACTCGTCGCCAGTGCCCCGGCGCGCATGACGTCCGGGAGCCTGCGTCCGGCCGAGGCGCTGAACCCGCGGCGCCTGGCGGCCGAACTCGACGACCGTCGCAGCACCGAAGGCGCTGCGGCTGCCCGCGCCGCCGCCGAACTGTCGCGCTGGACCGGCGATCCGTCCCCAACCGCTATCGGACCGCTGCCGCCGATGACCGTCGATACGGCGAGCCTGCGTAACGGTCTTGATGCCTTGCCCGACGTTGCCGTGGCGCAGGCCTTGTCGGTCCGCGCCGCAGCTGACGTCAGACTGGCCGAAGCCGAGCGCCGCCCTGACTGGGGGGTTCAGGCGAGTTACGCGCGCCGCGACCCGCGCTTTGGCGACATGGTCGGCGCCGGCATCACGGTCAGCCTGCCCTTTTGGAAGCGCAACCGGCAGGAACCTCTCGCCGCCGCCAAGGTCCTGACCGCCCAAGCCGCAGTGTTGGAGGCCGAAGCGGCGCGGCGCGCGGCGGCGGCAGCGCTGGCCGGTGACCTTGCCGACCATGCCATGCACCACACGCTTTTGAGGACGGCGACCGAACGCCTGCTGCCACTCGCGGAGAACGAAGCGGCTCTGGAACGCGCCAGCTATGCCGCCGGCCGCGCCAGCCTCGGTGATGTGCTGGCGGCGCAACTGGCACTGGCGGAGGCGCAGCTTGAACACCTCAACCGCGAGGCGGCCGTGGCGCGCGACGCCGTGCGCCTGAACCTGACTTATGGGAGCGACCGATGAGCAGTACCACAACCCGGCAGATCGCCGTCGCGGCGGCCGTGCTGGTGGCGGGGGCAGGGGGCTTTGCCCTGGCGCGCTGGACGGCGCCGGTCGCGCCATTGCCGACCGCCGAGAAGAAGATACTCTATTGGTACGATCCGATGGTCCCCGGGCAGCGCTTCGACAAGCCCGGCAAATCACCCTTCATGGATATGCAGTTGGTGCCGCGCTATGCCGAAGCCGGCAGTGCCGGTGCTGGCACAACCATGCCGGCAGCGCCCGGCGTGCGGATCGATCCGGCGGCGGCGCAAAACCTCGGGCTGCGCCTGGCGACTGTGCGACGCGGCCTGCTCGACACGGCGCTGACGGTTACCGGTACGCTCGATTACAATCAGCGCGATATCGCCGTGGCGCAGGCCCGAGCCGCCGGCTTCGTCGAGCGCACCTATGGCCGCGCCCCCGGCGACATCATCGCCGCGGGTGCGCCGCTCGCTGATGTTCTGGTGCCCGAATGGGCCGGCGCACAGGCCGAATATCTGGCTGTGCGGCGGAGCGGTGACACGGCGCTGGCCAAGGCGGCCGCAGCACGGTTGCGCCTGTTGGGGATGACGCCGGCTGCGGTCGCGGCGCTGGAACGCGGTGGCACCGCACGGCCAGTTGTAACGATCACGGCGCCGCGCGGCGGGGTGATAACCCAGCTCGATGTGCGGCCCGGGATGACGCTTGCCGCCGGGCAAACGCTGGCGCAGATCGGCGGTCTCGGCACGGTCTGGCTCAATGCCGCAGTTCCCGAAGGCGTGGCAGCGACGGTGCGGACCGGTCAGCGCGTCTCGGCCACCTTTGCGGGGCTGCCAGAGGGGCGCTTTGGTGGCCGCGTGGCGGCGGTGCTGCCGGCGACCCAGGCCGACAGTCGTACGCTGACGGCGCGGATAGAGCTCGATAACCGGCGCGGCGTCTTGCGGCCGGGCATGTTCGCCAGCGTCGCATTGGCCGGCGATGGCCGAGACGCATTGCTGGTGCCGTCGGAAGCGGTGATCCGCACCGGCACACGTGTGTTGGCGATGCGCGCCGAAGCGAACGGACGTTACCAGCCCGTCGAAATCCGCATCGGCCGCGAAGCCGGCGAGAATACCGAAGTGCTGGCGGGTTTGAACGAGGGCGACAAGGTTGTGGCATCGGGACAGTTCCTGCTCGATTCCCAGGCCAGTCTCGGCGGCATTGCCGCCACGCCGCTTTCTGGTGGCGTTGCAGCTACGCCGCTGTCCGGCGGCTTGCCGGAGCACAACCGATGATCGCGCGGATTATTGAAGCCTCGGTCCGGGCGCGCGGTTTGGTGCTGCTGGCGGCGCTGGCGCTTGCCATCGCCGGGGTCTGGGCGATCCGCACGACGCCGGTCGATGCGCTCCCCGATCTCAGCGATGTGCAGGTCATCATCCGCACCAGCTATCCGGGGCAGGCGCCGCAGATCGTCGAAAACCAGGTCACTTATCCGCTGGCGACGACGATGCTCTCGGTGCCCGGTGCGCGGGTGGTGCGCGGCTATTCCTTCGTCGGCGACAGCTTTGTCTATGTGCTGTTCGAGGATGGCACCGATCTTTATTGGGCGCGCAGCCGGGTGCTCGAATATCTGGCGCAGGTGCAGGGGCGGCTGCCCGAGGGGGCCACCGCAACGCTTGGCCCCGACGCCACCGGCGTTGGCTGGGTCTATGAATATGCGCTGGTCGATCGCACCGGACGTCACGACCTCGCCCAATTGCGGAGCTTGCAGGACTGGTTCCTGCGCTATGAGCTGAAGACCGTTCCGGGCGTTGCCGAGGTCGCCAGCATCGGCGGCATGGTCCGGCAATATCAGGTCGTGCTCGATCCCAACAAACTTGCGGCCTATGGCGTGACGCAGGCGACGGTGACCGACGCACTGAAGCGCGCCAATCAGGAAGCCGGTGGTTCAGTTGTCGAAGCAGGCGAAGCTGAATATATCGTTCGCGCCAGCGGCTATCTGAAATCGCTCGACGATTTTCGGGCTGTGCCGCTCAAGGTCGCCGGCGGCGTGCCGGTGCGTCTCGGCGATGTCGCCGCCATCCAGGTCGGCCCCGAAATGCGGCGCGGCGTTGCCGAACTGAACGGCGAGGGTGAGGTCGCCGGCGGGGTCATCATCATGCGATCGGGCAAGAATGCCCGCGAGGTGATCGGCGCGATCAAGACACGGCTCGACGAGTTGAAGCGCGGGCTGCCACCGGGGGTCGAGATTGTCAGCACCTATGATCGTTCGCAGCTGATCGATGCCGCGGTCGAGACGCTTCAGTCGAAGCTCATCGAGGAGTTCATCGTCGTCGCACTGGTTTGCGCGCTGTTCCTCTGGCACGTCCGTTCGGCGCTGGTCGCCATCGTCACCCTGCCGCTCGGTATCCTGTTCGCCTTCGTGGTCATGCGGGTGCAGGGGGTCAACGCCAATATCATGTCATTGGGCGGCATCGCCATCGCCATCGGCGCGATGGTCGATGCAGCGGTGGTGATGATCGAGAACGCCCACAAGCACCTCGAACGCTGGGCACATGACAATCCCGGGGTCGCCCTGGCCGGTGAGGCGCGCTGGCGCGTCATCACCGCCGCTGCCACCGAGGTCGGGCCGGCGCTGTTCCTCAGCCTGCTCATCATCACCTTTTCGTTCATTCCGGTATTTTCATTGCAAGGGCAGGAGGGGCGGCTGTTCGCGCCGCTGGCCTTCACCAAGACCTATGCGATGGCCGGCGCCGCCATCCTGTCGGTGACGCTGGTGCCGGTGTTGATGGGCTGGCTGATACGGGGGCGCATCCCGGCAGAGCACGCCAATCCGGTCAATCGCTGGCTGACGGCAGCCTATCGCCCGGTGATCGGGTGGGTGCTTGCCAAGCCCAGGACCGTGCTGGTGCTTGCGGGGCTCGTGTTTGCCACCACCGCATGGCCGCTCAGCCAACTTGGCGGCGAGTTCATGCCCGCGATGGACGAGGGCGACCTGCTTTACATGCCCTCGGCACTGCCCGGGATTTCGACCGCCAAGGCCGGGCAGTTGCTCCAGCAGACCGACCGGCTGATCCGAACGGTGCCTGAAGTCGCCAGCGTGTTCGGCAAGGCCGGGCGCGCCGAGACCGCTACCGATCCGGCGCCGATGGAGATGTTCGAGACGACGATCCAGTTCAAGCCGCGCGATCAATGGCGGGCAGGCATGACGCCGGAGCGCCTGGTTGAGGAACTCGACCGCGCGGTGAAGGTGCCGGGCCTGGCCAATATCTGGGTGCCGCCGATCCGCAACCGCATCGACATGCTGGCAACCGGCATCAAGAGCCCGGTCGGCGTCAAGGTGTCGGGTTCGGACCTCGCTGAAATCGACCGGGTGGCACGTGCCGTTGAAGGGGTTGCCAAGAAGGTGCCGGGCGTAACCTCGGCGCTCGCTGAACGCCTGACCGGCGGGCGCTACATCGATGTCGACATCGATCGGGCGGCAGCGGCACGCTACGGCCTCAACATCGCCGATGTGCAAGCCATTGTTGCCGGTGCCATCGGCGGCGAGACGGTCGGACAGACCGTCGAGGGCCTCGCGCGCTATCCGATCAGCGTCCGCTACCCGCGCGAGTTGCGTGATAGTGTCGACAAGATCCGTGCGCTGCCGGTTCTGACCCCGGCGCTTCAGCAGATCACTCTGGGCAGCGTCGCCGATGTGCGGGTCAGCGAAGGACCGCCGCAGCTCCGCAGCGAGAATGGTCGGCCAGCGACATGGGTCTATGTCGATGTCCGGGGCCGCGATCTTGCTTCGGTGGTTGCAGACCTGCAGCGCGCCGTGGCGAAGGACGTCCAGCTCTCGCCCGGCGTCAGCATCGCCTACACAGGGCAGTTCGAATATCTCGAACGTGCCAAGGCGCGGCTGACGCTGGTGGTGCCGGCGACATTGGCGATCATCTTCCTGCTGCTCTATCTCGCCTTCGGCAGCGCCGGCGAAGCCTTGCTGATCATGGCGACCCTGCCGTTCGCGCTGACCGGCGGGGTGTGGCTGATCTACCTGCTCGGCTACAACCAGTCGGTCGCAACCGGGGTTGGATTCATCGCGCTGGCGGGGCTCGCCGCGGAGTTCGGGGTGGTGATGCTGATCTATCTCAAGCTGGCGCTAACCGCCGCTGGCGATGACGCAAGGCCGGATGCCTTGACGGCAGCCGTCCGAGACGGCGCGCTGCTTCGCGTGCGGCCCAAGGCCATGACCGTCGCCGTCGTGCTTGCCGGCCTGCTGCCGATCCTGTTCGGCAGCGGGGCCGGGTCGGAGGTCATGCGCCGCATCGCGGCGCCGATGATCGGCGGCATGCTGACAGCGCCTCTGCTGTCGATGGCGGTCATCCCTGCCGCCTATCTGCTGCTGGCCCGCCGCCGGGCGAGCAGGTCGGCAACAACAGTTTCACAACCCCAAGGAGAACAATAATGATCCAGAAGAACCTCGTCGTGATCGCGATATTGGCTGGTCTTGCAGCTTGCGGCCAGAAGAGCGAACCAAACCCCGCGCCGTCAGCTTCGGCAGGGCCGGTTGCCACGGGCACAATGGTCAAGGGCACCGGCACGGTGACCGCTGTCGATACAGCGGCCGGTACCGTGACGCTCGATCACGAAGCTATCCCTGCAGCGGGTTGGCCGGCGATGACCATGGCATTCAAGGCGCCTGCATCGGTTGTTGCCAACGCCAAGCCAGGGGACAAGGTGGCGTTTGATCTGCGCATCGAAGCTATGGGCGGCGAAATCGTCGACATGAAGGCGCAGTGAAGTGGACGAGCTTGGCCGTCGCGAGCTTTAACTCGATACCGCTCGTCGTCCTGCCCAGATCAAGCCGGCTCTTGTGTCATCTGCCATCTGCTCCTGGGTGACCGAGCAGTCCGAAATCCTGATACAGATTTCGGACACGTTGACTCGACCTCGTCCGAAATTCTGCTACATATTTCGGACATGAATGCCCTGCCGCCCGGCCTCAAGTCGCAAATCCTCGATCGTGTTGATCGTGGTGTGTCGGGTGCTGTCTGGACGCCGAGCGATTTCCTCGATCTCGCCAACCGCGACGCCGTCGACAAGACGCTGCAACGCCTCGTCAAATGGGGTAGCCTGCGCCGCATCGATCGCGGGCTTTACGACAAGCCCCGCTACAATGGCCTTACGCAGCAGGACAGCCCCGCCGATCCGAAAGCCGTCATCGATGCCGTTGCCCGCCGCGATCAGATCCGGGTGCTCGTCGACGGCATGACCGCTGCCAACGATCTGGGTTTCACGAACGCGGTGCCGGCAAAGACAATCGTCCATTCGGATGCGCGGGCAAAAGCAATCACACTCGGCAATCTCACTATCTCCTTCAAGCAAACTGCCGCCAGCAAGCTGTACTGGGCCGGTCGCCCGGCCATGCGGATCGTGCAGGCCCTTCACTGGTTGCGCGATACGATGACCGGTGATGACAACAGTCCGTGGCTCGACCGCCTCACCAAGCTTCTCCAAGACCCTGTCCATGGCGCTGCACTACGAAATGACCTGGCTGACGGGATGACGACGCTGCCGTCATGGATGCAGGAATTGCTTCGTCCCATCGTCCTTGATCAAGCGCCTCGCGAATGAACCTGGCATTTGACGAGGTTCTGCGAGCGGATGTGGCTACCCGACAGGGTCTTTTTGCAACGACCGCCCAGCGGCTCGGTACAACACCGCAGAACGTCGAAAAGGACTTTTGGGTGTGCTGGACGCTCGACGCCCTGTTCAACGGGCTCACCGATAGGCCACGACTGCTGTTCAAGGGGGGCACCTCGCTGTCGAAGGGTTTTGGTCTGATCAACCGCTTCTCGGAAGATATCGACGTGACGGTCTTTCGCGATGACCTGGCCCTGCCGGCTTCGGTTCAAGAACTGGCGGCCCTCAGTCGCAACAAGCGCGACCAGGCCCTCGATGCCATCAGGACAGCGTGCGAGACCTATATCAATGGCCCACTGCTGGGGAGCCTTGGAGCGATTGCGGCTGACACCTGCAATCGGAACGGTTTCGAAGCGGGTGCAGTGCGTGTCGAGCCGGATGCCGCAGACCGGCAAACCCTGCTCATGATCTATCCGAGCGTGACACCACTCGATGCCTATATTGCCAAATCGGTGAAGATTGAATCCGGTGCAAAATCGGCGCTGGACCCCAACACGAGCCGCGCGATCGCCCCCTATGTCAACGACGACTTGCCCGCACTCGACCTGACCGTTCCCAATGTCGTGATCGTCGACGCCGAGAGGACATTCTGGGACAAGATTGTCATCCTGCATGGCCTGCGCCGCTGGTATGAAATCCGGGGCGAGCTGCGCGGTGATGGCCAGCGAATTTCGCGCCACTATTATGACCTGTACCAACTGCTGCAATCGGAGACCGGCCGCGCCGCTGTCGCCAATCGCGGGCTCGGTGAAGACTGCGTTGACCATGCACGCGTCTTTTTCGATCGGCCGGATTATGATCTGAAATCAGCGCATCCGCCGTCATTTGCGCTATGTCCGGAGGGCGACATGACAGGCGCATTGCGACAGGATTATCGCGCTATGAGCGCCATGATCTTTGGAACGCCGCCCCCGTTCGATGCGATCATTGAGGAAATCGCTGCCCTGGAGAAGACCCTCAACATCGCGTTATGAGCCTTCACCGACAATTCGATAGGCTACTCCGATCCGGCGGGGTGCGCGGGCGCGGCGACGAAGATGGGTTCTGACAGCGCGGTCAGCGTCGGCCGGGTCATCGAAGGAATCACGCTTCGACTGGCCCCACGTGCCGTATCGACCCCATGATGTCTCGACGAGGTGAACACCGAACAGATCAACGCAATGCTCGATTGAATAGCGGCGATTGATGTTCCGCGTCAGATCGCGCGCCACGAGTTCGAGCCGTCCGGACTGGGGCAGGGCAGTCGGAAATGTCCCTTCAGGGCCGGGTTTGGTCGGGTCATCCATGACGATGGAATCATGACACGAAATGTGGTAATGTGCACCATATGTTCTAGTCCTATCGAGCGTGCCGATGACCGACCAGCCCACGAAGGAAGAGCTGCAGGCGCTCCGCGATCGCATCGCGGATCTCGAAGCCGCACGCGACAAGCCGGTCAAGGTCGAGGTCGAGGGTTTCGAGGGCCTGCGCCAGCTGAGCCACGCCATCGAGACGCAGCAGCTCGACCGCTTCGCGCTGCAAAACGCCACGCCGGATCGTGTGTTTTGGGGGTGGTTCTGGGCGTTCATCGCGCTCGCGAGCATATTCATTGTGATGGTTTTCGTTCAGCATTTCACCGGACGGGCTATTTTTCCGTCTTAGGCCAAATAAGACTTTCTGCACCGTCCAGACCCTTCTGAACATAAGAGCGGTCATCCTTCCCAAGCACATTATCCAAAGTCTCCTGCGGATTGGGCGTGATCGTCGGACGAACTCGCTCGAAAGCCTCCTCGCGTCGTTCGAGCGCACCGCCAACGTACCGGCCGCCGGCACCAACAACCTCGCCGCGATCGCCGCGTAGTTCGTCGATCTGTTCGCGGGAGCGAAGATCAGGATCGATCGGCATGGGTGTTGATCCAACCTGCGCAATGCCACCGGCGCCAAGCCGTGCCACCTGGGCCTGGGTGTTGGCACTCGGCCGCGCAATGCCGGCCGGTGACGGCTCGACAAAGCTCGGCTCGACACCTGCGCGGATCTTGGCCTCTTCCGCCTTGATGAATTCGCCGATGTAAAAATCCCGCTCGGCAATCTCGGCCGGCGTGATGGCCTGGCCGCGCGTCGGATTCCAGTCCGGCGTGATCCCCGGCATGGCGCGCTGCTCGCCAAGCACGAAGTTGACGAAAGGCTGCGTCAGATTCTCGCTCAACGACACGCCGTTGCTGTCGCGCAGTGATGCCGCGTCCTCGAGACGGTTGGCGGTCTCGTAAGCCGTGCGGGCTTCCTGCGCGACCGAGTTGGCGCGGGAGTAGGAGGCCGAGAGGCTCGCCGAGCGGGCGGCGAGTTCGCTGCTCGAGCTGTTGCCGGTTGCTCGATAGAAGCTGTCGCGCTGCTGCCCCCAGTTCTGGCTCTTGGCTTGCTGTTCGAGGAAGTCCTTCGCTTCCGAAAGGCCGTTGGTGCCGGAAGCGGTGCCCGTCGTTGTCGATGTCTTGCTGCCGCTTGTTGTGACGCCAACCCCGACCCGGCCTGATCCCGGACCGGCACCACCACCGCTCCCGCTGCCAGCGCCCCCTGCGCCCTGGTTGCCGGGCCACCCTAGCCCCGTGCTGAAATTGCCGCTGAACATCGCCTGATTGGCGTAGGATTCGGCCAAGCTGCGCTCGAACCCGAAGCGGTTCTGCAGTGCGGTCGCTGCCTGATCGACCATCGAATATGTCGTGCCGATGGTGTTGCGGTCATCGGCGCCGAACGAGGTCTCCAGGCCATTGCCTGCGCTTAGCGTCCGCCGGAAATCCGCTGCCTGGGTATTGGCCGACGAGAATGACGAGGATGCGCTGTTCGACAGGGTCTCGGCGCGGCTGCGTGTCTCGCTGGCGCTCCTGGTAAAGCTTGACTGCAACTCCTGCGACAGTTGCGGGGTGATCGGCAGCCGCGACATGGCACCGGTCGCATCGACGACGGCGCTTTCCGGATACTGTGTCGAGCGCGTTCCGTCCCCTTGCACCGACGTGAATGACGAGACCCCCGAAGTATAGCTGCCCGCCGTGGTCCAGAGGTTTCCCTGCTTCATGTTGAACGCCTGGGTGTCGAACGAGCTGTTGCCGACAGCGATATTGCCGGTGCTCGCTTCGCGCGCCGCTTCCTCCGACGCACTCTGCGACGGTGCCAGATAGCTGGTGGCCTGGCTCGATATCGCCAGCGCGCCCTTGGCGATGCCGGCGGCAAGGAACGGCACCGACGCAATCAGATAGCCGGCCAGAATGCCGATATCGTCGGTGACCCCGGCAATCCCGACATAACTCGCCAGCGTCACGCCGCCGTCGCCGGCAGCGCCAACGGCGGCGACATCGGCACCCGCCTTCAGCATCAGGATCATGTGGAGGATGACGTACAGCGGCCCCCACGCTGCGAGATAGAAGAAGCCGGTGACATAGCCCTTCAGCGCCGAGACGCCGCCGCGCGGAAGGAGGAAGATCGGGAAGGCGATCGGGAACAGCGCGTAGAAGACGACGGTCAGCACGATGTTTAAAAGCGGCACCCACTTCATGGCGGTGGCGCCGATCGAGTTGTATGTGTTGCGCGTCTGGATCTCCGCGCGGGTTTGGGCATAGACATCGACCGAGGACGGCGAGCCGCCCGACTGCATGGTGTGGAGCGATTGCGTCATCGCGTTGATGACGAGATGCTGGCGCAGCGTCTGCGAAGCGGTGCGCGAGACGTTGGTCAGATAGTCATAGGCAATCGGCAGATCGGCAAGGAGCTTGGTCCGCGCCGCTGCTCCCAACAGGCGCGGGTAGAGCTGAATGCCAAGCGTCGTCTCGAGCGGCGTTTGCATCGTGTCCCAGTTGGCAACGAAGCGGTCATAGGCGATCCGGCAGGTGATGATCTCGGCGGTCACCGTGCCGCCGGGATCGCGCGTCAGCCACTTCTGCGAGCGGGCCACAGACCCAGGGCCCATCGCCGCAAGCAGGTCGTCCGAACGCGCCAGCGCGTCGATCGACTTCTGGCCCAGCAGGATGTCGTAGAAGACGCACAACCGAAAATGCTCGTCGAGGTTGGCGGCAAATTCAGGATCGTTGATACGGACATTCTGGGTCGCCTCGAGCAACCGGGCGCCATAAATGATGCCGTTCTGCGAGTAGTTAAGGTCATTGGGCAGCCCGAACACCAGCTCGGCGCCGGTCGTCAGATAATCAGAAATCTGGCTGGTGAACCCGGCGACCAGGCCGAGGCCAAGCGGCACATTTGCGACGGCCGAGGGTGCCAGCGCCGGATTGATGCGATCGGTGACCTGGATATCGACCCGCGGCACCATCAGGACGAGGTACATCAGCGTCGCGCCAAGGAACCAGTTGATCCACGCCCGCCAGTTGGCGTCGAACGCCACGATCGTCGTCGACATGATCAAGCCCATGACCATCACGACCTGGATCAGCGAGATGTAGCCACCGTCGCCAGTCCAGGCGGCGACGGCGTTCATCACGTTGACGACATACTCGCCGCCGCCGATCGTGAAGACCTCGATCATGACCCTGTTCCCTTAGCGCCTAGTTGAGGCCGCGGCCGGCGATGGCGCGGCTCCAGTCAAAGCTCGCCGACATCGAGGGGGACATGCTCGATTGGAGGACGCTCTCGATATAGCCGGTGCGCTGGATGATCTGCATGATCGCCGACACCCGAACCTGGGTGTTGGCTTGCCGATCGAGCAAGGTGCGCCGAGCGTTCGCCAGCTGCGCCTGCCACTGCGCGATGCGGTCCTGATCAGCGCCGATGAACGCCGACTTCGACTTGCCAAGTTCGCTGGTCAGCTGGTCGAGGATGGCGAACAGCAGATCGACCGAGGTGATTTCGGCCAAAGTGGCGCGGTCGTCGCTGGCGATGCCGCGGCTATAGGCGGCCTGGACGGTCAGGATCTTGTAGAGCGGCAGCGATGCCACCTGCAGGAGTTCAACAGCCGGTGCCGGGACGGCTGTATCGTCGATCGTCGCCTGCACCATCTGGTCAAGCAACAGCGCAACGCGAGTGCGCAGCGCCGACGACACAGGTACCGACAAGGTAACCAGCGTCGGGTTGAGGCAGGCGTCATCGACTTCGCCCGGATCGCACTGCCAGATCTGGACGGGGGTGCCGGCGGTGGTGCCATCGAGAAGTGCTGTCACCAGCGTCGACGAGGTGTCGCCCTCGATCGGGTTGAAGGTGCCCGGGCCGCTGTCGGTCGCGGGCACATAGATGATCGTTCCAACCATCGTCATGACATACTGGGCAAGCTCGCGATCGAGTGTGCCGCCGGGCGCAAAGAACGCCGATTTCTTGAGGACATGCCAGGTGTAGTTGCGCGGGACCCCGGTGTTGACGTCAGCCCATTCGGGGTCGCCGGCGACGCCGGCAAGCGTCGAGGTCCGTTCACCTTTGTTGCCGCAGCCATGTTTGGATGCAGCCCAATCGGTGAAGACGCCGGTGGAACTGCCGATCGATTCGCAGATCGAACGGTCGGCCATATCGGACTTGGGCCACAGGCCGCCGACGAGCGCCTGGGCGGTCTCGCAGCTGTTGATGTTGGCGTTGTTCATCAGCTGCGCTGCCTGGCGCATCTCTTCCATGATCTTCGAGCATTCCGGGCAGACGGTGTCGATGGCCAGCTTGAAGGCGAACCCGACCGCGTTGTTGGCGACCGACTTCAGGAGCGCGATGATCTCGGCCGAATTGACGAACGAGAAGCTGCCGGCGAACAGATCGATACCACCGCAACCCGCCCGCGCCGATGGCAGC
This sequence comes from Sphingomonadales bacterium, assembly GCA_027486275.1. Next base: position 130,164 of record JAIXPM010000265.1, on the reverse strand, counting down.
TGGAGGTTGGCGAGATTGGTGGTGCGCTGGGGAAAGCGCGTCCAGACATTGCCGAGGCTGTAATAGCCGGCGCGCTGGCCATCGAAGGCCGTCGGCCCGGTGACGTTGGCGGCAGCGCCCATGTCATCGAAATAGCTGTCCATGGCGCCGGCAACGCTGGCTTGTGCGGCCGTCGTCGACAGCGGCAAGGCGACGAGGTTGACGACCGCAATCATCGCGCCGGCGCTGATCAGCTGGACGCCAAAGGCACAGAGGCGTTCGAACCACGAAAGCCGGGGTCGCTCGCCACCATTTTCGGGCGAATGGTGCAGATCACTCATGAGCGTCCTCCGATCGATTGGGGGCTGGAAATGAGAAAGCTGTCGGCGCCAAGGGGCCGCGCTGGCGGCGCAATCGCGAAAATGGCCAGAAGGATGGCGGCCAGCACACCGACCAATGCCTCGAGTACAACAGCCCATCGTCCACGCTGGCGGTCGGTGGCAGGGTCATCAACACCAGGCACGGCGTTTCGAGCGCCCTGCGCAATCGCAGCCGCTGATGGCCTGCGATCAGTAATCACGGCCGGGCTCCGTCTGGGTGAGCGTGTAGATCCGATCCATCAGCTCGTCGGCGGCCATGACGCCGTAGCCGATCGGCACGGCCTTGCGCGTCACGCTGTCGAACAGCACGATCGCTGGCGTAACCTTGGAATTGAGACCCATGCGCTCACGCTGGCCGCTGTCGACGACGTAGCGCGGGAAGACGTCCGACGGGCCACCATCAGTCGAGATCGCCTTGACGGCGATCTGGTGGCTATCCGCGACAGACTTCAGAATGGGACTCATGATGCCGCACGGCGCGCAGTTCTGCGCAAAGAAGTAGAACAGCCCGTAGCGTTGCCCGAGGTGGACCAGTGCGGCATCGCGATCGGCCTTGCGGTCATCGAGCCACTGGCGCTTGCCGAGCGTCGAGATCGGGCGGACCTGGGTGTAATCAAGGCTCGGGTCCTGCCAGACGGCGCGCTGCCAGACATCGGCGAACAGCGAGGAGCGGTCGAGTTGCTCGCGCTGGAAACGGATGTAGGACTGGACGTTGTCGGGTGTCGGCTCGAGAATGGCGCGGGCCTTCAACTCGCGCAGTTCGGCGGTCACTGCATCAAGGCGCTCGGCGGCCGTCGAAGGCGCTTGGGCCGGCGGCAAGGCAGGCGCGGCTTCGGCCTTGGGTTTGGGCTTTGGCTTGGAGCAATAGAACCAGCTGCCAAGCTTGCGCTCGGCGCAGTAAAAGGCATCGGGCCGCGAGGGATCCTCGATCTGGCCAAGCCCTTCGGCCGCAACCCGCGCGGGGGCAAAGGTCGACAACAGCAGACTGGCTATCAGTGCCGGCAAGGCGAGCTTAACCGTCATCGGGCAACCTCTTGCTTGCGAGGGAGAACAACAGCGAGATTTCAAGGGCGCCATGGCCCTCGTCGACGAGGCGGATCAGCGAGGTGAATGACGCCAGCATCAGGTCCTGACCGGCGGTGGTGACGGTGATGTGGTCGGCATCCACTGGATCGACTGCGACCCAGTTGCGCTCCACCATCCGGGTGTAGATCGTGCGCACATCCTCGCGCGGCGCATGGCAGCGGAAATAATCCGAGAAGTGCTCGCCCAGCGCCGGAAGGCCGCCACCGCCGTCGCGCATCAGCATAATCCCCATGCCCAACTCCCCAATCGTCACACCGGAGAGGACAGCAAAGTCGGGAAGAGGCATGGCGGTACTCACGGTCCATTGGCTGCGTAAAAGGCGGCTATCTTCGCCTGCATCTCGGTGACGACATCGAGGTCGGCGGGGATCTGCGCGGCCTCGGTGAACTCGGCATAGACTTCCGAGAAATCCATCAACGACAGGTCAAGCTGCTGGAATTCGGTGATGGTGAAGCCGGCGCACTGTTCGGTCTTCGGGTCACCCCAGGGCTTGCCGATCTGGGGCCGGCCCTGTTCCTGGAGGATCCGGCTGATCTTCGAGACGAAGCAGCAGTGCGCTTCCTTCTTCCGCAAACAGATGCCGAGGAACTTCTGATCGCAGTAAGTGCCGACATAGGTGCACAGACCCTGCTCGCGCTGATCCTTGAGAATCTGATCCTCGCCGTTGCAGCCACCGAGCAGCGGAAAGCCGCGCGGCACGCAGCAGTTGGTGAGACCAAAGATCGTCTTGGAGCAGGTCAGCCGGTTGCCCTTGAATATCTCGAGGGTGTTCTCGTCGAACTCCTTGCCGGCCTGCGAAATCGAGTTGAGCGCGACGAGCGCATCCTTGAACTCGGTATTGGGTGTCCGGTCGATCGTGTCGCACTCGCCGTTGATGCAATAGACATCTGCATCGCAAATCTGCTGGTTGGTCGCCGGCACCGGCGGAATCGGGCACGCATAAACCCGGTCGACGGTCAGGCATGGCAACTCCTCGGTGATGCATTGTTCGCGCACGAAGGTGCAACCGAGTGCATCGAGCTCGCTGCAGTCCGACATCGGAACCAGCGGACCCGTGCATTGATAAGTGCGGTCCCATGCCCAGCATGGCTGCGTTACGGCGACGCCGCTGACGATGCGGGTGACCGGGGTGCTGTCGGTGCAGACATCGGGGTCGGGCGTACAGTTGGCGTCCGCCTTCCAGGTGGCGCAGGCGCTGTCGTTGACCGTCGAGCCAACATGCGCATTCTCAGACGACAGCAGGATGCCGCCGGGGACCAGCGAGGAACAGGATAGCTGGGTGACGGGCTCGCCCGGCTCGGCGCAACCAAAGCTCGGCGGTCCAAAGAACAGCAGGCACGCGCCTGGCCGGGAACCGGTGTAGGTGCAGGTGCCCGGGTAGTAGCCGGCAAAGGTCGCACAATCGTCGGTGCCGTTGGTCGCGGCATTGAGTTCGCTGCACTCGTATTTGTGAACCATCTGGAACTGATGATCGAGCGTGACGTCGCAGGTCTGGGGACCGGCGCCGGGGTCCTGGACGTAGCCAGAGTTGCAGGTCTGCTCATATGTCCCAGGAGAGATCGCGGCACTGGGGATTGGAACGCAAGTCCCCTGCGCGCCGCCGGCGCTGAACCCCGAGACGTAGCTGTACGGATCGGCGTTGACCGCCTTGCCGGTCGCAACAGTTGCGTCGATCTCGCTTGTCGGGAACGTCGCGCGATTGGCGAGAGATTGGGTGACGGCTTGATAGCCGACCGAGCCCGGTGCTTGCGCCGCGGCTGCTGGCTCGAGCGTTGTTGGGCTCGCGTAATAGGACGCCTCGGCGGGGTTGGCGACATAGTTGGGGAGATTGGCGGCATTAGGCGCCGTCGTCGACGCGCTCATCGCACCCGGTTGAAGCCCGGTGCCGAAGCTCTTGCCGTCGGTCTTGGCCGCCTGGGTCGGGGTCTGGCTGCTGCCGGCCACCGGCAAACACATAATTGCCATCGCCAGCAGCAGGCGCGGGAACGAAGAGGGCAATACCCGCACTAGCGAGCGCCCGACGAAGATGCGACGGCGCGCTGGGGTGCGGTTAAGCGCTGGAGGTAAACACGCGATGCCGCAGCGCCTGGGCCGCCGCCGGCGCGAAAGGTTTCGAGGGCGAAGCCCGCGGTGACGTTGCCGTCCATGCGATCATGTGGCGGCAGCGGGGTCTTGCAAGAGAAGCCTTCGCACAGCGCGATGTCGCTGGTCGTGACGACATAGGCGGGGACGGCGGTGACGTTGAAGGCGCGGAACAGCCGGGGATCGATGCCGATGCCCTTTGTGCTTTGGCCCTTTTCGACCACCTTGACCATGGCAGCGCCAAACGCCTTGACGCTGTTGTTCTGAAAGCCGCGAAAAACGATGAAGCCACCAGCATTCGAGACGTCGCGGATCATCGCGCGCAAGGCACCGACCGGCATCGACATGCTGGCAAAAGCAATGAAGCGCGGACCGTTGGCATTCGCCGCCCCGGCGCGCGCCGTTCCTGCGTCGGCGACCATCTGATCGAAGTCGAAGACGCCCGGCACTGGCCTGCCGATTGTCGGGGTCGGCGCGCGGAGCTGGTTCGCCTGGGCAGCGCGGCGGGTGAGCAGCGCCTCGTCGCGCAGCGCCTCGCCGCGGCGAGCGACTTCATCGGCGAAGGCCCGCGCATCCCTTGACTGTGCCTTGGCAGCCTCGCGCAACCGGCCAGCTTCGACGCCCTCGACCGTCTGTGAGAAACCTTCGACAGCCCAGGTAACGCTGAGGCCGATGGCGGTCAGGATGAGAAGCTCGAGCCGCATCACAGCACGCAGCAGTTGCGTTTGCGCCAGACGAGATAGCCCATATCCTCGCCAATGACGGGGATCATCTGGCCAGTGCCGGGCAGAACGGTGGAACCTCCGACAGGCGGGCAAGCCATCGGGCCAAAGCCTGGAACAGGGTTGGTCGCCTGAAAGCGATATTGCGACTTCTGCATGATTGGCATGGGGTATTTGCCGCACAGACCCGCACCGCCGGCCGAACCCCAAAGAATGCCCTGGCGGTGCAGCTTGAAGGCGAAGCGATCCAGCGCGAGGCGGCTGCCCTGAACATGGCCGTATTGGGCCGCGACGTTGCCGTTCAATGGGTACATTGTGCCCTGACAGCCGGCGCACCAGAACAGCGGATCGAGCGGCAAGCCCACGGTCGAGGCGACGCAATCGGCGGCACAGGCGGCGACGGCGAGCGGGTTCGAAAACACCACGGCCTCGGGGTTGATGATCAGCGTCAGCTCGCTGTCATGCCAGAGCGGGTCGATCTCGGTGATATAGAGAAGGTCGATCGCGCCGGGCTCCAGGCAAAGGAAGTCGGCCACCAGTTCGAGCCAGTAGATGAGCGGATACATGTACCAGTGGACGTGCCAGGCGCCGGTCATCTGCTGCTTGCCGCCGACCGCCGACTGACCGGCCAGCGTCTTCTGGCCAATGTTGAACCCGGGATCGAGGCGCAGACCGCCGAGATTGACGAAGCACCAGGGCTTCATGGTGACGTCGGCGAGACGCACCGGCTCCCAGAACCCGACCGCAATACCGATGCGCGGCAAGGGGTCGAGGCAGGCGCAGACCGGCAGTGCCGGGTTTGGGGTGTCGGGACGCGCCGAGGGCCAGATCTCGAGACCACCCACCGACAACGGGAACAGGCATGACCAGCAGATATCGGTGATCGGATTGACGAAGCGCCCACCACAGGGGGCTGGCTGCGCGCGCGACGGCAGCGCCGCCAGCGCAACCGCCAGCGAGAGTGCCAGCATGATGAGCGAGCGGCGGATCATTGACAGGCTCGCTTGCCGCGCACTGGACGCTTGCCGCACACGGTGCGCAACGGCCGCACCCAGCGATCAAAGGGCAGGCCGAGCACGCGGCGCTCGCGGCGCAACCGCCGCAGCAGCGCTGCGTCATCGAGCACGCCAACTTCGTACCAGAGTCCGGCATGCACCGCGAGGAAGCGGAAATAGACAGGATCGGTGATGCCGGGGATCACGACTGTCCTCCCTTCCCGCGCGCCGACGGCACGACGACTTCGGTCACCTTGAGGACGCGTCCCGACTGCTCGACGACGGCCGGGACAGCGCGAATGCCGAACTTGCCCGTTAGCTGGCCGCCCTGGTCGAAATAGAAGCGGCGCTGAGCAGCCTTCATCTGGTCGAACGGCGATCCCGAAACGAGGATCAGCTTGGCGTTAAGCTGGGTCGTCGATTTGAGGGCCCAGGCAACTTGCGCGGGGTCGTCGCCATTGAGGAAGACGAGGCTTTGGCGCAGACCGACGGTATCGAGCGGATTGATGCGGCGGCCCCGAGGGATGATCAGCGTGCCCTTGTTGTCGCGAATATCGTCCCCGACCGTGATTGTCGGGTCATAGGTCCATGACCGCGGTGTCGTTGCCGTGACGATGCCGGCGACCGGCAGCGGGCGCTTGACCTTGGCGGTCGTGCGCTTCGCCAGATCCTTGTTCATCGCAGCGATCTTGCCCGAGGATTCAGCTGCCCGGACCTTGGCCTCGATCATGGTGAGAACGTCAGGCTCGATAATCGCGAAGACAGCGCCTTGCTGGCCATAGTCCTTCGCCTGCGCAGGCCAAGCGACGGCGACAACGCCAAGCGCCGCCAGGCTGGCAAGACGCGCAAGGGAGGGCGGGCGAAGTCGCATCGCCGCTACAGCACCGGGGTTCCGGTGCCAACGATACGATCGCGGCAGATCCAGCCAATCAGTGCATAGCGGCTGTCGAAGCCATCCTTGTGCGGTGTGCCGGCGAAATAGCAGTCATGGGGGATGACACCGACAGGCCCGAGCGCCAGCGGCTCGCCTTTGCGCGAATGCGTCTTGGCGACAGCGACTGGATGGCCGTTGACGAAAAAGGTGCGGCCGTCGCGGGTGACGGTGTCGCCGCCGACGCCATAGACCAGCTTGCCGAACAGCTGGGGCTTGCTGCCGAAATTGCGCGTCAGCACGTCCGATACCGGCGGACGGAAGAAGATTAGCGCGCCGCGCGTGGGGGGTGCTTTGGTCTCGAGGACGAAAGCCCAGTTGGGCAGCGACGGCGAAGTGTTGATGAGAAAGGCGTGGCTCGCCTTCCAGGCACTGATGCCCTGGAACAGTGCGATGCCGCCGAACACGAGAATAACGCCGGCGTAGATCCGCGCGCGTCGCGGTCGAGCCGGGTTGCGGGCACCGGCGCCGATCGGCGTCAGCAGTGGTGCTGCTGGGTCAGCGGCCATCGGAACCCCCGGCGCTGGCGGGAGATGTTGCCGGCGCGGGCTGTTTGGCCATTGCTTCCTGGACGGCATTAGCGACGGCGCCGGTCATGTCGGGCACGGAGTTGCCGACAACCGCCTCGGAGACGAGGACCGTTGCGCCGCTGCGCGACAGCGACTGCATCGCCGCATCGGTGGCAGCCAGATAGGCCTTGGTGCGGGCGGCTGCCTGTTCGGGCGACGAACCATTGCGGGCTTCGGCGGCGACGAAGTTCTTGATGATGGTCGAGAGGCTAACCGACACTATGCGCCGGTCGCGCAGTTCGAGCAGCTCGCGCGTTGCCCAGAAGGCCCAGACGACGAGGACAAGGAACGCCGCAACAATGGCAAGATCGCGCGGGGTAAAGCCAAGCAGCCGGGACGCGCTGCTGGTGTCTCTATCGAGCATGGCGTCGACAGTGCAGGGCGCGGGTTTGGTCATGGCCGGGGTGCCTCGGCCAGTTCGCGGCGGACGCGGCGGATAAAGCCGGGTGCGCGCAACAGCGTGATGCCGACGAACAGCACCATGAAGGTCTGGACGAGATAATGTTCGAAGAGCCCGCGGCGGCCAATGTCGGCCTCGACATAGCGTGAGGTCAGATTGTCGACCTGAAGGAAGAACGCATCCCACTGGCCGGCACTCAGCACGATGAAGAACACCACGGCGCAGCCAAGAACGCCAAGCAGATTGCCGGCGAACCACCCGGTCGTGACGAGCGAGATGTATGAAAGATCAGAAAGCCGCTGGCGTAATGAGGTTCTTGCCGGCATCCGAGACGACGATGACGCAGACAGAGGTGCCCCTTCGGCTTCAATCGGTGCCCCGGGAGGAGGAAGGATGATAACCCGGCCGTGGTCAGTCTCACGTACTTCCCAGCCCAGAAGGCGGGTGGCATAGGCCTCGAATTCGGCGCTACGCGGATCACTCGGCTGCGAGGGCATGTCCGGCCTCCATTTGCGGGAATGCAATGCGTTCGACGGCCTCGGCCGTCGACAGACCAGCGGCGGTAAACTGCTCGATCAGCGCGAAGGTGGCAGGCGAACTCGAGAAAATGGTCGCGGAATAGGGGTCGAGGACGAGCCGACCGAGCGCCTGGGCTTCCGGCCCCTTGATGAAGACCTCGGAATACTCGGTGCCATTACGCTTCAGGGAACGGATCATCGTCTCGGTCCCGGCGTCCATCTCGAGCCGGCCGAGGCGCTTGAAATCGGCGATGGTCTCGGGCTTTTGCTGAAGGACCAGCATCCAGTCCGAATTCTCGAGCGCTGCCTGTGCGCCTTCGGACTTGTAATAGTCGTTTAAGGACTGCGTGGCGGTCGCCAGGCTTCCGCCATATTTGCGGCAGGTGCGGGCATAGGCCTCAACGAAATCCGCCATCGAGCCGCCCTTCAGCAGCTGCCAGGCCTCGTCGATGAGCAGCATCTTTTTGACGCTGCGCGGGGTGCGCGTCATCATCTGGGTGGTCATGAACATGATGGCGGTGAGGACGACACCGCGCAGTTCCTCGCGAGAGGACAGGTCGGACAGTTCGAACACCGTGAAGTCGCTGTCGAGCTTCAGTGTCGCCTGACCGACAAAGAAGCGGCCATAGGTGCCGGTCGCTGTGAACGGCGACATCGCAATGCCGAGATTGGTCGCATCGACATTATCCATCGAGCGCAGATGAGATGCGACGTGGTCGACCGATCCCTCATTGCCATGCGCCTCCCAGACGGCGTTGACGGCGGCATCGATCAACCCGCGCTCGGTGTCGTTCAGCTTGTCGATGAACCGCGCCATCTGGCCGACAATGGCTTTGAGCATCGCCATGCAGTCGAGCTTGTAATCCTCCTCGGCGGCGACCCGTTCGGCATCAATCATCGAGAAGGGGTTGAGGCAGAATCCCGACGCCATGGTGAATTCGATGAAGGCGCCGCCCTGGATCTTGACGCTGTTCATGAAGCTGCGGCCGTCGTCGATGACAACGACCTTGGCGCCGGCGCCGACCAGCGCCGCGCAGACCTCCTGCAGCAGCACTGACTTGCCTGAGCCCGACTTGCCCATGATCGTGACATTGTGGTTGCCGGCGCCATTCTCGAACGGCGACCAGAAGAACGGCTGCCCGCGGCGCCCGACGAGGAGCAGGTGCGGCGTCGAACCGCCAAGATACTCGCCCTGCATCGGCGCGAGATTGGCGGCGGTGGACGAGAGCATGGTCCGGAAGCGCTTCAGCCGCATCATGTCGGCGCCGAGCCCATCGGCGAGGGTCATCGGCAGTGCACAGAGGATGCCCTGGATTTGCAGGAAGCGTTCGTCGTTCAAATCCCACCCGGCCGAGCGGTACATCGACTTGACGGTGCGCTCGTTGCGGTCGCCCTCGCCCAACGGCGAGAAGGTGGTGACGCCATAAAAGACCTGGACGAGCTTGCGCCCCTCCTTGATCTGGATCTGGACGTCGCGCCATTCTTGCGACTTCTCCTGGATGCCGGGCATCCAGCGCGCGCCGCGGCTTTCGGCCAGACTCTGCGAGCGCACCGACTTGAACCCCGCCTTGGCGATCGCCGCTTCTTCGTCTGGATAGATGAGGCACAGCACGGTTGCGGTCGGGCACGGCAGTCGCAGTTTGTCGGAGAACATGTCGCCGATCAGTCGGGCGCTCTCCCAGGGCGTCCAGCGCGGTGGATAGTTGCGCACCCCGAAGTGGCGGACATCGAAGGTGTCAGGATAGACATCGCCGACCTCGGCAACGCCGTCGGGATCAAAATTGGTCGGGCGGAAGCGTTCGGTCCGCAGCAGCAGCCGGGCTTCCTCGACAGTGATATCGATGTCGCGGCGTACGACCTGGTCATTGATCGGATCGAGTTCATTGTAGCTGTGCTGATCGATCTCGGACGCCGTGGTCGGCGAGGTCATGTCATCAACGAGCTCGATCAGATCGACCGGCGTGAAATGGATGACATCGACGCTGATCGACTTGAGGACGCCAGCGAGCCCGTCGCGCGTCGCCATCATCTCGGCATGGGTGGTGCTGCCAATCGGGACGCTGCATGAAATGATGACGCGGTGATTGCGCAGGTGAAAAGGCGCGTCCTTTGATAGCGATTCCCAGACGCCGCTGGCGAGATAGTCGGCACGGTGCCGACCGATGGTCTTGTAGATGCCGCCGGCCTTGTAGCGCGGCAGAAACCACTCGCCGATCCGCCGCGAGACACGCGGGCTGCCCCATGACAGCACCTGCAGCTGTGCGCCGGCGGGCATCCCTTCCTGGAAGAACTGCCCAAGGATATCGGCGGTGCGCTCGTCGGCGCCGACAAACGGTGGCATCTCCATGATGAAGCCGATCGAGGCTGCGTTGATGAAAAGGCCCTCGGCCGGCAGGTAGGCCCGGTATGGCAGCCACTGCGACAGCGTGTCGAGGTGGATGACCGGCCGCGGTGCGTCGGGGCTGGTCTCGTCGCCCGTCAACATGCTGGCTATCTTGTTGAGCCACTTCACTTGGGGGCGTCCTTCAGGCTGCCGAGCGGCAAGGCGAACCCCGCCGGGGCTGCGGCCTTGGCGGCGTCGCGTCCGCTTTCGATGGCACCGATCATCACCGGCGAGGCCATGGCCTTCACACGCGCCTGGGCAACTTGCGGGTCGCTGGTGACTGCATAAACAGGCTGGGCAGGCGCCTTGGCTGCAACAGCCGAAGATTGGCTGACGCGCGCGAGCGACGCTTTGTTGAGATCGGCGGTATGGTCGGGCTGTGAGGCCTCTGGTGCGGCCGATGCGGAAGTCGTTGGCTGCAGATTACTGTAAGGGAGCTGATAGGTCTTGCCCTTCCAGCGCACCGGCCGCGAGCCATAGGGCGCCGTTGGCAAGACTGACGAAGGTGCTTGTGCCACCAGGGTTGCTGCCGGCGCCGGCGCAACACGGCGCGCGGGAGAAACCGATGCCGGCGTTGCTGCCATTGCCCGGGCCGCGAGCACGTCGGGCGTATCGAAGTTTTCGGTCGGCGCGCGGGGATCGAGATTGCGCACGCGCGGCGCGGCCAATCCCGAGGCAGCCTCTGCCAGTGAAAGCGGCGCAGCGAAGCGCGATGCCACCGGTTCGGGACCATAGGCGGTGGGCGTGGTCGCGTTGGCGGGGGCGGGTTCGGGTTCGAGTGCCTTGCGGCCGGCCTGCGCTGCCCGTGCGGCGACGATCTCGTCGAGCGTTGCGAGCGCTGATGGCGCAGTGGGAATGGCGGGAACAACGCCTGCAGCACGCAGTGCCGGAACGTCGCGCGGATTGACTGGTTTGCCGCCGAGCGCCTCGGCCCAGGCGCCGTTTTCGACAACGGCGTGCGCGGCTGACTGCTCGCGGTAGATCCCGTCGGCATCGATATGGGCAGGGAAGACGACACGAAGCACCCGGTCGGAGGTTCGGGCGGGTGCCGTGCCATCGGCAAGAACGGGTCCGGCAATACCGCGCGGGACATTCTGACCCTCGATGCCGGGCTCGCCGATCGAGCGAAAGGAGCCGATGCCTGAAATCGCTGCCGCATCGATCGTCGACATCGGGGCGCAGGTGCCACCAGGCGCCGAACACTGGAAGTCGCCCTTGATGTTACCTCCGGTAACGCAGCCGGTGAGCGACAGGCTGAGTGCGAGAAGCGACGGGGCCAATATGGAGCGGTTCACCAGTATCTCCCTGACAATATGACCTCGACACAGGCGGCGATCGCGGCGGCGGTGATGACCCAGAAGGGCCGCACGACGATGCCGACACCGGCGGCCGCGAGGATGATCTGAGTCATGCGGCGGGACCGCCGCGGAGCCAGGCGGCAAGGACGGGTGCCGGCCGGAAGCCTTCCAGAACAGCGCCGTCGGCGCGGACGACGACCGGCGTCCCATTGAAGCCGTGCGTGCGGGCAAAGGCTTCGTTGGCATCGAGACCCGAGGTGTCACACTTCGGGCTCTGCGGAGTCTCGCCGGCATAGGCGGCGTGCAGCGCCGAGACAGGGCTCTTCGAGCAATAGACGGCTTCACTCAAAGATCGGCTGCCGAGCACCGAAATCGGTCGCTCTTCCACCCGCGCGCCGATTGTTCGAAGAACAGTCGAAAGCTGGCTGCAATAACTGCACCGGAAATCCGAGAAAACGACAGCTTTGGGGCCATTGGTGGGGCCCCAGGCAATTGCGCCGGCTTGCGGAAGCGAGGATAGTTGGACTTGGCGCGTTGCAGGCGGCCGGGCCTTTCCCTCTTCATTCTGATGCCTGGCATTCTGCGGCGCGCCAGCCAGCAGCGTGTCGGGGTTGAGTTCGAGGAGCCGCGCTGCCGTCAGGTCGGTGCGCGTCTCCATGTCATAGACGCGGCCGATGATGAGATAGCGGGCACCCTGGTCGGTGTAGAAAAGGGTCGTGCCAGCGGCGATCTCGCAGACGCCTGCAAGCTTGTTGCAATCGATGGCGCTGACCTGCGTCTTTGGCAGGCGCTTGGCGAGTGCCGCCTTGACCTCTTCGGCGTTGATACTGGTTCGTGCCGAGACCCGGCCGGACACCATCCCGCCGGCGACAACAGCGAAGGTCAGAACAGCGGTCGCGGCAAGGCCGAGGCCGACCACCCGGGCCGTGGGCGACGAAGGGTTCAGGCTCATTGGGCACCTCTCACATAGACGCCATCGAGAAAGACGATCTCGACATCGATGCCCGTCGGCATCTCGATGACCGGTTGATATTGCTCGGCACGTTCGATCAGATATTTGCTGACCATGTCGGCGGATTGGGCGACGCCCTGGCCGAGACCGGCCACGGCCAGTTCCTTGGGTGTAAGCTGCTGACGTTCGCCGTCGACCGTGACCTGGCTGTTCTGGAACAGGGCATTGGCATTGGCAGTAAAGCCACGACCAAAGCCGCCAGCGATGCCGGCGATGAACGCCTGGGTTACGAGGCTGCCTTCGCGGCTGACGACCTTGCCGCGAACACCGGTCTTGCCGGCAAAGGAGATGAAGCCCTTGACCTCGCTGACCGCTACCCGGCCGCCGGGCTGATCGCAGGTCATCTTGGCGAGCTTGACGTAAACCTTCTCCGCCGAGAGATCGCCGCGGGCAGCGCCATTGACGACGCAGCCCTCGAGGCGGGTAGTCAGCAGCTTGCCGTTGTTGACGACCGACCGCGCCGGCCCGGTTATGCGCAAGACAACGGGCAGGGGATCGGTCTGCGAATTGACACCGGCGCTCGCATCGACGCCAACGATGACACGCGCAGGAGCATAGGAGTTGGGTGGAAGGTAATCGGGGGATGCCTCGATGACAGTCGGCGGTGCGTCGGGGCGAACGCCGACAAAGCCCTGGGCGTCATCCTTGCCGGCACCGCCTTTGACGATGGCGGGCGCAAAGCTGATCGTCTTGACCTCGGCGACCGACGGCATTGCGCCACCCGGGCCTCCGGGACCACCAGGAGCCCCGCCCGGTTCACCACCGGCGCCTGCAACCCGGAAGGGTTCGGCGGGCGTTTGCTGCCAACGCGCAGTGCTCCGACCGGCGGCAGCTCGGCCACCGGGAGCGGCCTCGCCGGCTTCGTAGGCCTTGAGCCGCGCATCCTTGGCGCTGTTCTGCTCCTCGTAGATCTTGAACAGCCGCGCGCCGTCAGCCTTGATCTTCTCGTTCTCTTGCTGGAGCGCGGAGATCTTGGCGGCATTGCCATCGTAGCTCGGCTGCTTGGCTTCGATCGCCTTTACCCGCGCCGTGACGTCATCGATCTTGACCTCGGAAACCGCGCGCCATTCCTTCTGCGCCATGTTCTTGTTGACCATGTCGGCCGTCGATATCTTGATCTCCTGAGGGTCATCGACCTTGACGACCGCTTTGGTGTCACTGCGCGAGATGACGTAACTGCCGCCCGCCGCCAGAACGACCGAGCCCATGACGGCAAGAATCATGCGCTGTCGCTTGGCGACCTTGGCATTGACGCCGCCGAGCGGATCGGCAGCCGTTGGCGCAGGCCCCCCGCTGGCGGCAGCTTTTTCCTCGTTGGCTGGTGCCGCGTCTTCGGGAGCCCGGCCTCGCCGCGTTGGCATCCTCATCTTGCGCCTCCATTGCCGACCAGCCACGCCGAAGTTGCCTCGCCAGGGGCGAGGTCGGGCTTGGCGATGGTGACAGCGAGCGTGCCCTGTGGCGCGAGGTCTGCCTCGCGCAGCACGACAGGAGCAGTGCCGCGGTTCTCGATCCGCAGCGCCTTTCCGAGAAAGGCGGCGCCGCGATATTCGGCGATGAGGCGAACCGACAGCTGGCCCACCGACACCGCGGCGCTGCCGGGCTGGCGTATCTCGTAGCCGTCGATCGTCGCCATCGTCGCCATGGCCTTGATGAGGCGCATGGCGGTGGTCTGAACGGGAGTTTCTTCCTCCCATTCGCGCGCCTTGGTTTCGGTTAGCGCCGGATTGGTGACGAAGACCTGCTGCGCTTCGACGCCGGCGATCTCGCAGACGAATTTGTAGACATAGCCCTTCTTCGATGTGGCGAAGAAGTTGATGGTCCTGGCGGCATAGGTCTCGGGAACCGAGAGATAGATGTCGCCCCGCGTCGGCTCGTTGACCACCGAAAAGTCGTTGTAGGGGACGCCGGTCGCGACCTTGTTGAGCGAGGCAAACTGGTCGCCGACAAGGCTGATCCGGGTCAGCTCCTTCTTCGACGCCGTGCATTCGACCCGCGCATTGTCGGCAGCCATGCGGAACTGGTCGGCCAGAACCGGCGAGGCAAGCGAGAGCGCGAGCAGCTCGAGGAACATGAGTTGGCGGACGATCATGGAGCCTCCTCTTTGGTGACGGGGACCAGCTCGCCGAATTCGATGAGGCTGAGGGTCAGGCCCGAGTAGGACCAGCGGAAGCGGAAGGTTTTCTTCGCCGAGGAGATGACCTTCTTGCCGACAAAGGTCGTCAGCGTGCCGGTGACCTCGGACGTCATCTGCTTGGGATCAACCGTCATCCCGGTCATCGAAAACGCCTGGGAGACGTCGGAATCCTTCTGCTCGGTGACAATCTTGACGAGGCTGGCCTTGACCTTGCCATAGGCCGACGGGTGAACGACCTTCAGGACCTGGTTCATCCAGTATTCGAGCGCTTCGGGGCTGCGGTTGAGGGCGATGGTCGCGGTGTCGCGCGTTACCATTTCGAGATACTCGGCGGTGACGCCGGCGGAGCTGATCGTCAGTGGCCGCGACAGGACAGGCTGCAAGATGACCTCGCGGTCGCGGCTGACGAACATCATAATGATGACCATCATCAGCCCGATCAGCGTCAGCACGAGGACCGCCAGCATGTTGCGCTGCTTGAGCAACGCCTGCGAACGGCCATGTGAGATATCGGCAAGCATTGGCTTCTACCCCGCCAGCAAACGGCAATGCGAGGGCGGCGTCCGTTTCATGCCGGTGAAACCCGGCGGCAATTGCCAATAGGCCAGATGCAATAACCAGGAGGTCGCTCGTCCCGCTTTTGCCTTACGCAAGACGAACCACCCCGCCAGTGAGAGAACCAGGCCAAGGAACAGATGCTGCGAGAGTATCCCCCACGAGAACGGCACGACGAGCGCGATAAACTCATCGAGCGTCCAGAGGCCGATCAGCTCGGGATCATCGAGCCGCCGCGGGATGAGATACTTGTCGGACATGATCGAACGCCGCCCTGCGCCAGCGGCCTAGATGACCGCCGTGATGGCCGCCGTGACGATCGGCACGCCTGTGCCGACGCCAATCCCGACGCCGACGGGAACGGCGATCTGCCCCAGGCTGAAACGCCCCGAGGCCATCCCGATGATGCCGCCCGCAAGCGACAACACGGTGATGATCGCGCCGCCGGTGCCTTCGAGATAGTCGGTGAAGACGGTAAGGGCCGGCGCGAAGGTGGCATCGGCGCCGGCCATTGCGGCGGTGGCTCCGAGGCCGGCGACCAGGGCAAGCAGTGCCCCATCGCTGATTTTGCCGAGCGCGAGGCGCGGCATGGTTGCAAGCTTCATGACGAGACTTCTCCTTTCAAGCGCGACCGGGCTGGCCGCACCTGCAAGGATCATCAGCAAGGGTTGCAGCACCCAGCAAAAAGGCGAAAATGGCGGTGCGGGCGAGAGAATCGGTCAATTATCTTGCGGCTCGCGGTATTTTTCGTGCCCTAGCCTCTTGGTTTTGCCATTTTTGGCACAAGCCGCTGCCATTTATGGCAGTCGGGGCTGCCAGAAATGGCGGTGGTGTGCAAAAATGCTGTGGTGACACGCCAGTGAGGGAGGCGGAGAGCAAACGGAATGCCACGACCAGATCCGCCCGCCAGTGTCATCATTATGCCCAAGAGCACGGCAATGCTGGTCCATGCAGCCGCCGCTATTCATACGCTGACTCTGCGCGATGGGCGGTGCGTCTCGATGCGCGAGGCTGCCCTTGCCGGCTTTGATCAGATCCTCGACGACAAACGCGTCGACCTCATCGTCCTCCTGCGACTTCATGGCCAATATGATTTCTCCGGCACCGAGCGCCAAGTCGTTGGGCTAAAGCACGATGAGATGCAGATACTCCGGGCAGCCAAGAAGCGCCTGCAGACACACAGCACGGCGCCTCTCCATCACAGGGATGCCGTTGCTATGGCGCTGATGCGAATGGCGAGGCCGGAGTTCTCACGTGAAGGGCTGATTCCATCGCCTTTGACCTGGCCTGAGGGCTGCACGTTGCCACCATAGATTTATTCGTGATACTGTGGCGTGTGTCCATTGAGACCCGCCAAAATGAAAACCTTAACAGAGAGTTCTGGCAATTGTTTTGAAGCTGCGCTGGACGTTGAAATTCCGGCGCATGGCGCGCGTCGCAAGCGCGTCCGGGACACCAAACCCATTCAGGAACTCGCCAGCGAATTCGGCTTGAGCGCGCGTCAGCTCTACCGGCTACGCGGACGAAAGCCCCCGTCCGAGGCTGGCGAAGGGGCCACGGCCTGCAGTTTTCGGGCTAGTGCTCGCCTGTTGAGTGAGCTTGGCCATGGCGATCTTCTTGCTACCGAAGTGCAGGCCTATCTTGCAGCCTTCATCGCCGAATTTGTCATCAACCTTGGCGAACATGCGCGCGAGGCTGGTACGCCGCTCGATCCGCGATGGGCCAAAGGCAACGCCCAAAACGCCATTGAACAGCTTCGCGCAGCGACCCGCCGACGGCAGGAACGGCTGCAGATGATACTGGAAAGTGAGTAGAATTCACCAAAGCCATAACTGCCAGCAATTCAGCACGAGGTACAGAATCGGTCGATCAACAAGGCAGAATGTTCAAACCAGGGGCTATTTCGCCGAGTGAGGGGACAGTTATGCGTATGCAGAAGATTGAAATCGAACTTGGCGCAATTGAGACGGCGCAAAGCTTTGAGGCACTGCATATTGCGCTGCGCAACGCAAAGGCCAAACTCGGCTTTCAGCACTACGCGTTCATTCAGGCCAACGTGAGCCGTACGGACGGTATCCTCCTTCAAGACTATCCTGACAGCTGGGTGCGATTGATGAGCGAAACCTTCGCTTACACCCGCAGCCCGATCCTGCTGGCTGGCAGCATCATGCCTGGACCGTTTGAATGGGAAGATCTGCCGAAGATTCTCACGCTGACGGGCGATCAACAGCGTTATCTTGAAATGGCACGCCAGCATGGTCTGGCCTTTGGTTTTACCGTGCCGCTGCACGCTCCCGGCGAACCCTCTGCAAGCGTTTCCTTCGTGAACGGCAAGGCTCGACCCCTCAACAAGGACAGCCTGCCAATGGCCATGTACACGGCGAGCCGGGCATTTCTGGCGGGACGCCGCATCAAGCGCGCCAATGCCGATCATGCCAAGGCAATCTCGGACCACGACCGGAGGGTCATCACCTACCTGTGCAGGGGCATGAGCCGTCATCAGATTGCGCGCAAACTTGGGATCGACATCAAGGCGATCAACGCGGTCGTGATCCGCGGCTGCAAACACTATGAGGTCGGGTCCCAGACCGAGCTCGTCGTGCGCACGCTGTTCGAGCAGGCGATCCGCTTCGAAGACGTGATCCACTGACTTGCAGGCGCGGGCGGCAACAGGAGGGGGTGCCGCCCAAGCTGCCAGAAATCCCGGGCAGGGACAGATCGAAGCATTGGAAAGGGGATGTATGAAACCGCGCGATTCGCCTGAAACGTAAAGACCCGCCGTTGGCGCGGCGGGCCTTTCGAAACGGGTCTTGAGCGACCCTTATAATTTGTCCCAAAGCATAGTGCCGATCAAACGCATTTTCGGCGGAGGCGCAGCTTTGGCTGAACTACAGGAAAGCTCTCGGCCATTCGTCCAACCCGTCTGATGACGGCAATTGAAGAGGGAGATTGCCCGGAAACAGAAAAACCCGGCACGAGGCCGGGCTTTCCGCGGGATCATCACCAGGCTGCAACCTGACTGCGAAGCTCCTCAACACTCCGCATCGTCGATGACCTCGGCCATTTTGTCAAGAATGCGCGATTTGGCGCCGCGGGTTTTCTGTTGCCTCGTGCTGCTCCCGATTGGAGGAGTCGTGTCACACAACGAATGCCAAACCATCGCCGCGATCGTCGGATCCTATGTCGACGAACGCATGAAGCTGCAGAGCCGGAGACCGGCGCCGGCAGAGTCCAATCGCCCGTCAAAAGTCGAAGTGATCCGACTTTACCGGCGGGCGGCACGTCAACTTGGCCATAGCCAGCCCGACCAACGCTTTCACCTTGAACTGCTGCGGCTGAGCAAGGCATCTGACTATGACGAGGGTCACCCTGTCATGTTGGCCCACAGCAACCGATTCCTGGAAGAGCGCTGCGGGATGAGCCGGACCGCGCTTGGGCGTCAGTTGCGCCGGCACGACGGAACGACACTTCGCCGATCGCTCAGCGGAAATGGCCACCGCTTTGTTGCCAGGAAGCGCAACGCGACGGGCGACGGCAGCTTCATCGAAGGCTGCGGGATCTCGCTTGAGCCGCTGGTCAACCTGATGATGTCGATGCGGGCGACCATTGCGGCGCAAGATGACCTCGACCTCGCGCTTGCCGTCGAAAAGGCCCGTATCGGCCGCGACCGACGCCGCCAGCGTGCAGCGCTGGAGCTTCTGGATGAGCGCGATCGCGGGCCAGCACTGCTCCATATGGCCGAAAGCAAGTCGCTGATCCCGGCAATCCGGTCAGCCTGCGCTGGCGGCAGGCTCGGCGAGCTCGAGCGGCTGTCGCACCAGGTCGCCGAAATCGCCGAAAGACTTGAAGCGTTGGCCGACCACGATAGGGCTCCTGATTGCCTGGTTCGGACACCTGAGGGGTGCGAAAATGGACACCAGTTACCTCTACAGGGCCCTGATTCATCTGGACCTGTAGTGGCTGGCGGAGATGCCTCCGGAGAAACGCTGCATCGCGACTTGAGTCAGTCGCCGCGTTGGACGCCGCGGACAATTGTCGCGTGCTTTCCGAGCCTGGCGATGTATGTCGGCGGGGCTTCGACAGCGGACGCGCCGACTTGGCGGACGATAGACGGCGCTGCCTCTCGCCTAGCCCGTGACCTCGGCGTCAACGCCGCATGTTGGCAGCGGGCCCTGTCCGATATGGGGCCGGAGCAGCGAACCGTCGCCATCGGGCTAGTCGCCGAACTTCTTGCTGCTGGGCGGATATCGACCACTGCTGGGCAGTATTTTGGCGGGATGCTCAAGCGCGCCCGCTGCGGCGCGCTGCATCTCGACCGCTCAGTCTGGGGATTTCACCGCAAGAGCCAAGCAAGATGATGCCATGCAGCGCACGAATCGACTAAAGGAGCAGCATGTCAGCGCACGATTTTCAGCTTTGGATGTCGCTCTATGCGGCAACGGGTGTTTGCTGTGTGATCGCGACGATACTCTCGGCCACACGCGTCGCCGTCCAGCTGGTTCGCGAGCGCGTCTGGCTGACGACAATCGGTTGGCGAGCATGGGTGTTGCTTGGCCCGAGGATATGGTGGCGGTGGCAAAAAACATATCTGCTTTCGACGCCGGTAACTCTCGGGATCGTTGCAGCATTTGCGTTCAGTCTGCCTTGGAAGGGCTGAGCCATAACGGCGCATTTGCCCGGCTTGCTTGATATGTGCGCCAGATAGGCATATAGTGCACTACTTACGCACATAGGAATTGGGTGATGTTGACCGCGTTGATCGATGATTTCCGGGAGGCGGACCATCTCTCCCCGCAGCGGATGAGCAAGCGGTTGCATCTGCCGCTCGTCGATTTTGCGCGAATGGCGCGACTGCATCGCAACACACTCGCGCGTCCTGCGTCGCCAGCGGTTCAGGCACGACTTGAACCTATTGCTCGTATCCTCGCTCAGGTTGAATCGCTGACGGGCGACGCTGACCAGGCAATCGTGTGGTTTCGGCATCAGCCCATTCCCGGTCACGACGGACGCACGGCGCAGGACTTGGTCGAAGCAGGGCATGGCGACGCAGTGCTCGCATATCTGGAGGATCTGCGGGACGGCACATACGCGTGAGTCAATGGACGCTGGATGCAGCACCGCGCAAAGGGGTGGCGGGACGCTGGTGGCGGATGTTGAGCCCGCGATGGCATCATGAGCCGCTTTCTGGGGCCGGTGCGGCGCGCGCTGGCGGTCGCTGGAATGCAGCTGGCATGCCGGCGCTCTATTTCTCAGCTGATCATGGAACGGCAATCGCCGAATACATGCAGGCACTGATCCATCCTGGAACGCTCGCGCCCTATGATGTCGACGCCGAAGCAATACTTGACCTTACCGACCCAGCTGTCCGCGCATCCGTCGGAATGGACGATGCAGTACTTACGCTGCCCTGGCGGCGCATCCGGGATATCGAGCGCCGTGCCCCGGCAAGCTGGGCGCTGGCTCAAGACGCCCTCGCGGCAGGGTTCAGTGGCTGTCTCGTTCCCAGTATACAGGCCAAAGGGGTTAACCTGGTATTGTGGAGCTGGGACAAGGGAGGGGCCAAGGTTACGTTGATCGACCCGGTCGGTGATCTAAAACCTCGAATCGACTAGCCTCTCGGATAATCTTCGAGAGACCAGAGGCACTAACGCGGTTCCATGACCGCGCTTATTGCTCGTTGTTTACGAAGCCCAGCATCTGAGCAATTCGACGCGCGCCGGCCAGTGGATCACCTTCAGACGCCGACCAGAAATCCAGCACCCGGCGGACATAGTCTGGCGTTTCGCCATTTTGCGGTATGCCTCGCGCCGAGCGTACCGCGCCTGGTCCGGCGTTATAGGCAGCGACCCCAAGATGGACGGATTTGAAGCGATCGAGTTGCGCCCGCAGATAGCGCCCGCCGCCATCGATGTTGCTCGCCGGATCGAAGGCATCGGCAACGCCGAGATCGCCCGCCGTACCCGGCATCAGCTGCGCCAGACCGATTGCGCCCTTGGGGCTGATGACTGCAGTCTTGTAGCGCGATTCCTGCAGGATAACCGCATCGAGCAAACCTGCAGGAATACCATAGCGGCACTCGGTGGCGGAAACGACTGACCACCAGCTGAGACGGCGCCGTATGACGTCGCTCTGAAGGCCGGGAACATCAGCCGGCACGCGGAACTTTGAGCATGGATCGACGAAGGCAAGTCCTGGCTGCGCTGCTGGCGACGTTGTCGTTCGCGACATGTCATGCGCAATTTCAGAAGCAACGCTTGGATCCAACGCCTGTGGTGCTGTCCGCCAGATCCCCAGACGGTTTTCAACAAAGTTGCCCGTGGCACGTGATTCAACGCCGGGCACAGTCGTCTGTCCTTGCGAAAAGTCCATGGTGACGGCGGTCTGCCCGAACGACGGAGCCGACCCTGCGAGTGCGAATGCTGTCAACCAGATGCGCATACCGCAACCATAGATTTATTTGTCAGTTTCGGTCAAGATAGGGGGCGCTTGATGGTCGTGAGAGTGGAGGTTGAACGGTGGATGCAGGTGCATTCATGCAGTCGGAGAAGGAGCCATGTCGAATCCATCACCATTGATCGACACTGACAGTCAGCGGCCATTCGTGCTGCTGCCCAGCGGTGCTGTTATTGATCTGGCCAGTCCCGATCCCCAGAGCTGGACCGATGAAGACCTTGCGATCGGATTGTCGCGCACATTCCGTTGGGGGGGCCATTCAGGCTGGCCACATCCCTTGTCCGTCGCCCAGCACAGCTTGTCCGTGCTCGCGATCCGCCAGGCCGACGAGGCGGTGCTTGAAGGAGGCGAAGCCCTTTTTGAACTTCTGCACGATGCCGAAGAGGGTTTGCTGGGCTTTGACTGCATCGCGCCACTGAAGGCGTTCCTCGGAACTCCATTCGCGGCACTATGCCAGAAGCTGACCGCCGCCATTGCAGCACGATACCAGCTGCCCGATATTCGCCCGGAGCAATACCGGCAGCACAAGGCAGCTGACACCCTCACTGCGGCAAGCGAAGCGCTCCATGTCGCGCGCTGGACACCTGGCGATATCCGATCGGTCCTGAAGATTTCGACCGCACCCTTGATGTCTGATCCCCTTGAGACCGGGCCCTTCGCGCCGTGGGAGCCGTGGCCAAGCGACTATGCCGCCGAAAGGTGGCTCGAGGCCCTTAACCAGCACCGTGAACAACGTATTGCGCACCGTGCGCAACGAGCGGTGCCATCGTGACCCCGGCGGTTTCGCGTGCGACGCTCGTTGATCAGGGACGCGGCATTGTCGAGGGTCTTGGCGGCAAATGGTCGAGTGGAAGCGGCATGTGCTGCTGTCCGGCGCACAATGATTCGAGCCCGAGCCTTTCGGTGCGTGTCGGCGATAAGAGCCTTCTGTTCAAATGCTTCTCGGGCTGTGACACGGTGGCCGTGATGCGGGCGCTGCGCAGTGGCGGACAGGTCGACCGCGACGGAGTCAAATCGACCGACGAGCGGGCGCCCAGACGCATCGTCACGGATAACGGGATGGCGAAGCGCCTGTGGGACGCGACAGTCCCAATCGCCGGAACGATCGCCGACACCTATCTCGATCGTCGACACATCATCGTGCGTAGCCCGGAGATTCGCTTTCATCCGCGCGCCCAGCTCGGCAGCAAGCCGAATGCAACCTTTCACCCGGCACTGATTGCGGCGATCCGTGACGATCGCGGTCTCGTTGCCGTTCACCGGACCTTCCTCGACCCGGAATCAGGCTGGAAGGCTGCCATTCCCGACCCGAAGCGGATGCTTGGCCGACCGGGGACTGGCGCTGTCAGACTGGCGCCGGTAGGCCCGGTACTGGGGCTGGCCGAAGGCCTCGAAACCGCCCTGTCGGCAATGGACATCCTCGGATTCCCGGTGTGGGCGGTGCTCGGAAACGAGCGCTTTGGCATAGTCTCGATTCCGGCCGTTGTGCAGCGTCTCATCATCCTGCGCGATCCCGACAAGGGGGGTGAGAGGGCGTCCGAGCTCGCAAAAAGCCAGGCACGCGAGGGCCTGTCGATCGAGACTTTGCTACCGCCTGGCAAGGGCCGGGACTGGAATGCCGTGGCGATGAGCAGGAGAGGGGAGGAAGCGGATGCCCTTTGACCCTTGCCGCGGTGGCAGGGTGTCAATCGGAGAAGATCCCATGACCATCCAGATGATCCCGGCGCGCAACTGCGTGCTCAGCAAGACCAACGTTCGTCGCACCGCCGCCAATCCGGCGCTGCTGGCGCAACTGAAGGCCGATATCGCCGCACGCGGCGTCCTCCAGAACCTGATCGGCTTTGGTATCCCGAAAAAGACCGGCAAGTTCGAAATCACCGCCGGCGGCCGCCGACTTGCCAGCGTCCACGAACTGATCGGCGACGGCGCGCTGCCCAAGGACTATGCGATCCCGGTGCTGGTGCTGAACGACAGCAGCAACGCCAGCGAAACCAGCCTCGCCGAAAACTATCAGCGCCAGCCCATGAACCCGGCCGACGAATGCACGGCCTTCCGCCACTTCATCGACGTCAACGGCGCCAGTCCCGAAGACGTTGCCAAGCGGTTCGGTGTCACCACGCGCTTTGTTGAAGGTCGCATCCGCCTTGCCGGTCTCGCAACCAGCGTCTTCGAGGCGCTGCGCGACGGTGCGATCAGCCTTGATGCGGCGCAGGCCTATGGCACGACCAGCGACACCGACCGCCAGGAAGCGGTCTTCGAGCAGATGAGCCGCAGCTATCATCGCCACGATGCGAACATCATCCGGCGGATGATGACCGACGAGACGATCAGCGGGGATCACCGGCTTGCCAAGCTCGTCGGCCGTGACGCCTATGTCGCTGCCGGCGGACGCATCGAGGCCGATCTGTTCGCGAAAGATGCCGACGAGATCTGGCTCGACAGCGCGCTCGTTGCATCGCTTGCCGCCGAGAAGATGGAAGCCGCCGCCGATGCGCTTGGTGGGTTCGGCACCGTCGTCACCGTCCTCGATGGCCGACCGGCATGGGATCAGACCCAGACGCTTCGCCCGATCCGGGCCGAGCGGATCGACCCGACCGAGGAAGAACGCGAACGGCTCGCGGCGATCGAAGCCGAACTCGATGCAATCGAGGAAGCGGCAGACGAAGAAGGTCTCACCGATGAGGAAAGCGACCGCGTCGATGCTCTCAACGAGGAGGCTTCGGCGATCGAGAACAAGACCGCCGCCATCAGCGACGAGGCAAAGGCGACCGCGACGGCGTTCCTCGTCGTCGATGCCGATGGCAACCCGCGCCTGTTCGAAACCGTCTATGTCGACCCAACGACGGCGCGCGTCACCGAAGATGGTGGTGCGGCCGGCGGTCTGACCGACACCGGCAAGGAGAATGAAGAGCCCGGGCTCGGCAAGGTGCTTCGCGATGAACTGGCGGTTCAGCGCACGCAACTGCTGGCATTGCACATTGCCAGCGACCCGGCCACGGCAGTGGATCTCGCGATCTTCCTCCTCGCCGACAAAATCGCCGGCAGCAACTACTGCTATGACCGCGGCTCGACACTGTCGGGCGAAGCGCCGTCGCGGGCGCCGTTCGGGTTCAAGCCCGAGGGCGCTGCGGTCGACCAGCTGCAGGCGTTTCATGCCGGGCTCGATCACAGCTGGACCGAGCATCGTGACACGGCAGCCCGCTTCGACGCCTTCCGCGCTCTTGATGCCGACAAGCGCGGTGCTTGGGCCGGGTGGACGGTCAGCCGCACGCTCGAGGCGACGCTGCTCGATGAAAAGAGTGCCGGCCTTCAGAACCATCTCGGCCGCTCGCTCGGCATCGATGTTGCAACCTGGTGGCGGCCGACGGCGGTCAATTACTTCGGCCGCATCCGCAAGTCGGCGATCCTCGACACCCTTGCTGAAATCGGCGGGCCGGAAATGAAGAGCCGCTACGCCAGCGCCAAGAAGGGCGATATCGCGGCCGCTGCCGAGAAGATCTGTGCCGGCACCGCCATCGTCGAGGCCAGTGTGCGAGCAGCGGCGCTTGCCTGGGTTCCCGCTGAAATGCAGTTCACGGCGGCCGACACGTCCAGTGAGGCAGGCACCGGCGACATCGGAACGGCGACTGTCGACGATATGGTGAATGCCGATGGCGCTCCCCGGATCGCCGGGGATGACGACACCATCGATGAGCCCGATGATGAACCGGCAGCTTCACAGGTCACCCTGACCGATACCGTAGGCGCTGTTGCCGGCGAAGGCGGGGAGACCCTCGAAGAAGCTGCCTGACGTTTCCTGAGCGAAGACCTGGGGCCGCAGCGATGCGGCCCCTTTTTTGCGACAGAACCCAATGGCGACGGCGATCTCAAAGGAAAGAGAGCGGCTGCAACGCGGTCGGCTTTCGGCCAGTCGAAGGGATCCGTAAGAATGTTCAAGGTCAAGGAAATGGGCGGTATCGGCGCGACGACGATAATCGCGACCTTCCAGACGCTCGACGAAGCGGAGCGCTACGTCCTCGAACGTGAAATCGTCTGCTACGAACGCGACGCTGACAATCCCGGCTGTGCCGACGCATACCTGCGCGACGGCCGATTGTGGGCCATCGAAGCGGATCGGACACCTGTCGCTGCAAGCGATAACGAAGGATTTCCGCCGCGTTGTTCAGACCCGAATGGCCACGAGTGGCCCCGTGTCGAGGAGTCAGAGCGCTGCCTATGTGTTCACTGCGGAGCAGACGGTGACGCCTAAAGCCGGCCATGATGGCCAAACGGCGAAGGAACGCGAAGCGCACCGCGAATGGCTCGCTTGGTGCGACGGCCGCCATGCTGCCGAAATGGGCAATGGCAACCCGTACCGGCGCGGCAGCAAGCAACATGCCGCCTGGGAGAAAGGTGCGCACCATACAGTCGCGCTGCATGTTCTCGCGTTCATCACGGACCTCTACCGATAGCCCGGAGAGGAAAGGGGGCAGCGCATGAGCAGCCCGGCAATCCCGACCGGGCAGCATCAGGAGCCCGGACGATGACCATGCTGCAACTCGACCTCGTCAACCCCGCCGACCGCAAAGCTGACCGCCTGTTCGGTGTCGCCAAAGCAATTGCCGCCAAACTAAAAGCCCGCGCGACCATCACGCGCCAGGATCTGACTGGCTTGATGGAAGACGCATTCGGGACGAGCGATGCCAGCGGTGACTGGTCGATGCGTGATGCCTATGACGCGGCCGAGCTGGCACAGGTGTTGCTCCAGATCGATCCGAAGGCGCATATCTTCGATCCTGCCAATCCCCAGGCTTCGCTCGGCGCCATCGAAGGCATCAGCTATCTGCTGCCAACGCAGACCTACCGATCCGAAACCCAGATCGCCCTGCAGCAGTTCTCGACGCCGGCACCGCTGGCGTTCATCGCAGCACAGCTGGCAGGGCTAACCCGAATCGACATTGTCCTCGAACCATCAGCTGGCACCGGCCTGCTCGCCGCGCACGCCGTCCGCGCCGGAGCCAAGGTCATGCTAAACGAACTCGACGAACAGCGCGCCGGCATGCTCGCGCGTGCCTTTGCAGGCTCAAAACCACTCCGGCAAGACGGCGCTCGCATCTATGACCTAATCCGGGAACCGGTGTCGGTTGTCCTGATGAACCCGCCTTATTCACGTTCGGCCGGCGTTGGTGATGATGCCTTTGCCGGTGCCCGCCATCTTCGCGCGGCCTTGCTGACCCTTGCCGAAGGCGGCCGCTGCGTGGCGATCATGCCGTCGTGGTTCAGCCCTGATGGCAGTGGTGCTGCCGGATATGCGGCTGTGGCGAACGTAACGCCGCCGTCATTCGACATGCTGTGTCAGGGCAACTTCTACGGCAAGCACGGCACCGGCATCGATGTGCGGATTCTCGTCTATGATCGCGGCCGCAGCGACCCTGTGGTCAAGGCGACCGCAACCCACTTCGCCGACGCCCTGCGACACATCAATGCGGCACCGGCGCGGCTGCCGTGCATCCTGCCAACGAAGCTGCTGCCACCGCACGTTGCCAAGGCACAAGTCGTCGCTCCGTCGCGCACGGGGGGCCTGCTGGCTTCAACGGCAAAAGCTGTTACCCGGCCGATAGCGCCACGCCCGCCGCAACTCGACCTGACAGGCAATGATGCCGGACCGCTTGCCTATACCGCCCGCGCCGACGTCCGACCTGCCGCCGATCCCGTCGGCATCTACGTTCCCTATCGTGTTGCCCGCATCGACTTCGATGCCGCGCGTGACCACCCGACCCCGCTTGTCGAATCGATGGCGATGGCCTCGATCGTGCCGCCGCCGGCGTCGTACCGGCCTCAGCTGCCGGCATTTGCCGCGGCCGCGCTGTCGAGCGCCCAGCTCGAGACCATCGTCTATGCCGGACAGTCTTTCGAGCGCGACCTGTCGGGCCACTACACCTGCGACAAGGATGGGCTGCAACTGACCGAGCACGCTGACGGTGCTGCCTACCGCCAAGGGTATTTCCTCGGCGATGGCACCGGCGCCGGCAAGGGGCGTCAGGTCGCCGGCATCATCATGGACCAATGGTCGCGCGGTCGTCGCCGCCATGTCTGGATCTCCAAATCCGCGGCGCTCCTCGAAGACGCGCGCCGCGACTGGTCGGCGCTCGGCGGCATCGCCATCGATATTCAGAGCCTGACCGATTGGGGGCTGGGCGAGCCTGTCAGCATGGACAGCGGCATCCTGTTTGCCACCTACGCGACCATGCGGTCATCGCGCCCGGAGAAGGGCAGCCGCCTTGATCAAATCCTCGCCTGGGTCAGCGGCGGCGCGATGGCGTCTGATGCGGGTGCCGACTTCGAAGGGCTGATCGTCTTCGATGAGGGCCATGCCATGGCCAATGCCGCTGGCAGCCAAGGCGCGCGCGGCCCGGTGCGCGGCTCCGAACAAGGCGTGTGCGGCGTGCGCCTCCAGCACCTGCTTCCCCGCGCCCGTATCCTCTACGTCTCGGCGACCGGCGCCACCGAGATCGCCAACCTCGCCTATGCCACCCGCCTCGGCCTCTGGGGCAGCGGCACCGCCTTCGAGACCCGCGAGATCTTCATGCAGCAGATGCGCGAAGGCGGCATGGCGGCGATGGAGCTGGTCGCCCGCGACCTGAAGGCGCTCGGCCTCTACACCTCCCGCGCGCTGTCATTCGACGGCGTCGAATATGACATCATGACCCACAAGCTTACCGACGCACAGATCCGCATCTACGACACCTATTGCGACGCCTGGGAGATCATCCACCAAAACCTCGACCGGGCGCTGGAGGCCACCAACATCGTTGACGCCATGTCGGGCAAAACCCTCAATGGCCAGGCCAAGGGCGCAGCGCTGTCCCGGTTCGAAAGCACCAAGCAGCGCTTCTTCGGCCAGATGCTCACGGCAATGAAGCTGCCGAGCCTGATCCCGGCGATCGAGGCCGATATCGCTGCCGGCAATGCTGTTGTCATCCAGCTGGTCTCGACCGCCGAAGCCATGCTCGGCCGCCGCTTGGCCGAACTGTCGCCCGAGGAACGCGCCGCACTCGAGATCGAACTCTCCCCGCGTGAATATGTCATCGACTATCTGACCAATGCGTTCCCGACCCGCGCCATGGAAATCTACGAGGATGACGAGGGCTTCTTGCGGTCGCGGCCAGCGGTCGACGCCGATGGCAACCCAGCGATCAGCCGCGAAGCCGAAGCAGCGCGCGACCGATTGATCGAGGAGCTTTGCGCGTTGCCGGCGGTGTCGGCGGCACTCGACGAAATCATCAAGCACTTCAGCGCCGACCATGTTGCCGAGGTCACCGGGCGGACCAAGCGCCTCGTCACGGACCGCAACGGCGACCAGAAGCTCGAAAGCCGTTCGGCACGCACCAATCTCGCCGAGACGTCCGCATTCATGGACGGCACCAAGAAGATCATCGTGTTCTCGGATGCCGGCGGCACCGGCCGCAGCTATCACGCCGACAAGGGCGCCAGAAACCAGCGCCGCCGCATCCACTATCTGCTCGAGCCGGGTTGGCGCGCCGATGCTGCCATTCAGGGGCTCGGCCGCTCGCACCGCACCCATCAGGCCTCAGCGCCGCTGTTCCGCCCGGTGACGACCGACGTGAAGGGCGAGAAGCGCTTCATCTCGACGATCGCACGGCGGCTCGACAGCCTGGGGGCTTTGACCCGCGGGCAGCGCCAGACCGGCGGCCAGAACCTGTTCGACGCCGCCGACAATCTCGAAAGCATTCACGCCAAGGAAGCGCTGACCCGCTGGTACAAGCTGCTCTATGGTAACAAGCTGACCAGCATCAGCTTTGCCGAATTCGAGCGCAAATCCGGGCTGAAGCTCCTCGACGAGGATGGCGGTGGCCTGAAGGAAGACCTGCCGCCGATCCAGCGCTGGCTCAATCGGCTGCTCGCGTTCCCGATCGCGCTGCAGAACGCCGTGTTCGAGGAATATCTGGCGCTGGTCGAAGCCCGGGTCGACGCGTTGCGCCAGGCCGGCAAGCTCGATGTTGGGGTCGAGACCATTGTCGCCGAGCGGATCGTCGAACTCGAGCGCCACCATCTCAACACCGATCGTGACACCGGTGCCGAGACGCATCTGTTGCGGCTCGAGCTACATTTCCGGCCTCGTGTCCTTTCGTTCGAAGGCATGATGGACCGGGCGGGCAGCTGGAGGGACGCGCGTTTTCTGCGCAACCAGCGCTCGGGAATGGTCGCGACGGCGATCCCGGCCGTCAGCATGATGGCCGATGACGGCGAAGTCGTCCACCTCGTCCAGCTTGTGCGGCCAACGAAGACCGAACGCATTACCTGGGACGCGCTTGGCGAGAGCCATTGGGAGGACATCGAACGCGATGTTTTCGAAAGCCTTTGGCGTGCCGAAGCGATCACCGCAGCCGAGCGCATGGAGATCGAGACCGTCAACGTCGCCACGGGCTTGTTGCTGCCGATCTGGAACAAGCTGCCGCGCGATCATGTCCAGGTCTGGCGGATCGCCGACCGAAACGGCGCCTCCTGGCTCGGCCGTATCGTTCCCGATGCCGATCTCGGCGACCTCGCGACCAAGCTCGGCATTGCCATCATCGTCCACGTCGATCCGGAAGCGCTGATCGCGGCGGCCCTCTCGAACGGAAGACGTATCGAACTCCCCGGTACGAAGCTCGCCATCAAGACGTCACTGGTCAACAACAGCAAGCGCATCGAACTTCTCGGCTACACGCCCGAGAAGCTTGATTGGTACAAGTCGCTCGGCGGCTTCACCGAGATCATCGCCTACAAGACCCGGCTGTTCCTGCCGGTCGACCGCGCCGAGGCCATTGTCGCCACACTGACGGGCATCGCCGAGCAGCTGGACGCAGCCGCCTGAGCAATGACGCACCCCGGCGGGCGACAGCAAGCGAGAGGAAAGATGGCGGTGGCCGGGTTGCGCCCGACCATCCCGGCGGCGCGACAACGCCAGAGGACCCGCCATGACATTCCGCCATAAGCGCACCGCGCCGCGCACCCGCGCCGAAACCGCATCACCTGCACGCATGATCACCGATGCGATCATCGCGAAGCTCGAAGAGGGCACCAGCCCGTGGCGGCGGCCTTGGACGTCTGCAGCCAGTATCGAGCGTCCCTTGCGCGCCTGCGGCAAACCCTATCGCGGCATCAACACGATCTGGCTCTGGCACGTCGCCGAACAGCGCGGGTTCACCATGCCGACCTGGATGACCTACCGCCAGGCCACCGAACTCGGCGGGCAAGTGCGGAAGGGCGAAAAGAGTACCATCGCCGTCTTCTACAAATCCTACGGCAAGACCGAGCAGGACCCTGCCACCGGCGAGGATCAGACCCGACAACGGCGCGTCCTCAAAACCTACAACGTCTTCAACGTCGGTCAGATCGACGGCTTGCCGGACCGGTTCGTCGTACCGCCGGAACCGCGAGTTCGCCCGCCCGAAACACACCGCGCCGAGATCGATGCGTTCATCGCCGCAACAGGTGCAATGATCATCAGTGGTGGCAGCCGCGCCTGCTACATCCCGTCGCTCGACGTGATCAACATGCCCGACTGGCAGGACTTCGAGAGCTATGCCCAATATGGGGCGGTCGCAGCCCATGAACTCAGCCACTGGACGGGGCACAAGTCGCGATTGAATCGTGACATGGAAGGCGGCTTCGGAAGTGAGAAGTACGCCCGCGAAGAGCTTGTTGCAGAGCTAAGTTCCTGCATTATTGGCGCTAATCTGGGCTTGCCGGTAACGCACCTCGACAATCATGCAAGCTATATCGCGTCCTGGATCAAGATCCTGAAGGACGACGAAAAGGCGCTGCTGTCCGCCGCGGCCAAGGCCGAAACCGCGGCCACCTATCTTCTCAACACGAATGAACAGGTCGGTGCCGACACCGAAGACGATGACAGCGAAGAACCGCTGGCGATCGCTGCCTGATCGGTAGACGTAATATGACCAAAGCGAACCAGCCCAAAGAGTCGATCGCAGAACGCATCGGCTCCTATCTCGAACAAACGCTCTCCGAACTCGATCCCGCGATCACGCCTGTCGATCAGGACCTGTCGACCGGCGACATCACCGTGTTGGTGAACACGGGAGAACGCCTGCGGATATCCATCGTCAGTGAAAGCTGATCGTCGATCGAGCCCCAAGCGCTTGATCGCGCGAGATTTCCCTCAACTCGGCCCCTTCGCCGTCGGCAGAACCGCTGTCGGCGGCGCCATCATAAGAGGAGAACAACCATGAACTACGATATCGCCTTTCGCCACCAGCAGGCGCTCGACACTTCAGCGCTGACGACACTTCTCGGTGCGTTACACGGCCTGCAGGCTGCCATCGAGGACACGAGGCGCGCCGGCAAACAAGCCGACAGCGACCCGGCCGTCATCCTGCTCGCTCGCCACCTCGGAGCCATCGCCAACAGCCAGGGCGAGAGCGACAGCACGCTTAAACAGCAGTGCATGAGCGAGATCAGCGACCTTCGCCGCAAACCCGTTCTGGTGACCCTCGCCTATCGAGGCGTTGCCTACGACCAGGACGCCAAGAAGCTTTTTCATGGCGAGGCGCGTCGCGCGCTCATCGCCCTTGCCGACGCTCTTGGCTATGAGCGCAGCGATTATGACATACGGTCGAACGCAGGCGGCCCGGCCGTCAGCGGCGAGGTGACGCTCCACAGCGACGAACTCTATGTCCAGATCTCTTGCGGCGGCTTCTCGCAGAACGGCGAGATCCTCTTTCGCCGCTGCCGCGACCGGCGCGACTATAGCGGCGAACGCAACAATTATGCCGGCATCCGCGAAATCACAAACCCGGGGGTTTTCGCAGCACGGCTGTGCAGGGAACTGGGGCTTTCAACGGGAATGCCCGACAACCGTCTGGTGGCTTGAGAAAGGGGAGGGGGCTGCGCTGCCGCGATCAACTCCGATCAGCGAAGGACCCATGCCATGACCGTTCACGCCATCCGCGCCTGCGTCGACCCGAAAGTCATCCAGACCGTCACCCGCCTGTTCAACCAGACTGAGGGCGATATCGCCGCCGAAATGCTGCAGAACGCCCGCCGCGCCGGCGCGACCAGGGTCATCGTCTCGACCACCCAGCTGAGCCACGATCGCGCCTGCCTGCGGATCTCCGACAACGGCCGCGGCATCGATGACCCGGCAAAACTGCTGAGGCTCGGGTCGTCGGGATGGGACGACGAAACGCACCGGCGCGAGGACCCTGCCGGCATGGGCGTGTTCAGCCTTGCCGGACGCAAGGTCGACGTCTCGAGCCGCTCCGGCACCGCGATGGGCTGGAGCGCCCATATCGATGAAGGCGATTGGACGTCGGGCCACGATATCGTGATCCACAGCTGCGTACGCAGCCCGGGAACGACGTTCGCCATCGAAATATCGGCAGGGCGCCTCGAAGACGCAAAAAAGGCGATCGCCAACGCCGCCCGGCACTATCCCGTCGACGTCGAACTCAATGGCGAGATCATCGACCGCCAGGACTTTCTGGCGAATGCCACGCACATCGAAATCTGGAATGGCCTTCGCATCGGCGTCTTCACCGACAGCCGCGGCGCCTGGCGCCACGCGCCGTCGATCAACTTCCACGGCCTCACCGTCCATCATAACCTTCCGACGATCCCCGAACTCGACAGCGACCGGCAATGGTGCGCGAAGATGGATGTGATCGACTGCCCGGCCCTTCAGCTGACGCTGCCGGCCCGCAAAGAGGTTGTCGTCTCACCCTTTATCGACGAACTCGCGGCGGCCGTGCGCTCGGCAATCTACACAGCCGTAGCGGAACAGCAGCACCATCGGCTTTCCTATGAAAACTGGTGTGAAGCGGCCGTCCTCGGCATCATTCTGCCAAACGCGAAACAGGGCCTTCGGCTGTTCAAGCCGCGCGCCTACGACGAGTCGCTATCGAGCGACTACGAGCCACCCGCGACGGTCGGCAACAATCTCGTCCTGATCGACGATCTCGAGGCAGCCGAAGAACAGAGCCTTGCGCGCGCACTCATCGTGTCGAGGGACGCCATTGCCGGAACGCTGGTTCGCAGCGAACCCGCCTTCAAGGGCTATGACTGGTATGACCGCCTCCGCACGGTCGAAAGCCTGCGCTTCATCGTCAAGCAAGGCGCAGCCATTTTCGTAGATACGCTTGGCGGAGACCTGCTCAATCTGACCGACCGGCAAGTCGACGCCATTGCCGCCGAACTGACGATCATCACCGACGGCCTTCCGCAGGTTCACCAGCTCAACACCGACCTGCTGCTTCAACCTGACGAGAACTACGACCTTGATGGGGCAAGCATCGCAGTGGTCAAGGGCGGCATCGCAGGCGCTGAGCCGCTGACGCCGGCGATCCTCGCCGAATATCTCGACAATGCGTATTTCTGCCACTCGGATGACAGCAACTGCGACAGCTTCGACACCCAGCTTCGCTATTGGCAGAAAGACAGTCGCCACCTCGCAGTCCGAACGCTGCTCGGCGATGACGAAGCCGTGTCCGACAGCATCCTGCAAGCGTTCCTCGACAGCGTCGCGTGGCTGGTGCCGCAAGGCAGCAGGCTCTGGCTCCACCATGAGAAGGGCGACACGACCATCAGCCTTGAACCTGTCGCTGCAAGTCCCGCAACGCCGCCATCAGTGTGAGGAGCGTACAATGCGCATTTCTGGGCTTGCCGTCCTCTCGACGGCCCATATGCCTCCCGCGGACCGCGGTGCCATCGAGGCCCTTATCGCGGCGGCAGCGATCATTGACGGTCGTCAAACCGTCGCCTTCCACGGGATCGCAGTCGAAACCCACAGCTTCGGCTTCTTCCTGAACACGGGGCTCGTGGTCGAAGACGAGCGTCCGGCCGAGGTGTCGGACACGCTCTGGCATATCCTGGGCGAGGCAGAGCGCCAGGGCTGTGACTGGGTGCTCTTCGATCGCGACGAACCTACGTCGCCAGGTTTGCCGCTGTTCGATTAAGACCAGGCAACGGCGCAATTGCGCCTGGGCGGAGGCCGGAGGTCAGGCGCAGGTTTCACCCTTGTACGGCATCGGCGGGTCCGTCGGCGAGAGGTGAGCCCTGACCGAAGCCGCGATGGGCCGGAAGGATCGGTGGTCCCCCCAATTTTGCGGGCCGTCTCTGCTCGCCTGACGGCTCGCAGGCTTCCCACATAATCGGTTCCCCCACCGCCCGGCGGCGCAGCTGCGCTGCGTCCATCCTGCCCACCACGGCCCCGGCCAGAAAGGGCTCACGCCGACGGATTTCCCGCCGGTGCGTTTCAAGGAGACCTTCGATGCAGACCAGCCTTGCCGCCCAGCTCATAGCGCTCGGCCTCGACCAATTGAATGTCCGCGATGCCGAACCCGGCACCTGTGAGATTCCCGACAGCGATGCGATGGCCCAGACCGTCAGCGCCTGCTGGAGCGACCTCTTCGGCCTCTTTGCCGATACGCCGATGGAGCGCGCCGCCGAAGACCTGGCCTGGGGCTTCGTCAACATCTTCCACAAGGCCGCCGAGAAGCAGGAACGCCGGCTCGATGATGCGACCGACCAAATCCGTCTGGCGATCGCTGAAAACGACAACAGCGAGATCGCTACCAGCAACCTTGAAGAGGCCATAGACAAGGCCCGCGCCGCCGAGGAAGCCATGCAGGCTTTCCAGCTGATGCGGGAAGAAGCCGCGATGCTCTACTGCGCCGAAACCACCCACAGCTGGCGGCCGTTCAGCGGCGCACGCAATGCCAAGGGGGTCACCTCGGCGATGGTCGAGGGACGCGCCTATCTCAAGGCTCGCGCCGACACCAAGCGCGCCCAGGCGATGCCCGGCGGCACGCCGGTGGTGTTCAGCGGTGGCCGCATGACGATCGATGCAGCCGACGCCAACACCTTCGCCGACAACCTCTATCGCACGCTTGATCGGGTCCACGAGCGGGTTGGCGACATGGTCCTCGTCCATGGCGGTGACAGCAAGGGCATCGACCGGTTCGCAGCAGGCTGGGCCGAGCGGCACAAGATCCCGCAGGTGGTCTTCAACCTCGACGCAAGGCTTGGCCAGCGTGCCGGGTTCAAGCGCAACGAGCAGTTCCTCAGCCTCAACCCGCGCTACGTCATCGCCTATCCCGGCAACGGCGTTCTCGAGCGCCTGGTCATCGACGCCAAGGCACGGCGGATCAGCGTGGTAGATCGCCGGGGTCCGCTCGGCACCCCTCCCGCACAGGTCACAGCGCAAGCAGCGGCCTGACGGCCGCAGCCGGCACCGGGAATCCGGTGCCGGCAAAGCCTCTTCAGCGCTTTTTTGGAACGCGCAGTTTCATTTTTGTAAGGCGCTATATCATTTCTGCAGCCGACGAATCCATTTTCGGAGACCGGATATGTACAACCCCTTCATGCGACCGCAGCACTGCGCCCGCTTTGCGACGCGGCGGGCGTTCGCCACCGGCGAAGTGTTCCATGTCGTCGAAACCGGTACTGCCATCGCACCGCTAACGGTGATCGATGATCAGACCCTGTTCGATCTCGGCGATGCGATCAGCGTCGAGGATCTCGCGTTCACGGCCGACCCATTCTGTGACGCCGTGGCGTAACTGCGAAGGCAACAATGGCGATCCGAGCTCGAGAGAAGAGGGGGCGTCAGCATGACGGGCTGAACCGGCCCGGCACATGCCAAGAAGGATAACGCCATGCGCGTCATCGTTATCAACCCATGGAACCAGACCGTCACCGAAGCCGACCACAATGGCGATTATCGCGACTATTATCGCCTGCTGTCAGGTCCGACGCTCGAAGACTATCCCGACGCGTCGGTGAACTGCTTCGACATCACGCCTGTCGGTGACCCCGATGGCCACATCATGTTCGTCGATGACGAAGGTCTGCTTGCCGAGGTGCAGGCCCATTTCGTGCTGGGTACAAGCGGAGCGACTTTCGCCGGCCGCGGCGTCATCGCGCGCAGCGACGGCGGCGAGGATGAGAAGGGTGCGACGATCGCAATCGCCGACGTGCTCGCCAGCATCACTTGGCTACCAATCGGCACCGAAATCAACGTTCCACATCCGGTAATCGAGAGCTTCGATACTTTTGATGCGATGTTCGAACGCCTGCAAGAGCGGAGCAAGGACGTCGGCTCCCTGATTGCCCGACGGGGCTGACGCCTCAAAAAGCGGTTCAACAACGCCGCTGTCTCGATCATTCTAAGGGTCGGCTCCTAGTAAAGGACGAGGAGCCGACCCGATCAGATTTCGGCGCCTTCTGCGACCGCATCTTCTATAGCTGCCGCCGCGCGGCTATCCGTCATCGCGGCGGCTCCCGACCCAATTCAAGCTATTCCTCGATCGGTTCTTAGAAGGCAACTCCTTCCGGAACCGGCCATTCGAACGTGGTGGAACGGCTTGGCTCTCGGCGTGCCATTGCGGTCGTCCGAAATGATTTGCCCAGAGGCAGGCGATCCTTTGTCAGACAACAACTGACCGAATAGGGAACCCGTTCACCGTGTAAGCCCAGTATAGGCTTTGAACCGATTGCACTACCGGATCAAGTTCCGATGGAAGTAAATTTTCTCGTCAGTCCCGTTCCAGTACTTCAGGAACGGACGAAAGGTTGTTACCGATACAGTCGAGCAGTGTTTTGAGGGTCGCCACATCTGCGTTGGTCAGACCCTTCCATGTGAGGTCATGCAGCCAGTCTGCTTCCTTGCGCAACAGAGGGACAAGATCATAAGCTGCGGGAAGGAGATGCACCTGCCACACCCGACGATCGGTCGGGCATGGGCGCCTTTCGACTAGTCGCTGCTCTTCCAGCCTGTCAATCGCCTGGCCGATCGTGGCGCGCTCGAGATCGAGAAGACGTGCCAGTTCGGACTGCGACACGCCTTCGCACCTCAGAAGGTAAGCGAGCATGCGCCATTGGGTTCGCGTGAGCCCCGTCTGCGCGATACGCCGTTCGAACGCCTGCCGCAATGTGCGGGTGAGCTCCTCCATCAGGAACACGATCTCGTCACGGTCGGTCACCAAAGGAGCGGCTGCTGCTGAGCCAGTATAGGCGCTACGACTTGGCATCCTTGGAGTTAGCTGCCGAATTGACTGGATGGCAAGATGAGATAATGTAAGACGGTTTACAGAATGAGGCGTAGGCGGTGAAGCAAATCCAGTTTACGGGAGCCGAGGGACAGACACTGGCGGCTGATACGATGGGCGTTGACGACGCCCTACCTGTTATCTTGGCACATGGCGGCGGGCAGACCAGGCTCAGCTGGCGCCGGACACAGGAAAGGCTGGCAGCTGCTGGTCTGAGGGCCATCGCGATAGATCTTCGCGGCCATGGCGAAAGCCAATGGTCGTCGTCTGGCCACTATCGGATCGAGGATTTTGCCGACGATCTTCTTTGCGTGGCGCATGCCTTGGGAACGCCCCCCGCTCTGGTCGGTGCCTCGCTGGGCGGGCTGTCCGGTCTGATTGCCGAAGGTGAAATCAGGCCGGGCAGCTTTGCGTCGCTAACCCTGGTCGATATTGCGCCCAACATGGAGCCGGCAGGAGTCGCACGGGTGATGGGCTTCATGGCGGCGCATCTCGAAACCGGCTTCGCCTCGGCGGAAGAGGCTGCCGAGATTGTTGACAGTTATCGCCCCCGGGAGGGGCGGCGGACGACGGCCGAGCGGATCGCGCCCTATGTGCGGAAGGGGCAGGATGGGCGCTGGCGCTGGCACTGGGATCCCCGCTTCATCACTTCGGTGATGTCGAGCAGGGGGGAGGCTCGCATGGAACGGCTTGCCGAAGCAGCGCGGCGGCTCGCCTGCCCGGTGCATCTGATCCGCGGAGGATCAAGTGATCTCGTTTCGCCAGAAGGAGCGGCAGCTTTCCTGGACCTCGTGCCACACGCCCGCTTCACCGACATTGCGGGTGCCGGACATATGGTCGTGGGCGATCGCAATGATGCCTTTGCCGATGCCATCCTGACCTTCCTGCAGGACACCGATCAGTCAATAAGAGGATTTGCATGACCGTTGACAGGAGTGCGCTCACGACGCTCGATGGACTTCAGGCGGCGCTCCACATTGCCCCTTTCCATCGCTGGCTTGGCCTCGAGCTGCTCTCGGCATCGCACGGCGGCATCGTGATTGCCATGCCGTGGCGCGACGAACTGGTGTCGAACCCGGCGCTCGGCGCGGCACATGGTGGCGTACTCGCCTCTCTCGTTGACCTTGGTGGCTTGTATGCGGTGCTGGCGGCCGGCGGACTGGCGCAGGCGACCGCCGACCTTCGGGTCGATTATCATCGTCCTGCGCTGGCGGGCCGGATCCTGGCCCGCAGTCGGGTGGTCAAGCTGGGAAAGCGCCTGAGTGTTGCCGATACGCTTGTCGAGACCGAGGCGGGCGATCTGCTGGCGTCTGGTCGCGGGGCCTATCTGAGTGCTTGAGCTTTCCCGCACATTCAAGCGCATTCCGCTCCTTGGTCTGTTGGGTGCCGCTGCATGGGCACTTTTTGGCTGCTCGGACGAACCAAAGTCCAACGATGCGCCGGTGGCCGCCCCGCAATCCATCGATGTTCAGGTTGTTCTGGCGCGTGCCGAACAAGTGTCTACGCCGATAAGGGCATCGGGGACGGTTGCCGCAATGCAGACAAGCAACGTGACCGCCCTTGTCGAGGGGCCGGTCGATCGCGTGTTTGTCCGCGTCGGAGATCGTGTGACCCGGGGGCAACCGTTGCTGCGTATCCGGCAGGCCGATTATCAGCGGCGGGCCAGCGAGGCGGAGGCCGCACTTCGTGTTGCCGACGCCGAAGTGGTGCAGACCGAGCGGGCCTTCGAGCGGGTGCTCCAACTGAAGGAGCGCGGTTTTGCGCCAGCCGCCCGGCTGGATGAGGCAGAGGCCGCGCGCGACGTGGCACGGGCGCGCCGCGATCAGTCGCGAGCGGCGTTGGCGACCGCTCGCCAGGCGCTGTCGGATACGGTGCTTCGCGCGCCCTATGACGGTGTCGTCACGCAGCGCATGGTGGATGAAGGCATGTTTCTGAACAGCCGTTTTTCCATGGGTGGGCAGTCATCCGCGCTGCAGCTTCAGGAATTGCGCGTGGTGGCAGCGATCGTGGCCGTGCCCGAGGCACGGGTGTCAGAACTGCGCAAGGGACAGCCGGCGCGCCTGTTCATCACCGGTCAGGCCGGGGCGTTGCCGAGCGAAGTGTTCATCATCAACGATTTCATCGATCCCAGGTCTCGGACCGTTGAAGTGCGGCTGCCGGTTCGCAATCCCGACTACGCCATCAGCAGCGGCGTTTCGGTCGTTGCCGAAATTCTCATCGATCCGGTCAATGCCATTGTTGTGTCGCGTCGCGCGCTTCGCGGCGAAAGCGCAAATCCGCATCTGTTTGTACTGATCGGTGACGTTGCGCGGCGGCGTGCCGTGAAGACGGCAGATGTCGATCTTGACCGGGTTCGGATCGTCGAGGGCGTGGCGGCGGGCGACCGCGTGATCCTCGATCCGCCCACGACACTGGCCGACGGCATGAAGGTCCGGGTCCGTGCAACAGACGCGGGATCGCGCCCTGCGGCCGCCAGCGCGCCGGGCAGCAGGTAGGAGAACAGTCATGTGGCTTGCCGATGTCTCGATCCGGCGACCTGTTTTCGCTACCATGATGATTGGCGCGCTGGTCGTGCTCGGTCTCATCAACTTCACCCGGCTAGGGGTCGATCTCTTTCCCCGGGTCGAGTTTCCCTATGTCTCCGTCAGCACCTCGCTCGAAGGCGCTGCGCCCGGCACCATCGAGACCGAAGTGAGCGACGTTCTCGAAGAAGAACTGAACAGCATTTCCGGCATGCGCCAGATGCGGTCAGTCAGTGCGGAGGGACTTTCGCAAATCTTCTTGGAATTCGAGCTCGGGGAAGACGGGGACGTGAAAGCGCAGGACGTGCGCGACAAGGTGAGCATCGCGCTGCGCGGTTTGCCCACCGACGCCGACCCGCCTGTGGTCGAGAAGGTCGATCCCGATGCGAGCCCGATCCTGTCGATCATGCTGTCTGGCGACATGCCGATCCGGGAACTTACGACTTATGCGGACGAGGTGGTGAAGGAACGCATCCAGCGCGTCCCAGGTGTCGGATCTGTGACTCTGGCCGGCGGGCGCGAACGCGAGATGCGGATCTGGCTCGATGCCACCCGTATGCACGCCGTCGGTGTCACGGCAGACGATGTGGTCCGGGCCGTGCGCGGTGGCAATGCCGAACTGCCGGGCGGCCGGCTAGAGATCGGCGGAGCGGAGCGCGAATTGGGCGCGCGGACCATGGCCGAGGCGCGCACGCCCGAAGAATTCGGCGCGCTCGTCATTCTCTGGCAACCCAACGGTGCCGCCGTGCGGGTCCGTGACATTGCCCGGATCGAGGATGGCCAGCAGGACGAGCGTAGCTTTGCGCAGTTGAACGGTACACCCGGGGTCGCGCTCGAAGTCAGGCGGCAGTCGGGGCGCAACACGGTCGAGGTTGCGCGGGCCATCCGCGCCGAAGTGGAACAGCTTTCGAAAACTGCACCCGCGGGCGTTGAGATGGTGATCGCCCGCGACACCTCCCGCTTCATCGAATCCTCGATCGGCGACGTGCAGTTTGAGATTGCCGTGGCGATCGTGCTGGTCGTTCTCGTCACCTTCTTCTTCCTGTTGAGCTGGCGTGCGACCATCATCGTCACGCTCGCAATCCCGACATCGCTGGTAGCGACATTCATCGCGTTCGGTGCGTTCGATCTCACCATCAACATGATGACACTGCTGGCACTCACAGTGGCGATCGGCCTGCTGGTCGATGACGCCATCGTGGTAACTGAGGCAATCCAGCGAGACATCGACGGGGGTGCCGATCCCCGGAACGCCGCCTTTGCCGCCACCAAGAGGGTGGCACTCGCCGTGCTGGCCGGCACCTTTGCCACGCTTGCGGTGTTCGTGCCCATCGCCTTCATGGAAGGCATCGTCGGTCGATTCTTCTTTCAGTACGGCCTCGCCATTGTCTTTTCGGTCAGCGTGTCGCTGCTGGTCGCCTTCACGCTAACCCCGATGCTGGCAGCCCGGCTGCTCAAGGCGGGTGATCATGGTGGGGCATGGCTGTCGCGCATCGAAGAGTTCCACCAATCGACCGAGCGACGCTACGGGCGTATTGTGCGTTGGGCGCTCCAGCGTCGTCTGCTGGTGATGGCAATCGCGCTGGGCAGCCTCGTGGTCGGCGGCGTCGCCGCCTCAATGGTGCCTTCCACCTTCATGTCATCTACCGATCGCAGCGAGTTTCTTGCCACGGTCAAGCTGCCACAGGGAACCGGCATCGCAGGGTCTCGCCGAGCGGCAGCACGCGCCGATGCGGCACTGCGCGGAATTGACGATGTCGAGCTGGTGTTTGTCACGGTGGGGGCCGGCAGCCGCCAGCGCAGCAACGAGCTTGAACTCTACGTCGCAATCACGCCCAAGCAGGGACGGTCGACCCACCAGATGGTAGTGATGGATCAGGCGCGCGCCGCGTTGCGGCAGGCACTTCCCGAGGCAACCGAGGTTGTTGCCGCCGAAGTCCCATGGGTTTCGGGTGGTGGCATCGGGCAGGCCGCTATCGAACAGGTTATCATGGGTCGCGATCTGGCCCAAGCCGAAGCCTATGCGGCCCGGCTGGCGGCGGCGATGAAATCGCGCCCCGAATTCGCCGACGTCCGCTCCAGTTACGAAGGCGGCCGGCCGGAATTGCAACTCCGCATCGATCGCACGCGTGCTGCCGATCTCGGCGTATCGGCACGTGACCTTGCGAACACCACCAGGATTCTCCTCGGCGGGGTGGAAGCCGGGACCTTCGAGGAGGGCGGGCGGCGCCATGACGTCAGGGTCCGGCTGGAAGAGGCACAGCGCCAGTCGCTCGATGCGGTGGCCATTCTGCAAACCCGAAGCCTTGAGGGGCGCCTTATTGATCTGGGCCAAGTGGCCGATCCAAGGATCGGCACCGGCCCAGTGCAGATCGACCGCCAGGACCGCGCCCGCAAGGTCTCGGTGCTCGCCAACAGTGCGACCGGTGTGTCCCTCGGCGCCGCCGTGGAAGCAATGGACGCGATCATTGCCGCCAATCCACCGCCCCCCGGCATCGAGCTAGTGGTGGAAGGGCAGGCGCGGCGCATGGCGGAGACCGCGATCGCAATCGGCTTTGCCTTCTTGCTTGCGCTCATTGCACTCTACATCGTGCTTGCCAGCCAGTTCGACCGCTTCGGCCAGCCTTTCCTCATCATGCTGACGGCGCCCCTATCCTTCTCCGGGGCATTCGTGGCGATGTTGATCGGTGGACAGGAAATGAGCCTGTTCGGGCAGATCGGCCTCCTGGCACTCATGGGCATTGTTATGAAGAACGGAATCCTGTTGGTCGACCGGGCAAACCAGCTTGTCGAATCCGGTGTGCCGCGCGCCGACGCCATGGCCCAAGCTGCGCCGGAACGGCTGCGCCCGGTGCTGATGACGGCACTCGCCGCAATCTTCGGCATGATTCCGGTAGCCTTGGCATCATCCGATGGGTCGGAATGGCGCAACGCGATGGGCTTTATCGTGATTGGCGGGCTGATCACATCGACGATGCTGACCCTTGTTGTCGTCCCGGCGGCCTGGATGCTGCCGGAAGACGCAGCGCGGCTGTGGCGGCAACTGGTCAGAAGATCGCCGTCACTTGATGAAGGACATGTCAGAGGTGCCGATAGCCTGGTCGAGGTCCCAATGGATAGCGAGAAGCAGCAAGCGATAGCGTCTCAGCCTCCCGCCGTATCGTGGGCACTTGAAGACCGCTGATTGCGGGTCTCGAAGCGCTGCAGGGCGGCAGAGGTGCCGAAAGCCCGCTTTGGCAACGCTCGATGCGTTCGATCCGGCAGCGGAAGGCTTGCACGATGCAAGACCCTTTGTGTCTTCGGCAGCTATGACCGATCGGGACGGCGGCTTTTAAGCTCGCAAAAGCCGGACCTTTGTCCGATGAGCGAGGGTCAACAAAGCAGTCTAAGGCCGCAATCAATGTCACTTATTGGAGCCCGCCCGCGGCCAATTGGCGAAATAACACGAGCAAACACCCGAGCGTCAGCTTTTGCCGGAAGCCGCCGTTTGGCGGCCCCGCCACAAATGTCTGAAATGTCCCAGATAGTGCCGTTCGCACAGGGCGCCGCTTCGCCATCACCCGACACTCACCCTCTTATGTAGGTTTTCTGTTCCGCTGCTACTCAGACCGCCTTCCGGGCAAAAGGTCAGGATTCAGCGAACTGAGCAAATGAGGGCGCGATATCGACTGACTGCTCTGGTCGCGTCGAAGCCCCGGCGGGCTTCGCCCGCCGGGGCCTTTCCAGATCACACAGGAACCATCACTAAATCGATGGGGCGGGCGGCAGCACTAGCCACGCCCGCCAGCGCCAGCAGCAGGTTTGAGCAGCAGGCCAAGGTGGAATCGCCTGTCGGCGGGTCGACACTGCAATTGACTCCGGAAGACGGTCCACGAGTCAGGAGACCGGCATCAACCGCAACACAGCCTAACGGACAATCGACGACATCACCGGGCAGCACCAGAAAACAGTGCCATTCGGTCACGACCAGCGAAGCGATGTCGGACTTGCAGTGGCCACCCGGGGGATGTGGCGCACGCCGCGC
Source organism: Sphingomonadales bacterium (assembly GCA_027486275.1). The sequence continues at coordinate 86,072 of JAIXPM010000265.1, read as the reverse complement.
GGGGCAGCATGAGGCGGGCCGGCCATGACGTGCCTGAAGACGATGTAGGCGAGTTGGCCAGGGGCGTCTCTCTCTTGGCCCCATTCGCCCGGCCCTTCCCAACGACCGGCATTCCTAAGGCGCACCATGGAAGTCAGGCAACCCTCCAGCTCGGGGCCGTGTTGCCCGTTCTCTCTGCCTCTTCGCTGGCGCGAGGGCAGGGAACAGGCTGCCCGCACCACCCCGCGATCTGGACGGTTTCCCGCGCGCGGCATCGTCTCCGCCAGATTGCGGAGCCGCGCGCGGTGCCAGACCCCCATGGCACGCCTTTTTACGGAGCCTGTCGCCGGGAAAGGCCCGGCGATAAAGCTCAGGAGAAACACCATGACCAACATCGTTCTCATCGTCGGCAACGTCGGCCAGGACCCCGTCGCTCGGAGCACCCAGAGCGGCTCCACGATCACCTCCCTCTCGGTCGCCACCTCGCGCAAGTTCCGCAACAGCGCCGAAGAGCTGGTCGAAGAAACCGAATGGCACCGCGTCACTTGCTTCAACGGCCTCGGCAAGAACGTCGCCAGCTATGTCCGCCGTGGCATGAAGGTCGCGGTCGAAGGCCGGCTCCACTACACCAAGTGGACCGACAACGCCGGGGTCGAACGCTACGGTGTCGAGATCTACGCCGACAAGGTCGATTTCCTCACCAAGGCGCCTGCTGCCGAAGCCCCCGCCGAACCGGCGCCGGCCAAGGGCCGCGGCAAGAAGAAGGCCGACGCAGACCTCGAACTCGCAGACGACATCCCGTTCTGATCGGGACCTACGCCCCGGCGGGCTTCGCCCGCCGGGGCTTTCGTCTGCTCCCGACGCGCGGGGTCAAATGACAGCAGTGCCGGCGTTGATGATAGAGGCGGAGAACAGACCAACTGCAGAAGCTGAAATGTAAAATCGCTTGCAATAACGACCCCCTGAGGGGTGGTTTTCGCTTCCAATAATGACCCCCTTTTGACGTTGCGTGTCAGTGTCCCTTCCGTTGCCGTTTGGCTGCCGGGAAGGGCTTTGGGGGATGATAGGCGTGGACCAGATTGGCCAGATACGTCGCGCCTATTTCGAGCAGGGGCGCCCGATCAAGGAGATCGTCCGGGTCCTGTCGGTTTCGCGGGCAACGGTGCGCAAAGTCATTCGTGGCCAGGAGACGACGGCGTTCAGCTACGCGGCGCGCACGGCGCAGCCATCGCCGAAGCTGGGGCCGTGGATCACCGCGCTGGCCGAGATCCTGGAGCGGGAAGACAAGCTGCCGCGGCGTGAGCGCCGTTCGACGCAGCGCTTGTTCGAGGAGCTGCGCGGTCACGGCTATGACGGTGCGCACGACAGTGTCCACCGGTTCGTCAAGGCGTGGCGCAGCGAACGGGCGCGTGGTCCGGCGCGCGCCTATGTGCCGATGAGCTTTGCGCCGGGCGAGGCGTACCAGTTCGACTGGAGCCATGAGACGATCACGTTCCAGGGGCTGCCGCTGATGGTCAAGGCGGCGCACATGAAGCTGTCGCACAGCCGGATGCCGTTCGTGCGGGTCTACTTTCGGGAGACGCAGGAGCTGGTGTTCGATGCCCATGACAAGGCGTTCGCCTTTTATGGCGGGGTCTGCCGGCGCGGGATTTACGACAACATGAAGACGGCGGTGGAGGCGATCCTCGTCGGCAAGGCGCGCAAGTACAACCAGCGCTTCCTGCAGATGTGCTCGCATCATCTGGTCGATCCGGTGGCCTGCTCGCCGGCATCGGGGTGGGAGAAGGGGCAGGTCGAGAACCAGGTCGGCAATTTGCGCGACCTGCTGTTCCTGCCCAAGCCGCGGGTGACCAGCCTGATCGAGATGAACGCGTGGCTCGAGGATCAATGCATCGCCTACGCCAAGCGGACCCGGCATCCCGAGTTCCGGGACCGGACGATATGGGAGGTGTTCCAGGATGAGCAGCCAAGCCTGATGGCGCTGCGCGGACCGTTCGACGGCTTTGTCGAGAAGGCGGTGCGCGCCACCACCACCTGCCTGATCATGGCCGATCACAACCGCTACAGCGTCGACGCCCGCGCCGCCGGGCGGATGGTGCTGGTGCGTTCGCATGCCGAGCGCATCGTCGTGCTCTGCAACAACGAGGTGGTCGCCGATCATCCTCGCCACTTCCGGCGCGACCGGATCATCTACGATCCGTGGCACTATCTGCCGGTGCTGGTGAAGAAGCCCGGTGCCCTGCGCAACGGCGCGCCGTTCAAGGACTGGGACCTGCCACCGGGACTGGCCAGGGTCCGTTCCAAGCTCAAGAGCCATGCCGACGGCGACCGCCAGTTCGTCAAGGTGCTGGGCGCGGTGCTCGACCATGGCCTCGACGCCGTCGAGGCCGCCTGCGCCGAAGCCATGCAGGCGGGCATCGCCAGCGGCGACGTCATCCTGACGGTGCTCGCGCGTCAGCGGCAGCCGGTCGCGCCGCCGAGCATCACGACGCCCGATGCGCTGCGGCTGAAGATCGAACCCATGGCCGATTGCGGCCGCTACGACAGCATAAGGATGCTTGCCTGATGGAACGCCATGAGATCATGGAGGCGATGACCGAGCTCAAGCTCTACGGCATGCGCGCCGGGTTCGACGAGATCACCGGCAAGGGACTGGCGCGGCGCGACGACATCTATCCCCTCATCGCCAGCCTGATCCGGGCAGAGCATACCCACCGCCAGGCGCGCTCGATCAGCTACCGCATCGGCGGTGCCAAGTTCCCGGTGCTCAAGGATCTCGACACGTTCGTCTTCACCGGCACGCCGATCGACGAAGGCCGGGTGCGCGAGCTGGCCACCGGCAGCTTCCTCGATGGCCGGCGCAACGCGATTTTTATTGGCGGCACCGGCACCGGCAAGACGCATCTGTGCATCGCGGTCGCCGCGGCAGTCATCCGCGCGCATGCCCACGGCCGCTTCTTCAACCTCGTCGATCTGGTCAACCAGCTCGAACAGGAAAAGGCCGCCGGCCGCAGCGGCCGCCTCGCCGAGAAGCTGCTGCGCTACGATCTCATCGTCATCGACGAACTCGGCTATCTGCCGTTCAGTCAATCGGGTGGGCAACTGCTGTTCCACCTGATCAGCAAGCTTTACGAAAACACCTCGCTGCTGATCACCACCAATCTCGCGTTCGCCGATTGGCCGCAGGTGTTCGGCGACGCCAAGATGACCACCGCCATGCTCGACCGGCTGACCCACCACTGCGATATCATCGAGACCGGCAACGACTCCTGGCGCTTCAAAAACCGCAGCTGATCCCCGCGACAGCCGTCGAAAATACCTTGCCGGTGCGGCTGCAACTCCGGTCGGGCTACGCCCTCCCTGCGTTGCAGCCGCACCGGCAGCCAGATCCCGACATGCGCGCTGAAATCAGCCGCGAGACCGTGCCGACGCGCTCATCCCCGCGTCAATCAGGGGGTCATTTTTGGAAGCGAAACTGGGGTCGGCTTTGGATGCGAATTGACAAGCTGAAACGCCAAAAAAGCCGGGGTGATGCCGGAGAGGCTGGGCAAGCGGAAAGATTTTAGGGGGTTTGTTCAAGTCCGGTTGGTCGAAAAGCTACGGATTGCAGTCAAGAAAGGGCAAGGATTGGGCGTCTCGGCCTGACGGCCGACCCCGTCCTACTCGCTGCGCTCACCGAGCCAGCTGAAGCTGTCTCGGCCCTGCGGGTTACGACCGGATGACGCGGAAACAAGCGCGGCAGTCACGCGGTCCAATACGACAGATGGGGAGGGGGCAGGAAGACGCTGAGCAATCACGATCAGCGGAGAATGGTGATGTCGATCGCGTGCAAGGATCGCGAATACGATATTGATCATTGCTGCTGCGATGAAGCCTGCCCGGCCTGAGGCGAGGCTCCCACCCGTTGCGATGGCCAGGCAGCGTTCGCCCCCGAAGCCGGCATCGCTCCGCTGCCGCCGATGCTTTCAGAGGTGAGGTGGACGCCGTTCGTCGAGCAATTCCGCTCGGCGAAGGGAAAACGGCAATGTTTCAACGCACCCGCCTCCTCGACTGTCTGATCCTCATCCTCGGCCTCGCGGTCGTTCTGGACACCTCGATCCAGCTCCGCGGCCACCCCGACGATGGCATCGTCTGGCAGCCGATCGCGCAAGCGCCCGACTGCTGCGAAGTCGAGGCGATCGACGATCTCCATCCCGTCTTCAAGGCCTGAGAGGCCAATCATGCACATGGTCAGCTTCAGCATCGGCGCGGCGCCGAGCGATGAGCCTTGCGCCCAGACTGGCATCACCACCAACTGGGTCTATCTCCAGCAGCTCGAATGCACCGTCTATCGCGCCGCGCTCATCGCGCGCTTCGGCGTGCCGCCCGAAGGTGCCCGCCTCGCCATCAAGACGCACAACCATGACTTCGGCAGCTATGCCCAGGTCGAAATCGTCTTCGACCGCGACGACGCCGACAGCGTCGCCTGGTTCGAGCGGGTTGAGGACGGCCTGTCGACGTGGCTCGAGGCCAACTTCACAGCGCCGGTCGACTATGACGACCGGGCTCAGGAATGCGTCGGTTCGAGACGCGATGCCGGCGATGTCATCACCGCTGCGCTGATGACATCGCAGCAGCTCGTCAACAGCGGTCATGCGACAGATCGCGAGCACGACGCGGTCAGGCATCTCAGCGCCGCCTATCCCGCGTGCGCCGCCGAAGCGGCAAGCCGCTTGCTGGCGATCGCAGCAAGCCGGCGCTGACTGCGGCATCGAGAGGAAAGCGAGCGGCGGCGGTGTGCCCAACAAGGAGCCCTGCCATGCCCCGTTACAGTCACCTGAGCGAAATCAGCATTCTGCCCTGCTTGCCGGCAGGCCTCAGCGTCGAAGACGAAATGCTCAGCCCGACAGCACCGAGCTTCGGCCTTCAGCACGTCTTTCCGAATGCCGCGCTGGCGCGCGTCCTCGGATTCCTGAACATCTCGAAGGCGCAGTTCCTCGCTCTTGTCGAAAGCCGCAAAGGCATCAAGCTGACATCGTCGAAGGCACATGGGCCCGACAGGGGTCCGTGGCGCCACCGTCCGGAGAACGCGCACCTCTGGCGCGCCCTGAAGGTCACGCATAATCCGGCGCTGCCCCAGCTTCTCGATGATGACGAAATCGTCGAGATCTTCGACAACGCCAGCTACGGCGGCCAGCTCGCCATTGCAGGCATGGTCGACGCCGACTTCTGCCTGCCATCCGCGCCCTATCCAGCCTTGCGACTGTCAGGGCGCTTCCAGATCGGGATCATCGATTATGTCTGGGGCTCGGGCCACACCGTCACCTGGGATGGCGCGCTCACCGTCGACCTGACCAATGGTCAGGTCGGCGATGCCCCCGGCTCCAGCTTTAACGACACCTGCGATTTTGCAATCGACTGGTTTCGTTTCCGCATGGTCGCTCGCGCCGAGTTGCCCAATGGCAACCTCTGGCACGCCGAACGCGCGATACCCGTTGCGAAGGCCGCATGAGCGGCCTCGCCATCCGGCATGGGCCGGTTTGCTGTGCCAAGCCGGGCTGCAGCCTCGAATGGCCACGCGACCCGATCCTCGAGGTCGTCTGCCCAGACTGCGGCGCCGGCATCGGCGTGCGCTGCAAAAGACCATCGGGGCATGGCGGCAACTTCGTCGATGCCCATGCGTCGCGGGACCTCGCCGCCGACCGACAGGGCGCCTACGGCACCTGTCCGCTTGGGCTGTGCGGTCTCGAGGCTGCCGCACTTCTCGCCGGCAAGCCGGCATCGGTGCGGCCCGTGGGCGCCCAGACCGAACTTCCCCTCTGATACTGGAAAGGCACCATCATGAAACGCATCGATGACCCGACAGCCGCGCCTGCCAGAAAGGGTAATTCGTTGCTGTGGCAGATCGCCAAGCAGCGATCGCGCCGCAAACACGTCCTGAGTGTCCCCATCGCGCTTAACGCTGATGGCGACACCGTGACGATGATGAGCCTGATCCGCGGCAACGTCTGGGATTATAGGCTCTCCGACCTGGTGTCGCTCACCATGCGTGACCGACGTCCGAGCCGCACCGTGCTGGAAGCACGAGCGCAGGAAGCCAGGTCATGAGCCAGAAATCGACCTTCGAAAACATGACCGACGACATGCTGTCGGCGCTCATCGACTGGCGCGAACGCCACGGCCGGTCGTGGAAGACCGACCTCTGGGCCGCATGGATGAACGGCTCCGATGCAAGCGATCCACGCGGATCATCGCTACGCGCGATCCGCAACCAGCTTGGCCCGTCGTGGCTCGACAATCTGCGGCCCAAGGACCTTGTTGCCGAAGCTGCAAGCAGGGGGGTGTCGGCCGAGCAATCGGGCAACGATCCCGCTCTCTAGCCAGCACATGTAGCCGCCAAAGCGCAGTTCCTATTACTGTGGTCGGACGCGCTCGCCATCAGTCAGGAAGCAAGACGGGCGCGATACTCGCTCCGCTTCGCATCAAGCGCCACAAGGGCGCTCGATTCCTCGACATGCCAGAACATCCAGCCATTGCAGCTCGGCGCATTCTGGACGGCAGCGCCAAGCTTATGGATGCTGCCGACGAGATCGCCGACGGCAATCGAACCATCAGCGCGCACAACGGCTTCGCATCGGCGATGTGGTCCGAGCAGGCGGGTGCCTGCCCGGACCATTCCTGCTGCAACCAGCGCACCGAAGGGGATTTTGGGAACGCTGCGTCGCTCCTGGCTTACGGTCAGGGCGCCTCCTGATAACGGCAGCAGGTTGGCAATCCTTGCCTCGGCGATCGCTGCATAGCGGGTATCGCGCTCGATGCCGATCCAGCGACGGCCGAGCAGCTTCGCCACCGCACCGGCGGTGCCGGTGCCGAAGAACGGATCGACCACCAGATCGCCAACATCGGTGGACGAAAGGAGCACCCGGTAAAGCAGCGATTCCGGTTTCTGGGTCGGGTGGGCCTTGACGCCGTCAACCTTCAATCGCTCGGCGCCGGTGCAGATTGGCAACGACCAGTCCGATCGCATCTGCAAATCATCGTTGAGCGCCTTCATCGCATGATAGTTGAAGCGGTAGCGGGAATTTTGCGCCCGCGCCGCCCAGATCAATGTCTCATGGGCATTGGTGAAGCGCCTGCCCGCAAAGTTCGGCATCGGATTGGTCTTCGACCAGACGATGTCGTTCAATATCCAGAAGCCCATATCCTGCATCGCGGCACCCACCCGAAAGACATTGTGGTAGCTGCCGATCGTCCAGATTGCGCCGTCGGGTTTGAGGATGCGCCGCGCGGCTTTCAGCCATGCGCGCGTGAACGCATCGTAGCTCGCAAAGCCCTCGAACAGATCCCAGTCATCGCTGACACCGGCGACCTTGCCGCCCTCCGGGCGCCTGAGGTCGCCGGCCAACTGGAGGTTGTACGGCGGGTCAGCGAAAACGATGTCCGCGCAGCCTTGCGGCAGTGCGTTCATGGCTTCGACGCAATCGCCGACGATGACCCTGTCGGCGATCAGGGCGGCCCGAGTCATGTCGGTTCGGCATCGGCCTCGAATGGCAACGCCGGCTCCGCCGCGCGCGCCATCTCGGCATCGACAATCGCCGCCGCCCAAGGCTGGAGAAGCCCCAGCAGAAAGTCAGCATCGTTGACCGCATCGACGGGATCACGCGCGATCGCCGCCTTAGCGGCGTCGCGCAACCAGTAGCTTGCGGCACGGTCTGCAATGACCTCCTGGATGCGGCGCTCGGCGGCCGCGATCCGGTCATCCGGTGACATGATCAGACGCCCCTGGCTGGCTGCCATTGGCAGCGGCCTTGCGCGATGGAACTGCCGGCGTCAGCAGCGCCAGCGACGCCTCAAAGCCATGCTTCATTACAGCCTGAATCAGCTGCGCGACCTCCGTCGGCTCTAGCGCCAGATCGGCTGATTTGAGTACGGCCTCGCCAAGCTCGATCGCCGCATCACGGCGCGCTTCACGTTCGCGTCTGTCAAACTCATCGCGCTCGGCACGGATGCGCGCCAGCGCCTTCACACTCGTCGATTTTGGAATAGCCATAGGTCCACACTCCGCTTGAATGGCGGCCTCTGGACACTGCTGAAAATGCCCGACGCGGCGCTTTCGGACAAGCTCATAATTCAGGTCGGCCTCGCAGCCGTTGGTGAGCGGCAACGGGCTGGGAAACTGCTGAGGCCCCCCGCAACACCAGCAGAGGTTCCCGTCGGCGTGAGAGGCCCCTGAGCGGAACGGCGACAGGGCGCAAGGATCGGCGGTCCCCCCAATTTAGCCGGGCCGCCCGGCGCGCGTCTGCGCTGCGCTCGCCGCACCGGGCAACCCAACTAAATCGGCTCCCCCACCGCCCGCGAGCGGCGCAGCTTCGCTGCGTCCCTGCCCCCTGTCGTCGCCCCACTCAAAGAGGGGGCCACGCCGACGGAAACCCCCGCCGGCGCCGCTCGAAGGAGACCGACATGCAGACCGCAACCCTCGACACTCCGACATCGGCCGAAGACCTCAGCCTGTTCATGGCGGCTTATGAGAACGCGGTTCAGCGGTCGAAGATTTCGAGCTTCGACATCCACGTCATCCAGAACGCCGATGGCTCGTACTGGTGCGCCGACGAAGGCGATTACACCAACCTCCCGGCCTGGGTCATCGACCGGATCGTCCACACCGTGGCGGGCCGGATGAGCGGCGAATACTGAGGGAGAACGGCAATGCCGAAAGTGCTCAACAAGAAGCTTCATGGCGTACCACCTGGCGCCGTTTACATCGGCCGGCCGTCGATCTGGGGAAACCCGTTCGTCATCGGCAAGGATGGCACGCGAGACCAGGCGGTCGCGAAGTTCGAGGCGTACATCCGCAACAAGCCAGACCTGTTGGCGCAGCTGCCGAAGCTCGCAGGCAAGGACGTCGTGTGCTGGTGCGCGCCGGCGCGCTGCCACGGCGACGTGCTCGTTCGAATGGCGAACGAAAGACCAGGCTGACAAGACAAAATCGACAACGACAGCAAGGGGCTGTGGCCCCTTTTCTTTTGCCAGGCGCCGGGGCGGCTCACGGGGCATCGAGCCACATGAGCCGCCTTTTACTACGGGCAACGTCGGCTTCGCCGGATCGCTTCAAAGACCGCTTTCCTGGCACGGCCATGGACAGCGGCACTCAATAAGTCGGGTTCCCCGTCAGCCGCTAAACGCGAGCAAGACGCACCGGCCAAGACCAACTAGCCACGGTGCAATTGGAGGGGGAATAGTAGTAAATTTAGGCACACACCACACAGCGGCGCTGGGCTGAATTATCTATTCAGTTAAATTACTTAGCGACAATTTGTAGTAAAAAAGCCGGGAAGGTGTTTGGAACTTATTTTGTCATACTATAGTGATTATTGGAAGGTCCACCACCTTCCTATTGTATAACGGGCGGAATTACCAGCAGGTTTTTACAAGGTGGCGCAACTTGCAGTTTGCTGCAAATACGCTATAGTCGCGAAGCCTTACGCAAGACGAACCACCCGCCAAAATTCGAGCGGTGTGGACATGAAGAACCCAAAGAGACAGATAACGCTCTATCTGAGCGAGGCGGAGTTCGCCCGCCTTGTAACAGCGGCTCGCGCGCACAAGCACTCGCTGAGCGGTCATGTAAAGCACCTCATGAGAAGCGCCAACGGGCTTGCGGAGGCACCCGAAGACAAGGTGCTTTCGCAGGTCACTGCCATCCAGATCGCGGTCGACGCGCTCGTCAGAAACCACCCCAACAAAGAGCTTTATCAGGTCGTCACAGAAGTCCGCGCAGCACGCCTGAAAGGGGCTTCCCATGAAGCCTAAATACGGCGACTTCACCCGCGGCAGCCAGCTGATCGAAACCTTCGGCATGATGTTCGCGGCCGGTCTCAGACCGATGCTGTGGGTCATCGGAACCCTGTTCTCGGTCAGCCTCGCGTTCCTCATCTGGAACGATATGGAGTCGGGCGATCTCTACCGCTGCGCCATGCGCTTCTACAGCTGGTTCTGGGACTATCTGAAGCTCGACCCAGGAAAGCTCGTCAACGTCGTCGGCCCCCGCAACACGCCGGTCAGAATGCCCGTCGGGCAAGTCCCCGACTACCCGCCAGTCCAGCAATCCTGGCAGCTGCTCATCACCACCTTTACAGCGGCGCTGCAATTCACGGCGATCGTCGCACTACCGGTGTGCTTCTTCTACACCTGGGCCTCACGGTGGATCGGCCGGCGGGTGCTCCGCCGCAACCACGAGCGCGGTGCCACCATCGCTCCCGTCGCCGAACTCGTCGACCGTATCGAGGTCTTCAACGAGGACAAGGCGAAGCAGGAACGGGAAGCACAATATCAGCATCTCTTCGGTCCGAAATGGCGCTCGCTGGCGCCCTTCATGAAGCCATCGGAACGCCCCAAGCGCGACCCATACGAACCCTACACCATTGCGGGCGTTCCCTATCCATGGCGCACCGAACAGACCCATATGTTCAGTGTCGGAACGACCGGCACCGGCAAGTCGACAATGATGCGAGACTTACTCGATCAGGTCCGCCAGCGCGGCAAGAAGGCGGTGGTGTTTGACCTCACCGGAACCTTCATCGAAGGCTTCTATGACCCGACCCGCGACGTCATCCTGAACCCGTTCGACAAGCGCTGTCCGCAATGGTCGATCTTCAACGATTGCGCGACGCGCGCCGAGTTCACATCGGCTGCAGAAGCCATGATCCCAAGCGATGGCGGCGGCGCCGAGCCCTTCTGGGTGCAGGCGGCGCGGCTGTTGTTCGTCGAAGCCTGTGTGCGGCTGACGGAGCTGAAGCTCACGACCAATCGGCACCTCTACGAGGAGCTGATGACGGCGAGTCTGAAGGAGGTGAACGAACTTGTCGGCGGCACCGTCGCGTCGCCGCTGTCCGACCCCCAGGCTGCGCGCATGGCGGAGTCGATCCGCGCCACCATGAACACCAACATCAACGCCATTCGCAGCCTGCCGATCGAGGGGGAGCAGTTCTCGATCAAGGACTGGGTCCACGCCGAACTAGAAGGTGGCTCGGTGCTGTTCATCGCCGCCCGGCATGTCGACCTGTCGACCGTCAAGGTGCTGCTGACGCTGTGGATGGACATGACCATCAACTCGATGATGGCGGGGACTCCAAGCCCGCGCGATGTCCGCATCTGGTTCTTGTTCGACGAGCTTGGCGCGCTCCACCGGCTGCCCGCGATCGAGAAGGGGATGCAGACGGCACGCAACTATGGTGGGGCCTTTGTGCTCGGCGTTCACACCATCGCCAAGCTGCGCGACACCTATGGCGACGACATCGCCGAAACCCTGGGAAGCCTTGCCCGAACGAAGCTCATTCTCGCCACCGCTGATTATACCTCAGCCAAATGGTGCTCCGACCAGATCGGCAATGGCGAATGGTCGGAAATGGAGCAGGGTATCAGCTTCGGCGTCGACAATGTCCGCGATGCCGTAACGCTGACCAACAAGCGCCAGCTCGAACCGCTGGTGCTGCCCGACGATATCTCAAAACTGCCCGACCTGTCGGGATGGCTTGTGTTCCCGCAAGGGTTCCCGGCGGCGAAGATCAAGCTGACAATCCGCAGCTGGCCGAAAAAAGCGCATGGTTTCATCCAGCGGCCCGACCTCGGCCAACCGCTGAAAACGATCGTCGTCAAACGACCGAACGGCAGCGACGACAGCGGTGTCGGGATCACGATCGAAGCACAACCGGTGCTGAGACTGCCGGTGCAGTTCGACCCGGAACGAACGGCTGAAATGCCCGAGTCCGACGAGGTCCGATACGAACGTCTCAATGCCGAAGCGCGGCGCGAAGCGCTCGGTGTTGCACAACAAAAAACACAGGCTGAAAGGAGTGTCGGCGACGATGAACGCGGCGAGCGACTTTCGCGTGAGGCAGACGAAAAGGGCGATGCGCAAGACGCACCGGGAGCCAGAATTGAAAGTACCGGGCCGTCGATCCCTGATGCCGGCGATACGCGACCCGGAAAGAAACCGCAGGAACAGGACCGCGGCACAGAGGACCTGACCAAGCGAGAGGCCCGCGACAACTTCGGCCAGGGCCGCGATGACCGCGACGACCGCGAAGATGACATGGACATCGGGCTGTGATGCGCCAGCAAGCGATCGCTGACCGGCATCCAAACGGCCCCGGAAATCTCGACGCCCCTATGACACGGGTAGCGTCCGGGGGAGGGCGACCATGCTCTCGGTAGCAGCAATCGGCTCATCGGGCGCGGCCTCGAGCTACTATACCAAGGACAACTATTACACGGCAGATGCCGCGCAGGAGACCAGCCTTTGGGCGGGCGACGGCGCCGAACAGGCAGGCCTCGCCGGCGAGGTCGGGATCGAGGAATTCAAGGCCATCCTTGACGGCAAGATGCCCGATGGCACGGAGCTTGGCGCTGGCAACGGCAGACATCGGGCCGGGTTCGACCTGACGTTCTCGGCACCGAAGACGCTGTCGATGCTGGCCTATATCGGCGGCGACGAGCGACTGCTCGAAGCCAACATGAAAGCTACAAAGGCAACGATTGCCTGGGTCGAAAAGAACCTCGCCGAAACCCGGATGAAGGGTGCAGATGGAAAGATAGAGTCGGTCAAAACCGGCAATCTGGTGGTCGCGTTGTTCCAACATGACACAAACCGCAACCAGGACCCGCAAGCCCATATCCATGCCGTCATTGCTAACGCCACCCAAGGCGCGGACGGCAAATGGCGGGCGCTGTGGAATGGAAAAATCTGGCAGGCCTATTCAACTATAGCCTCGGTCTACAACGCTCAGCTTCGAACCGAAGTGGAGAAGCTCGGGTACACAATCGAGCCAACCGGCAAGCACGGACAGTTCGAGATCTCTGGCATCTCGCGCGAGGCTGTGATGGCGTTCTCAACGAGACGAGCGGAGGTACTGGAGGCGTTTTCCCAGCTCACGCACCAAAACGACCAGACACGAGACGCCGTCACGATCAAGACACGCGCCCGCAAGCCAGAGGTCGAAAACCGTGCCGAATTGCGCGCCGAGTGGGAAGCTCGCGCGGGCGCGCTGGGCCTCGATCTGCCGGCAATGGTCGAGGCAGCAAGGAGCGTGGCGCGAGACGGCAAGGACGTGTGGGGGCGCGTCGTTGAGGCGGCGCGGAGTGGTACCGATGGCATCAGGCGTGTCCTCGAATTTATCAAGGAGCGCGTCGGCAGCGGGGTTCAGGACCCACTGATGCCCAAGACGCTGTCGAAACTGACGCCGGTCGAAATTGCTGCGGCCAAATCGGTCGCCTCGGCGATCAGATCATTGAGCGAACGCGAGGCAGCTTTTGATGCGGTCCAGCTGACAAAGACAGCCCTCGATCTCGGTCTGCCAATCACCGTCGATGAGGTAGAAAAGCGGATCACGACGCTCGAGCGACAAGGAAAGCTGGTGCGCGGGGTGGATGGCAACAAAGACCGCCTGACGACGCCGCAAGCGACCGATACCGAGAAGGGCATACTGGGCTTTGTCGAGGCAGGCCGCGGCAAAGGCGACCGCGTCATCGACAGCCCGCAGGCAGCTGGCGAACGACTGCAGGTCGCGGCCATGGCAGGCCTGACGGAAAAGGGCGGATTCGCGCTGAACCCGGGCCAGGAAGCCGCCGGACGCCTGGTCCTCGCCGGCACGGACCGCATCGTAGCCGTGCAGGGCGTCGCTGGAGCCGGCAAGAGTTCGGCGCTTGGCGCAATGGCGATCGTCGCGCGCGAGGAAGGGCGAAACGTCGTCGGCCTCGGCCTGCAAAATACGCTCGTCCGGATGCTCGAGCGTGACACCGGCATCGCATCGATGACCATTGCACGGTTTCTTGGAACCCACGGCCGTCTCCTCGACGACAGGACGTCGCCGCAGCGCCTCGACATGGCGAGAGCTATGTTCCGGGGATCGATCCTGCTCGTCGACGAAGCCTCGATGGTCTCGAACGACCAGGTTCTCAAGCTGACTGCGCTCGCCCAGCGCCTCGAGGTCGGGAAACTCGCCTTCGTCGGCGACAAGCGCCAGCTCGGTGCGATCGATGCCGGCAAGCCGTTCGAGGTGCTGCAGGCCGCCAAGACCCCCACCGCCGAGATGAACATCAACCTGCGCGCCCGTTCAGCCGAGCTCAAGGTCGCGGCCGCCGCTGCCAACGATTACCGACCGGCCGACGCGCTGGCGGCGTTGAAAGGCATGACCACCGAAGCCCCGGGGCGAGGGGCGGAGGTTGCCGCCGAACGGTGGCTCGCGCTGTCACCGGAGATCCGCGAAAGCACGATGTTGCTGGCCTCGGGGCGAAAGGTGCGCGCCGACATCAACGCCGCCGTTCAGGAGGGACTGCTCGACCAGGGTCTAGTCAACGGTCCGGGCCTCGACCTGCGGGTGCTCGACAAGGTAACCACCACCCGCGAGGAGGAGCGCTATATCCAGACCTATGGTGCCGGCCAGCGGGTGGATTTCCAGAAAGGCGTGCCGACGCAGAATATTCCTGCCGGCACGATGCGGGTCACCAGAATCGACCGCACTGGCAGGACCGTCGAACTTGTCGACGAGCAAGGCCGCCTCCACCGGCTCAATCCGGAAAAGCTGGCGACGAACCGGACCGAGAACAGCGTCCGCATCACCCGTGAAAAGCCGCTAAAGATCTACGAAGGCGACAAGGTGCGGTGGACGGACACCGACCGCGACCGTGGCCTTATCAACGCTGACCGCGCCACCGTACTCAAAATCGACGCCGCAGGGGTGACCTTTGAGACATCGACGAAGATGCAGATCACGCTGCCGACGGGGGACCCGATGCTGCAGCGGCTCGATCTCGGTTATGCGCTCAATGCCCATATGGCACAGGGCCTGACCGCCGATCGCGGGATCGCGGTATTCGACAGCCGCGAACAGAACCTCACGAACGAAAAGCTGTTCCTCGTCAACATCACCCGCGTCCGCGACAGTCTTGAGCTGATTGTCGACAGCGGCCCGCGCGTTGAACGCGGCATCGTCCGCAACGCCGGCGAGAAAACTTCGGCCCTCGAAACAACCGGCGAGGTGACGATCGACCGCCATGGCCGCGCGCCTGGACGACAAGGTCCGATTGCGCCCACGCCGCCAACATCGCCGCCACACCAGCCAGGCCCACAAGGACCAAGACCTCCCGGGATCTCGCCAGACAGGACGCCGGATCCGAGCACCCAAGGACGACCGGTCTTTCCAGAACGAGAAGCACCGCCTGAACAATACAATGTCCCGCTGCCGGAGAGACAGCGGGATTGGGGGCTATGACCGGGGCGGGGACGAGCAGTTGCAGCGCGGGGAGCCGACACTTGGCATCATGTTTTCTGTAAACAGGGAGAACGGAAATGAGCTTTGCCTGGCGAAAGATCGGAAGCTTTAACACCCCCGCCGAGGCTGAATATTGGTATCGCCAGCAAGGCATCGCGCATAGCGATGCACGCGTCGACAAACGCGGTGACGGCGTGGAGCTGAGCGTCCGGGAGAGTGCGCTCGAGGGCAAGGATGACGACCCAAGGCCATATGGCTACTGAGGCGGTTGCGCCCGCAAGTTGCTTGCGCGGCCTTACACTTCACCCATAATTTAATCTGATTGACCCGTTTTGAACCCGACGCCCCAACAGGAAGCCATATTGGCACTGCCGCCCGACGCCACAATCAAGGTGGCTGCCGGCGCCGGCTGCGGCAAGACATCGACGCTGGCCGAATACGGACGGCGCTGGCCGGCCAATGGCCTTTATATTGCGTTCAATAAGTCTATCGCCGATGAAGCCCGGCGCAAGTTTCCGAGCCGGATCGATACCCGCACCGGACATTCAGTCGCCTATCGGGCGCTGAAAATCCACGAGCGCGGCGGGCTGATCAAGAAGTTCCATTTCGAGCACCTGCGCGCCTATGATGAAATGATTGGCAGCGTGCCCGGCATGACCGATGGCCAAGTTCGGGCCTCGATCCTGCGCACCCTCAACAACTTCATGATCGACGCCGGCAGCAAGCTCAAACCCACCCATTGCAACCTCGATGACATCTCGCAGCGTGGTCCTGTGCGCCGAATGGCGTTCGCGATCGCCGAGAAGCTGCTGCGCTTTGAAAAGCATGATCTGCCGATCACCCATGACACCTATCTGAAGGCGTTCGAACTCTGGCACCGGGTCGAGGGTGATCTCGATTATCTGCTGCTCGACGAGGCGCAGGACCTCAACCCAGTGCTGATCTCGATCGCGGCAAAATCCAAGCTGCCAACGATCGTCGTGGGCGATAGCCACCAGAGCATTTACCGCTTCAGAGGAGCCGTCGATGCCATGGACCAGTTCGCGGTCGACGCCATGCCGCTCAGCCAGAGCTGGCGGTTCGGTGCCGATGTCGCCAAGCTCGCCAACCGGATCCTGCTGCATCACTCGGCGCCGCCGCGACACCCGTTAACGGGCAACCCGGCGCGGACCACCGAAATCCTCAAATATGGTGGCCATGTCCGCACTGGCCCGGGCACCGCGGTCCTGGCCCGGACTAACGCTCGGCTGTTCGAGAGCCTCGCCAATATCCAGAAGCCGTTCCACTTGATTGGTGGCATCGAGGACCTGCAGCGCCAGCTGTCATCGGCTTATGCGCTGCGTCACCACCGGCTGAATCTCGTCATCGACGAAACGGTATCCCGATTTACCTCATGGCGGGCCCTCGACAATGCCGCCGAGCGCGGCGACCCCGATGCCCGAAAGCTGCGCGAAATCGTCGATCGCTATGACGCGCAACTGCCGGCGATCCTCGACCGCCTTGGCCGGCTTCATTGCCCGCGCGAGGCGGACTCGCCGCTGATCGTCTCGACCGCCCATAAGGCCAAGGGGCGCGAATTTGCGACCGTCGTCGTCCTCGATGATTTTGATCTGCCGTCCGAGCTTGTAAAGCGCCGGCGCAAGGACCCGACCCAGCTTCACGAGACCAACCAGTTGATCAACCTGCTCTATGTCGCCTGCACTCGCGCAACCGACCGGCTGTATCTGTCAGAGGGGCTGTTCAACGAGCTCTGTTGAGGACGATCAGGTCGATGACATCGGTATGATCAGGCCCTATCATCGGCTGCGTGAAAGACGACAAGTCCCTTTCCCAACATACCGTCGCGCCCGACCAGGGCGCCGGGTTTGTTGCCACACGAGATGGCGGCTTTGCCATTCTCGAGCCTCTAACAGCGCAAGCGTCGAACTGGTTGCAGGCCAATGTCGGTGAAGACGCAACATGGCTCGGCGAAAGTCTGGTCATCGAGATGCGTTACTTCGCTGATCTCGCCGACGCGATCATCGCTGCGGGCTTTCTTTTCGAGAGGAACGCGCTGCTCAATTAGGGCTATTTCGAAATAGCAGAATGGGCTACGAGCTTTTGACGTAAGCCATTGAAATCGTTTAACATAATGAAAGTTATCGGATCTTTTGACGAACCGACTACCGCTGCTTCTTGGTCATCGTCGCTGTGAAATCCGGGTCCTTGTTCGCCACCCAATCGACGAATTTGCGAACGCCGGGGTCGGCCAGCAAGCCCTCCACATCCATCCCATGACGCTGCAGCTCGGAATTGGTGAAATTGGCGATCAGCATCTGCTGGCAAATCGGGTGCATGGGAACCGTGTCCCGGCCTCCCCGGCTTTTCGGCACAGGATGGTGCGAGATGACGGTCTTCCCGGTAGGCCTGCCACAAAGCCAGCAGGTCACCGCCGCAGGCGCCTCCTCCTCGCGATGCATGTCGCCATAAGGATCATTTTTTGAGTTTCTGCGGGCCATGCGTCTGCCTGAATTTCCAAGATTTGGGCCTCCGCCTATAGCGTCTTAGCCAGCAATGCCACATCTGGGCTGCTCCGCTCTCCGCGGCACTACTTCCTCACCGTCGCGGATCCTGGGCGAAAATGCCGATCTCAGGATTAACAATAGCCGGGAAGGAAATGACCTCTGGCCCATTTCCGAATGTATTGCGCTAGTCCTGGAATATCGATCGTAATCTTTTCTACCGCTTTCAACATTGCAGCCCAGTCGCGCGAACGTCCGTTCAAAAGTGATTCTAGGATTTTCCCTGTTGCGGCCTCACGAACCGCCATCACACTTTTGCTCGACCAAAGGTGAAGTAGGGCCTCACATGCTGCATGCATATGCGAAATTGGCTCAGCGATCTCTCCTCCAAGGCGGCCGATGAGCGCCTCAGAGCGATAACTAAGCTTCTTGTGTTCAACTATATCCATCTGCACTGCCAGCGCCATCATGGAACCTGTCACGCCGAGATACGCGTGACCCGAGCGGATTAGGTCAACGGTCTGTTGAGTAAAGCGCTCGCTGTCGAGACCACCTGCAGCATGCGCGTTGGTGAGGACATCGTGCAGCCAAGTCGAAAGGGTTCCGCCCAGCGAACGATGGATTGAACGCATAGCGAGGTCATCACAGACGAGAAGTCGGTCTGTTGTGATTGAAAGAATCGTAGCGTCGAGCATGTCGGTTCGGCCGGACTGAACATGGTCGCGCATCGCCGGCGAGGCTGTGTCGCCGAGAACAATTGGCTTCACGGCATCATTTTTATCTATCCATCGAAGAGCTGCATCCACATCGTCGCGCAGACTGGCCATCTGCTCGCTCGTCGCCTCCGTGTGGAGAATTTTGCCCTCGTGGTATGATAAGGTTCCATGCCCACCAACCACCGATTGTTCATATCGCTCCCGTCGAGAACCTAAACGGTCGACTACACTGCGGGCCACCGAGACAGGGCCGCAAGCGGCCGCTACGTGGTCAAGCGCGCCTAGCCTCCAAGCCGACCAGAATGTGTTCAGGTCCAGAACGCATCCCCGGCGCGCATTCACTTTTACGGCCTCGTCTGCATTTTGGCGCTCGTGCAAGGTGCCTTCGGCCACCCGTAAGGAATTGCCCTGCTCGACTAAGCCGCCAGCAACCTCAATCGTGTCGCACCCCAGCCTCGCAGCCAAAACGTCGATTGGCATACCGCTGGCAAGGTGCTGCTCTTGTTCGGCTAAAACCCAGTCGTGGCGCTCTTTTAGCTGAGCGATAATGTCGTCGAGACCATGGGGGCTTTCAGGGTCGACCGTGACGCTCTTTAAGCCGAAAACCTCAGGAAAGCGTCTCTCGTAGTTTTCCAAAACGTAGTGGAAGCGTGCAACGATTTTGTGTCGCAGCTTAGAGATGCGGCCTGCCTTTCCATCGGGACCTACGAACCGGCAATCAACGCTTAGGCCCCGGACCGCGTTTATGAGGGTATGCTCGGGCTCCCATGACTCAGGGTCGAGCTTTCGCAGGTAAGGGTCTGGCTCAACAATGAAGAATGCCGTCTGGCCATCATCGTATTCGATGTCGACCGCAATGTTCTCGGAAACGGTTTCAGCGTCCCAGCCTGATCTGTTTTCGCGCCTGTCTTGACCCTCTTTTATGGTCATGCCTGACAGCAACATCCAGGCGCGCGGCTTGTCCCGGTGCTCTAAAAAGAGTTTGTAAGCGAGGCTAGCCGCGCGGTCGTGGTATCCAAAGTGAGCCAGCAACCCTGCGATACGGTAAGGATCCCGTTCTCCGCGCCATTCTAGATCCTCAATAGACTTGTCGAGCGATTCGAGAATCTGCCTTGTGCGGTTCAGTCTGATCAGAACCTCAAGCCGCATCAGTATCGAATGAGGTTGGCCGGGCTTCAGCACGAGAAGCCGGTCGAGTGAGGCGAGGCTGCGATCGAGATCGCCAGAATTCCAGGCATGGCGGGCATCCAGCCAAAGCATCTCGGGACTGTTCCGAACCTCTGGCGCCGCAGCATCCAGCGCCCTGCGATAGGCGTCGTCACGTCGAGCTTCGGCAAGCGCCGTTAGATACATCAGGGTTGCCGGACGAAGACTTTGCAAGTCGATAATTGGCTCGACCAAATCTGCCGCGGACGATTCTAAGCCGTTTTCCAACAGCGCCTGACCGACAAAAAAGCGATCGATCGCCTCGACTTCGGGGGGGAGGTCTTTAGCGAGTTTGAGCAACAATTCCTTCGCATCTTCTTGGGCCATTCCAGTACGCTGGTGCAGCTGAATTTCCAGCAGCTGCCCAGACACCAAATCTTGGGAATGTTGGAGCATCTGGTTGATTACGCGCTTGGCGACATCCAGATCACCAGCAGCAAAAGCCAGATCAGTGATAAGGCGACGGCGGATTGAGGCTACTCGTTTATCTGTCGGTTCGCCCATCGCTTCCGCACGTGCGAGCCGTTCTGCGGAAGTTGGGCCTTCCTCCATTTGAATTCGCATCAAAATCGTCTCAGGCTCTGTGGCCGGGTCGAGTATGGCGATAACCTCCGAGTTTCGGTCCGCGTCAATTACGACCATCGCCAGAAGGCGTCTGAATTGCTCGTCATCGGGAAAGGCCTTGATACCCTCCCGAAGCAGGCTCTCAGCTTCCGCACTTCGGCCGGCAAAACGCAGAAGCAGGGCAGCGTTGCTCACGTGTGCCATCAGATCGTGGCGATGTGCGTATCCAGTACGCAGGCATCGCGCAGCATAGGCAAGCATTTCCGAAGCCGCTTCGTCGATCTGGCGATCAGTCACCTTGTCACGGCCACCAATGACGTGAACGCGGCTATCGACAGCAATCGACAACACCGCAAACGCTTTAAGTCGGCGCAAATCCCTATCGTTATCTTTGTCACTGTGGAGAGCGAGGGCATGAGCCTCCCAGCCTGGCATCCAGCGACGACGCATAAAGTCAACGATAGCGAGCTCGATGGTCGTAGTGCGTTTCGTGTCGGCAGGTATAAGGGATTGGGGATCGCCCTGCCATTCGCTTCGTGCTGCAGCCTGGAGGAGCGCGCTAACGGCGAAGTCCACCTTGTCTGCGCGGACGAGCACCGACTGCGCTAGGCGCATGCCCTCTTCGGGATTACCTTGAATCGTCCGCGCGATGGATAGGTTGCAAATAGCGTTCGGATCATCGGGCCTTATTGCATAAGCGCGGACATAGCATTCAGCTGCCTCAGCCTCACGCCCTTGGTCCATCAGCGCCGCAGCTATATTGGTCTCGATGCGGTATCGCGCCCATGGCGCGTCGTTCGCCTCAGGGCTGTCGCGTAGCGTGATAAGCCGTTGGGCAACATTGGTCGTGTCACCTTCACGGATGAGATCACGGAACACGTCAATCTTGGCATGAAGAGCAGGACTCTCGGAGCCTATGCCCTCGGGCCCGGCGGGTTTTGGTGGTAGGGAAATGCCACTGCCGATGCCACGCCGTTCCATCTCGTCGACAACCAGGGCAGCGAATGTAGCAGGGTCTTCATGAGGTGCGGCTGACAATTCCATGGGCCGGACAGTTGCAGCCAGTACCGGCATGAACACATTGTAGGCGGTGTCGTGCAGAGCGATCAGTGTTTGCAGCTGGCCCCAGCCATAAACGTGGACGGTTACCTCATGCCCTTCGGCCCGCAATAACCGCTCAACGTTCTTGGCCGCCTGGTCGGCCTTTGTGTCGTCGGGTGCCGTTGTGGCGAAAATGATCTCGCGGAGCCCAAAATCAAGGGCGAGCGCTGAGCGGCAATCCTTAAGAATTGTAGCTTGCTTGAGAGATTTTTGGATGTTGCGGCATTGAACACCCACCGCGTGTCCAGGATCACCTTTTCGGTATCCAAGAATATCGATTCCGCCTTGGTTTTGACCGTTGCGGCCATACTCCTTCGTATTGGGATCGTTTAACTCTTCACGAAAGAGGACAACGCAGTTTCGTTGAAATGTGTACGGGTCTTTTGGCTTTAATATCTCGGACGCAAGTCGGGCGCTGGTTGATACCCTTGAAGTTGCAGTGAAAGCCTGCCTACCACCTCCGCCTGCCCCAGTTTTTACCATTGCCCTAACCTAGCGAACATGTCGTGAACTTCAATTGCGACATGGGCCGCTCGCGACCATAGAATGAAGCTCTATCCACAGATTTTCTCGCAAGGCACGCCGTCACCATCACCATCGAGGCGAGCCGCTCGGCAAGAACGGAGATAAAACATCGCTTCGGCGCAGCTGGTCATCTGGGAGCACCGCGACTTCGATCCGCAGGCAGACCCGGAAGGAATGCCTGAAACGAAGGCTGGGCCACGGATCGGCGTCATGCCTCCTGCTGGCTGGTTACCGCCTCGCCCGCTCCGCCGCGACGCCCGCCAATCCCATGGCGCCACGATCTGATCAGCCTGCAAGTTCCATAACCCACGGCGGCCCTGTTGCGCTTCACGTTCCCACAACAGATATCGTTGATCGGACAAGTAGCGACGGTAGGCCCAGGCCCCGCCCCGCTTGACCATTTCGGCGTTGACGTTGGTCTTGCCGGACTGGATCACGCCCACCGAGCGACCATAACGGTCGACGTCCGTGACCCGCACGGAAACGGTTCGGTTGAACACCAGATCGGACAGCATACGCTTGGATTTCTGGCCAAATGGCTGTCCGCTTTCCGGAGCATCGATTTCGCCGAGGCGCACTTTGTATTCGTTTCGGCCGCCGACAAGCAGTTTGATTGTGTCGCCATCGGTTACGCCAACGACCCGCCCTGTTAGCGTTTCGGCTGCGACCGGCGTCGACAACAGCAACAGGACAATCAGCAGGCCGTGCACGATTTGCGCAGGAATCCAGGAATATGATGGGCCGTTCGTCAATATTCAGTCTCGGCAAGGCTTGCAGGGGCGCTCGGGGGATAACTGGTCTGATCCCCTGATGGTCGAACAGACCGCAAATGTGGAGGACATAATGTTCATGCTTCAGGGTTCTTCCGCTGGTTTGACTGTAGTGCCTGCGTGTCGGAAACCACTGTACTCCGGCTGAACGGCGAGTTTCACTCGCAATGTCTAGATGAAGCCCTGAGCGCGCATACTGACAAAGCCATGACGTCCAATAATGAGATGGTCGAGCACCCGAACCTGCAACGTTCGTCCAGCCTCTATGACCGCTCGCGTCATGATGATGTCGTCCCGTGACGGTTCGGGGTTCCCGCTTGGATGGTTGTGCGCGAGGATGAGACCGGTCGCACCAAGCTCGAGGGCGCGCCGCATAACCTCGCGCGGATGGATTTCAGCCGAAGCAACACTGCCGCTGCTCACCGCCTCGTCGCGGATGAGATGATGCCTGTTATCCAGGAACAGGACCCGGACATGCTCGCGCAGCTCATACGCTATCGCAACATGAAGATAACCGGCAACGGCCTCGGTACTATCGAGAAGCGGTGAAGTCGAAATGTCAGTCGCCAGAGCATGGAGCATCGCTTCGCGGACCAACGAAAGACAGTCCATGATGCTGTGCTGTTCGCCGAGCACACGGGCCTGGGCATCCTTGCCGGCTGCAAGCACCCGAGAAAGCGAGCCGAACTCTGTGAAAAGTGCATCGGCTGCGTCTTCGGCTTGTCCAGGATGCAACGTCGACAGCAGACTGCTGAGGATTGCGCGGCCGGTGTCACGTACCGGCGCCATTTGCAACATCGCAGCGCTTGTTTCGGTGGCTGACGGCCAGCGCTTCCAGAAGCGCTGAGTGTCGCCATCATGAGCGGAGGAAGAGCGCTCCGATGGAACCGATGACGAGCGTGATGAGGAAGACACGCAAGGGTGTGGCAAACAGCAATCGCGCACCGAAGGCACCGTTGCTGACGACTGCGCCCCGATCGGTGGCCGCATTTCTGAGATCGGCCGCGTGCCCTGAGACGACATACTCGCCGCCCGTTTCTTGGACCCTATGGTCACGCCTTGGCTGTTCATCGCCCCATCCCTCGTCTGTCGATGGAGCAAAGGGTGGGCCAGCGATGGCATCAGCCTCAACGGCCAACGAATGGCTTACAAGCGAATGGGAACCCTCGCGGGCTTCAAAGGCAGTGAGCTGACGCGCAGCAGCAAAACGGGTGGAAGCGCCGAGGACCGTTTTTGCGGCAGCAAGGCGCTTGTTGACGGCATCGACTCCAATCCCGAGTTCGCGTGCGATTTCCTTCGACTGGTAGCCGGCCATAACAAGGCGTAACGCCTCGCGCTGCGCCTCGGTCAGTTTCTCGACAGCATCGTCATTGCCCCGCGTCACAAGAACAGTCGTGCTCCTTTAGCCCCTCGCCGAACATGCACCTTATGTCCTACTATTACCACTGAATGGTAATTGGGGGCCACAATGTCGAGCGCACAACAGGCAGGGCAGAACCAATACTTCGGCCGCATTGCAGCAGCTGCGATGGGTCTGACGCTCGGTTTCGGGGGAACCACGCTTCTCTTCCCAGCGGCCGACAAGCCCGAGCAAGGCGTAAACAGGTTAGTTTCTGCAACTCCTGCTATGTCGCCTGGAGCCCGCGCGGCGGCAAATGACGTCGATTATGCTAGCTGCAGTGCCGTTCGCGTCGCAGGTGCAGCGCCAATTCGACGGGGTCAGCCCGGCTATGCCCGCCACCTCGATGCCGATGGAGACGGTATCGGGTGTGAGTAACGCTTTGGCCCATTATCTGTTGTCGCAGTCTCCTTCTCGCGATGCGTGTCCCCGTTTGGCATGCTCAAAACAAGAACAGACCGCGCGGCATCATGGCCGCGACTTGCCGCCAAAGCCCGCCATGACGCATTTATGCTGCTGATATCCGCCGGGGGGCTTTGACTTTGCGCTACGCTCGCGCCGACAGATTAATCCAACTCGCTCTTGAAATGCAGGCGGCGCGCGGCGGCCTGACGCTCACTGACATCGAGCAACGCTTCGAGGTCAGCCGCCGCACAGCCATTCGAATGCGCGACGCGGTGATCGCGGCATTCCCGCAGGCCGACGAGGTTCCCTCCAACGACCGCTCCAAGCGCTGGCGGCTTGCAGGGGACGTGACCCGACCGCTGCTCGGGATCACCGCCGACGACCTTGCCTCACTCGAAAATGCAGCGGCCATTCTTGTTCGCGAAAATCTCATCGAACAGGCCGAGGAGCTGCGCGGCGTGGCCTCTAAAATCCGGGCAACGCTTGCTGCCGAGCTGATGCGCAAAATCGATCCCGACCTTGGTGCGCTCGCCGAAGCCGAAGGCATTGCGCTGCGTCCTGGTCCACGGCCGGCGATTGCATCGTCGGTATTCGCGACGCTGCGCACGGCGATCAAATCCTGTCGCAAGGTCTCGTTCCGCTATGAAGGCCGGATAAGCGGCAAGAACGAGGTACGAACCGTCAGGCCCCTTGGGTTCCTCTACGGACACCGCCACTACCTAGTCGCGTTGAAGGACGAGGAGGCGGCACCTGAGACCCCTGCCCCGGCAATTCGGTTCTACAGCCTGCCGCAGATCTCGAAGCTGCGGCTGCTTGCCGACAGCTTCGACCGCGATCCGGAGTTCAACCTCAGCGAATTCGTTGCCCCTTCGTTCGGCGTCTATGAGGAAGACCCCGTCGATGTCGTCTGGCGGTTCAGCGCCGAGGCCGCACCAATCGCTCGGCAATTCCAGTTTCATCCAAGCCAGACGGTCAAGGTCTGCGATGACGGCACCATGCTCGTTCGCTTCCACGCGGGTGGTCTGCTCGAAATGGCATGGCATCTGATGACCTGGGGCCGGCATGTCGAAGTCATCGAGCCCGCCGCGCTACGGGATTTGCTACCAGAAACGATGCCGGACTGGCCCGCCCTGCCCTGATCCAGCTGACCATGACCCGCTTTGGCACGGGTGTGATTTATGCTGGCGATAAACACCAGCAAGGAGACGCTATTGTCAGTATCGAACCCCACCACCGGCTTATCGTTCATCCAGACCCGAAAGGTCTTCCAGGCGCTGGCCTTTGCCGCGCATAAGCACCGCGACCAGCGGCGCAAGGATGCCGGCGCCTCGCCCTACATCAATCACCCGATCGCGCTCGCCGACATCCTGGTCAACGAGGGCGGCGTCACCGACCACGTCGTGCTCTGCGCCGCCATCCTCCACGACACGATCGAGGATACCGAGACGACATACGAGGAGCTGGTGGTCGCCTTTGGCCGAGAGATCGCCGACGTTGTCGCTGAGGTGACCGACGACAAGTCGCTCGACAAAGCAGAACGCAAGCTATTGCAGATCGAGCACGCCGCGCATGCGTCGCCGCGAGCCAAACTGGTCAAGCTCGCTGACAAGACCTGCAACCTGCGCGACATTGCAACCACGCCGCCGGCGGACTGGTCGGACGAACGGCGCCGTGAGTATTTTGATTGGGCCGGAAAGGTCGTCGCCGGCGTCCGCGGCGCGAATGCGGCGCTCGACGCAGCGTTCGATCGTGCAGTTGGCAGCCTAAACTCACGATCGCTCGTCACCGACGTCTGACAGGTGACGCCAATGCCAATTCCAAACCCCACCTGCGCTTGCCAATCGGCTGCCGCCCAATTCGATCAGTTTCGTATCTGGCGCCCACTCGATCCGGATATGACAAACGGCCGCTATGCGGACGTCGAGATCGAAGCATGTGTTACGTGCGGCCAGCTATGGCTGAGGTATTTCGTCGAGTATGAGGCGTTCTCCAAATCTGGACGATGGGCCCGTGGGGTGATCGACGAAGCTGCGGCTATGAACATAACGCCCAACGCTGCGCCGAACTTTCTGGCAAGGCTGCCGTCTTACCTGTTTGGTGGCTCTTACTTCGATGGGAAAAGCGGTAGTCGTTCTGGACCGATAAAATGGGATCTCTAAAAATTACGGGCTGAGCCGGACAGTTCATTCTTTCTTGTCGATAAGCCGCTTGAGGCTCTAAAGTAATTGCCTTGGGGGTGAGCTTGGATATCTTTGAACTCGATGCCGCACTGATCAGCGACTATGCGGAATTTGCTCGCTCATTCAGCCAGATACGCGCGCCAGATATCAAGGCCAGCGTTGACCATCTATACGAGAAGGGCCGCTTTTGGCCGGAGCCACTCATTTCGATCAACCCCCGCTATGAACGCGGTGAAACCGTCGATGCGCTCGCCAAAGGCAACACACTTCATCATGAGACCGCGCGCGTTTTCCGGGCCGGCGGTCAGGGACTTCGGCTACACCGACACCAAACCCAAGCGGTCGTGAAGGGAACGACCGGCAAAAGTTTTGTAGTCACGTCTGGCACCGGCTCCGGAAAGTCGCTCTGCTTTTTCGTCCCAATCATCGATGCCGCGATCAGAGCGCGGGCGGCCGGTAAGCCTCAGCAAACCCGTGCGATCATCATCTATCCGATGAACGCCCTGGCCAACAGCCAGCTTGAGGAAATCAACCGGTTTCTCGCGCAGTCGGACCTCCCGCCACACCTACGGCCAACGGTTGCACGCTATACAGGTCAAGAGGATCAGACTGCCCGAGATCGCATCCGCGAAACCAAGCCGGACATTCTTCTCACGAACTTCATGATGCTCGAACTGCTGATGACCCGGCAGAAGGAAGATGATCGGGCTGTCATGGCCAACGCCGAGGGTCTTGAGTTTCTGGTTCTCGACGAGCTGCACACCTACCGCGGCCGCCAGGGCGCCGACGTCGCAATGCTGATGCGCCGCGTCAGAGACCGGCTTTGTCCGAACACGCCACCGGTATGCATTGGGACATCCGCCACCATGTCTTCCGAGGGGGATGCAGGTGAGCGCGCAGCTGCCGTTGCCAAGGTGGCCTCGAAGCTGTTCGCGACACATATCCCGGCTTCGTCGGTGATCGCCGAAACGCTTGAGCGAGCAACGCTGGCATCAGTTGACATCACCGGCACATCGCTGGCTTCGGCCATCGACGCCTTTTCACCCACAGGTCTGACGGATGCTGCGCTCGCGGCTCACCCGCTGGCCGCATGGATTGAAATGTCAGTTGGCTTGAAGGATGAGCAAGGGCTCGCGCGACGCACACCGATGACATTGCGCGACGCTGCGCACTTACTCTCCAAGGCAGCGGATCGACCTGTGTCGCGGTGTTCCGAGGTTCTGAAGGAGCTGCTGACGGTCGCTGGCAAGCCGGAGCATGAGCGCGGCGGCAACGGCGATGGCGCGTTTCTGGCGTTCAAGCTGCACCGATTCATCTCGGGTGCTGGGCATGCCCATGCGACCCTTCGCGGCCCCGAGACCCGCAAAGTTACAGTCGAGGGTCAGGTGTTTCACCCGGAGGATGTCGAAGCGCGGCTCTACTCGCTCTTCTTCTGCCGCGCCTGCGGCCAAGAATATCACCCGGTCACCATTATCGAGGAAAGCGGCGGCAAGAGGGTTTTCGCGCGCTCGATCGACGACGTGCCGACCGACGATCCTTTGAATGATGACGAGGCCGGCTATTTGATGCCCGAGCCGAATGACCCCGACTTCAGTTTTGGCGGAAGTCCCGACGACTATCCCGAGGACTGGGTTGAAAGCACAGCATCAGGCCAGAAGCGGCTGAAAGCCAAGGCGCGCTCGCGCTCGCCGCGAGCCTTGCGCGTTGATGCAGGCGGACAAGTCGGTTCGGGCCGCGCGATGTGGTTCCTGCCCGGAAAGTTCGGGTTCTGCCTTGCGTGCGGTGATCAACCGGCAAGCCAGGCGCGCGAGATCAACAAGCTCGCAGCCCTTTCGGCCGAAGGCCGGAGCTCTGCGACCACCCTTCTTGTGTCGAGCGCATTGCGTTGGATGCACAAGACCAACGCGATGACGCCAGACAAGCGCAAGCTGCTTGGCTTCACGGACAACCGCCAAGACGCAGCGCTACAGTCCGGCCACTTCAACGATTTCTTGTTCGTGTCGCTTCTAAGGGCGGCAATTCTCACAGCCGTCGCCGACGCCGGCGACGAAGGCTTATCCTCGGACGAGTTCGGACACCGCGTACAACAGGCGCTCGGCTTCATTCTTGAGAAGGAAAACCGGCGACAGGAATGGATGCTCGATCCCACCAGCAAGGGCGTTGCGCGCACAGACGCCAGCGCGGCGCTAATCAAGGTGCTCGCCCATAGAGTCTGGGTCGATCAGCGGCGAGGCTGGCGGTTCACCAACCCCAACCTTGAAGAACTTGGCTTGATCGAAGCGCGCTATCAGGACCTGGATACGCTTGCCGCGGACGACGAGGAGTTTGCCGAAGCGCCAATGGTGTTGCGTGGCGCGACCCCTGCTCAGCGCCGGGAAGCCCTATTCCTGATCCTCGAGACCCTGCGTCAAGGATTGGCGATCGACGTCGGTTCCCTCAATCGCACCGAGCTCGACAGCATCGCGGAGCGGTCGCAGTCGCTGCTGCGCGACCCGTGGGCAATCGGGCGACTGGAGGAGCCACGCGTGGCTGCCTCGCTCATGATCGATGCGCCGAAGAAAGCCGAGGCAGGCAAGAGAGGTGAGGCGCAGTTGCTGCGCGCGGGGCCTTTGAGCGGTCTCGCTAAGCGACTTCGATCGCCAAAAATCTGGAACACGAAACTCGACGCAAAGACATACCTCGAGGTCATGACATCATTGCTTTCGGCGGCGCGGACATACGGTCTCGTTACTGAAGTCGGCACCGAATATGACACACCGGGCTGGCGCTTGCGCCCGACGAGCTTCCGCCTCGTCAAAGGCAAACCGGGCAGCGGCAAGCGCCCGAACCGCTACTTTACCAGCCTGTATCTCTCACTTGCCGAAACGCTGAAAGCCGGCGGCGATGGCTTGTTCGGTCTCGAAGGGCGCGAGCATACGGCACAGGTCACGCCTGAGAAGCGAGAATGGCGCGAGTGGCGTTTCCGCTATGGGGAGCAGGACCAGGCCAATATCGCCAAACATCGCGCGGACATGCTCAAGGAGAGCGAGGACGATTCATTCCTTCCCGTGCTGTTCTGCTCTCCGACGATGGAGCTTGGCGTCGACATTTCAGCGTTGAATGCCGTCTACCTTCGCAACGTGCCGCCGACGCCAGCAAACTACGCCCAGCGTTCCGGGCGCGCCGGCCGCTCGGGACAGCCGGCGCTCGTGCTGACCTATTGCGCCGCGCAAAGCCCACACGATCAGTATTACTTCACCAATCGCACTCATATGGTGGCTGGTATCGTTCGACCGCCGTCGCTCGATCTCGCCAATCGCGATCTGATATTTTCGCATTTGCACGCTGTCTGGCTTGCCGAAGCAGGAGCGCCGCTGGATGCCTCGATCGCGGGCGTTCTCGACCTCTTCGGCGAGGATCTGCCAATCAACGTCGACCTTGCCACTACAATCGACGATCCGACGTTGTTGCCGCGGGCCGCGACAGCAATTCACAGACTTCTGCAAACCGTCGCCAGCGAGTTTGGCGACGACTGGCCGAGCGACCTGGCAAAGCTCGCCCAAGACGTTGCACAAGAAGCGCCTGCCGGCTTTCGGAAGACTTTTGACCGCTGGCGTGAACTTTACCGGGGTGCGCTTGATCAATTGAATGACGCCAACAAGCGCCAGAGCATTCCAGGTCTGTCGAACAAGGAACGTATGGCGGCGAAGGCCGAATGGAATCAGGCGTCTGACCAGAAGCAGATGCTCGAGGCAGGTAAGGATAGCGGAGGTTCAGACTTCTACACCTACCGCTATCTCGCGACCGAAGGGTTCTTGCCCGGCTACAACTTCCCGCGGCTTCCGCTTTATGCCTTCATTCCGGCATCTGGCCTTCCAGGCGCACGGTCGGCGTTCCTCCAGCGTTCCCGCTTCCTGGCAATTGCCGAATTTGGTCCGCGCAGTCTCATCTATCATGAAGGTCGCGCCTATCGCGTCCACAAGGCGCGGCTACCGGCCAGCGCGCGCGAGAACAACGGTCAACGCCTCACCACTTCTCCCGTCTGGATATGTGAAGCTTGTGGCGCAGGTCATTCGCCGCACGAGCCTGAGCGTTGCCATGCTTGCGGCGCCCCAATGGCCGGCGTCTTGCCAGTCAAAGACACCATTCGCATCGAGAATGTCGAGACACTGCCGACCGAGCGGATCACGGCCAATGATGAAGAACGTCAGCGTCAGGGCTTTGAAATCCAGACTGTGTTTGCGTGGCCGCGCCGTGACGGTGTCCTTGACGTCAAGCGCGCCGCGGCCAGCGACGCCGATGGCGAAGTCCTCTCGATCGACTATGCGACCGGCACTGAAATCAGTCGACTCAACAAGGGGCTTCGGCGTCGTGCCAACAAGAGCCTGTTCGGATTTGGTATCAATCCCGCCACTGGACGGTGGGAGAAGGCACCTGAGGAAGAAGGCGAACCTCAACCCGACCCGGACAAAACACCGACGCAACGCGTCGTGCCGATCGTCCGTGATTCAAAAAATGCCGCGTTGCTTCGAGTTGCAGGCGATGAACTGACGCAGGCATCGATGGCAACCGTACAGCACGCTCTCAGCCGAGGCCTCGATCTCGTGTTCCAACTCGAGGAAGGTGAAACGCTGGCCGAACCTGTACCCGAGCGGGCTAATCGCAAGGCAATTCTTGTCTACGAAGCGACTGAAGGTGGTGCCGGCGTTCTCAACAGGCTCATCGCGGACAAGACAGCAATTGCCCGCGTGGCGCACGCGGCACTCGGGATGATGCACTATGAGAACATCAATGCGGCGATCGCCGCAGCAGACCCGACGCTCCTGAAGGAGATTGAACACGCGGATTGCGTACGCGGCTGCTACCGCTGCCTGCTCTCCTACTACAATCAGCCCGATCATGAGCTCATCGACCGGACCGATGACGCCGCGCTTCTGACACTGCTGCGCCTGGCGCGTTCGTCCGTCGACCTCCGCACGCCAGACGCGAAGGATGAAACCGGCAATCCTTGGCTGGCAGCTGCCAAGAGATGGGGACTGCCGGCGCCGGACGCGGGGCCCGCCGTCTTCGATGGCAAGATGCCATTGAACTGGACGGAGTCCTATGTCGCTGCAGGGCCAAGCGGGGTTGTTTCCGAACTGCAAGCAGCCGCTGACAAAATTGGCTTCCAGCTCTTTACGCTTGAAGACCCCACCGAACCCACGGCACCTGCAGACTTGATCGCTGCTCTTAAAGGCTCCGCATGACACTCAGTTTTGGCCCCGGCGATCTGGTCCGCGCGCGCGGCCGCGAGTGGGTTCTTCTGCCGGAGGATGCCGCCGGGCTCCTCAAACTGCGGCCGCTGTCCGGGTCAGAAGACGACATCCAGTGGATTGATCCGCAGCTCGAGCGCAGCGAAGTTCGTCCCGCCAGCTTCGATGCGCCGGTCGTCGATCCCGAAAATCCTCCGACGTTCGCGACCCAGGATGCCGCCCGACTGCTCGCCGATGCCCTGCGACTATCGATGCGCCGCGGCGCAGGTCCATTCCGATCAGCGGCCCGCTTGGGCTTCGAGCCACGCGCCTATCAGCTGGTGCCGCTCATGCTTGCGTTACGGCTGCCTACCATACGGCTGCTGATTGCCGATGACGTCGGCATCGGCAAGACCATCGAAGCGGGCCTTATCCTTCGCGAACTGATCGACCGCGGCGAGGTTGCGCGCTTCACCGTGCTGTGTCCGCCACATCTTGTCGAACAATGGGTCGGCGAGCTCGCCGAGAAATTCGACATCGACGCAATGGCGGTCACCGCTGCATCGGCGCCCCGGCTCGAACGCGACCTTCCGCCGGGCATCAGTCTTTTTGAAGCCCATCCGTTCACCGTCGTCAGCCTCGATTATATCAAGGCCGATCGACGTCGCGACGAGTTCGCGAGGGTCTGTCCGGCACTGGTGATCGTCGACGAAGCGCACGCCTGCGTCGGCACCGAAAGCGGTCGTCAGCAGCGGTTTGGCCTGCTGCAGCGCCTATCTGTTGATACTAACCGGCACCTGGTTCTGCTGACAGCGACGCCGCACTCCGGCGATGACGTTGCCTTCGGCCGTCTGCTCGGCCTGCTCGACGCGGCGTTCAGCTCTGAAACGCTGGACAGCGACAACGGCCGTGCCCGCCTCGCCCGACACGTGGTCCAACGTCGCCGCATCGATATCGTCGAGCCTGGCGTCGATGGCCAAGGCTGGGATGAAGATCGCGCTTTCCCAAAGCATGAAGCCGCCGAAGTCCCCTACTCGCTCACGCCCGCGCACAAGGCATTCCACGAGGCCGTCCTCGATTGGTGCCTCGGCGTTGTCGAGGGCGCCGGTACCGACTCAACCAAGCGCCGCCTCGCATTCTGGGGCACCCTCGCCCTAATGCGGTGCGTTGGCAGTTCGCCCCAGGCCGCGATCAGTGCACTGCGAAACCGCGTCGCCGCCCTTCCCGACCAGCTCGAATCTGGCGTGTTCGATCTCGACGATGATGAAGCCCAGGCCGACGATATCACACCCGACTGGCGCACCGACGAAGGCGACGCCCTCGCTAACCTGATCGAGCAGGCGAGCACGCTAGGACCCGATCCAAAACTCGCCGCCCTGATCAAGGTGCTGGGCGACCTCGACAACCCGGTTGTTTTCTGCCGCTTCATCGCAACCGCGGAAGCGGTCGGCACGGCGCTCCGGGCAAAGTTTCCCAAAGCCCGCATTGAAGTTGTCACCGGCGCCCTGCCCTCCGACGAGCGCCGCAGGCGCGTCGAACAGATGGCCAGCGATGACGATACCAAACGCATCCTGGTGGCGACGGACTGTCTGTCGGAAGGTATCAACCTCCAATCGCTGTTCGATGCCGTCGTCCATTATGATCTCAGCTGGAACCCGACCAGGCACCAGCAGCGCGAAGGTCGCGTCGACCGCTTTGGGCAGCCTGCCAAGCTGGTCCGTTCGGTAACATTATACTCCCCTGACAGCGCCATCGACGGCGCCGTCCTGTCGGTCATCCTGCGCAAGGCCGAAGCCATTCGAAAGGCCACTGGTGTCACCGTCACCATGCCGGAAGACACCGCAGCCGTTACCGGCGCGCTGATGCAGGCCGTGCTGCTTCGCAAGGGGGGCGGAGGCCGCGCCCAGCTCAGCCTCGATTATGGCATGTTTGAAGCCGACACCGCCACGGTGAACGCCGTCTGGCGCGATGCCGAAGAGGGGGAAAAGCGTAGCCGCGCCCGCTTTGCCCAACGCACCCTGTCACCGCAGCAGGTTATTCCCGAATGGCGGCGCTGGCGCGAACTGCTTGGCACCCCCGCCGATCTCGAACGCTTCGTCACGCGCGCCATGATCCGCCTTGAAGCGCCACCCGAGCGACTGAAAAATGGTGTTCTGCGCGCGCCAATCGTGGCTTTGCCTTCGGCTTTGCGCAGCCGCCTCGACGCCCGCGGCCTCGAAGGCAGCGTCAACCTCGCCTTTGACGAACCGCCGCCTCGCGGCAGCACGATGGTGAGCAGGGCTCACCCCCTGGTTGCCACGCTGGCCGAAGCGCTGCTCGAAGGCGCTCTTGACCCCCAGAGCGCTTCGGTGAGCCCGCTCGGCCGCGCCGGCGCCTGGGTTTCGGACGGCGTTACCGAACTGACGATCGTTGCCCTGGTCCGCATCCGCTTCAAACTCACCGTGCGCAGTGGAAGTCGGGAAACACTGCTGCTTGCCGAGGAGGCGACCACTTTGGCGTGGGCGCCAACAGACGCTGCCCCCGGCATATCCGGTGCCGACGCTACCGCGCTGCTGGAACTGCCATCCGCTGCCGCCCTGCCCGAGCAAGTCCGGCTCCGCATCCTCGGAACTGCTGTCACGCGGCTCGAAAGCGACGCCGTCCAGGCCGGCCTCGCCGGTTACGCCAAGGCGCGCGCCGACGCGCTGTCTGCCGATCACGCCCGCCTGCGTGAAGCCGCCCGCATGGCCGGCGAAGTCCGCGTCGAACCCGTCCTCCCCCTCGATCTCATCGGCGTCTTCGCGCTGTTGCCGAAAGTCGCCTGATGGCCGCGAATTCGTCTCCTTTTGCCGCGATGGCCGCCATGGGCGCTCTCATAGCCCCGGCCCAACTCGCCCGCATCGCTGCCGCCGAGCTTAAGGACCAAGCTGCGGCCGACTATGGCGTGCCCAAGGGTCTCACCCTCCGCGATGAACTTGCGCGCTATTTCCGCATCGGTCAGGCCCAATGGCGCGCCTTTGATTCCGCCACCGCCCCCGGCCTCGATGCTACCGCCCGCTTCATTGAAACGCTGCTCAAGGACATTCTTGGCTTCGACGATATCGCCCGGCGCCATGCGCCTATGGAAGTCGGCGGCCGCACTTTCCCGATCGCGGTCATCGCCGGCAACATCCCCATCGCCATTGCGCCGTCCGCCGACCCGATCGATCGCGCCTCCGACGCGCTCAGCGCCCCCGGCCGCCGCCGCTCGGCTGCAACGCTGGTGCAGGAGTATCTCAACGCCGAACCCGCTGCACTCTGGGGCCTCGCCAGCAATGGTCGATGCCTTCGCCTGGTCCGTGACAACCCCAGCCTCACCCGCCCGGCCTTCATAGAATTCGATCTAAGTGCCATCTTCGATGACGAAGCTTATGCCGATTTCGCCGCGCTGTTTCTGCTGCTCCACCGCAGCCGCTTCGCCGCCAATGATGCCAATTGCGCGCTAGAGCTCTGGCGCAATGATGGTGCCAAAGCCGGCACCGTCGCCCGAGATAAACTCCGCGGCGGCGTCGAGGCGGCGCTGGAACTGCTCGGCCAGGGTTTCCTAGAACACCCCGCCAACACTGAGCTGGCAGATCGGCTGCGCTCCGGCGCGCTCCCTCTGCCCGATTATTACGCCGCCCTCCTCCGTCTCGTTTACCGCCTGATCTTCCTGCTCGCCGCCGAAGACCGCAATCTTCTCCACCCCGCCAAGGCCACCGCTGCCGCCCGGCAACTCTACGCTCGCGGCTATGCCGTCGGCCGCCTGCGTGATCGCGCCGTCCGCCGCGCCGCCTGGGATCGGCATCATGACGCCTGGGAAGGCATGTGCGTCGTCATGGACGCCCTCGGCCGCGGCGAACCCCGCCTCGCCCTGCCGGCGCTAGGCGGTCTGTTCGATCGTGACAGCCTGACCGGCCTCGACAACGCCAAGCTATCGAACGCCAAGCTGCTCGAAGCGATATACCGCCTCGCCTGGCTGCGCGAATCCTCCGGCCCCGTGCCGGTCAACTGGCGCGACATGGAATCCGAAGAACTCGGCTCGGTCTATGAAGGGCTGCTTGAACTCGTCCCCCGGCTCGAACGCGGCGGTGCCATCTTCACCTTCGCCACCGAAGCCGCCGAAACCAAGGGTAACGCCCGCAAGGTCTCCGGCAGCTACTACACCCCCGACAGCTTGGTTCAGGCGCTGCTCGATTCCGCGCTCACGCCATTGCTCGACGCCACAGAGGCCGGCGCCGAAGACCCTGTCGCGGCGCTGCTTGCGCTGCGCATCGTGGATCCCGCCTGCGGCTCCGGTCACTTCCTGCTCGCAACCGCCCGGCGCATTGCGGCGCGTGTCGCCGCAGCCCGCACCGGCGGCGCGCCTTCGCCGGATGATTACCG
Source organism: Sphingomonadales bacterium (assembly GCA_027486275.1). The sequence continues at coordinate 49,885 of JAIXPM010000265.1, read as the reverse complement.
CCACGCCCTGCGCGATGTCATGGGTGCCTGCATCCACGGCGTCGATCGCAACCCGATGGCTGTCGAACTGACCAAGGTCGCGCTGTGGATCGAAAGCGTCGAGCCCGGCAAGCCGCTTGGCCTCCTCGATACCAACATCCGCTGCGGCGATGCCCTGCTCGGCCTCGATGATCTCGGCGTTCTCGAAAAGGGCATCCCCGATGCCGCCTATGCGCCGCTCACGGGCGACGACAAGGCAACTGCGCGCGGCCTGCTGGTGCTCAACCGCGCCGAACGTGACCGGCCACTGCTGTCCGCCGCCATCCGCCCGGCGCGTCTGGCGCGCGAGGCGGCAAAGGTCGCCGCGCTGCCGACCGATACGCTCGCCGAGGTCGAGGCCAAGCGCAAGGCGCACGCCGCGCTGTTTAATTCTCCCGAAGGTTGGAGCCTGCGACGCGCCGCCGATGCCTGGGTCGCGGCGTTTCTGGCGCCCAAGCCGGCGATGGCGACATCGGTCGAAAAGTCTCTGGTGCCCACCACGCGGCACGTTTGGGAGGCGCTCGGCGGCCGGCCGCCGCAAGGACCGATCGCCGGTGCCATTGATGCGATCACCTATGCCGCGCGCATTTTCCACTGGCCACTTGAGTTCCCCGCGATCCTCGCCGGCGAGAGTCCTGGTTTCGATCTGGTGATCGGCAATCCGCCGTGGGAGGTCATGCAACTCGGAGAAGAGGAGTATTTCGCCCAACGTCTGCCAGAAATTGCGGAATTGCCCGGCGCAGCCCGCAAGAGGGCGATTGCTGAACTGGAAACGGAAATTCCATTGGTATTCGCGCAATATCAAATGGCAAAGCGCATCTTCGACGCGAGCAACGTGTTCGCGAGAGAATCCGGTCGCTTTGACCTGACCGCACGCGGCAAGGTCAATACCTATGGCTTATTCGCCGAAAGCTTCAGCCGACTCGCCGGCCAGCGTGGCCGCGCAGGGGTCATTGTCCCAACGGGCATCGCCACCGACTCGACCACTGCGCCATTCTTCGCCCACCTTGTCGCAGGAAACCGCATCACCGCACTTTTCTCATTCGAAAACGAGGAGATGGTATTCCCTGGAATCCATCACGCGATGAAATTCTGCATGTTATCGCTGCGATCAGCGGGTAGCACCCTACCCACAGATTTTGTCTTCTACGCTCGACAAGCTGCAGCACTTCTAGAACCCCAACGCCGCTTCACCCTTAGTCCAGCTCAGATCGCCGCCATCAATCCCAACACTAAGACCGCGCCGGTCTTCCGCGCCCGCGCGGATGCCGAACTTACCGCGCAAATCTACGATCGCGTGCCAGTCCTGATAGACGAAGGCAAAGGCTCCGTGGGCAACCAGTGGGGGGTGGAGTTTCGTCAGGGCCTGTTCAACATGACCAGCGATTCCGGTCTGTTTCGTACGGCGGCGCAACTCTCCGCCGCCGGATACGATCGAGACGGCAGCAATTGGCGCTTGTCCGAACGCCTTGCCCCGCGTCACGGAGCGCTGGCGCTCGCTGGCGGTCGCGACACCACCACATTGGCACTCGATGACCTACTGCCGACCGGCGCCGCCGCGCCCGATGCCAGCTACGTTCCTCTTTATGAGGCCAAGATGATCCACCAGTTCGATCACCGATGGGCCACCTATGCCCCCGGTGCCGGCGGCGGTAACGACGAAGGTAGTCGCGACGCATCCCTCAGGGAAAAGGCCGACCCCGATTTCGAAGCGACGCCGCGATATTGGGTCCCCACCGCCGAGGTTACCGGCCGCCTCGCCGCAAAAGGCTGGAAACGCGAATGGCTGATGGGCTGGCGCGACATCACCAACGCCACCAACGAGCGAACGGTTATCGCTGCAGCGTTTCCGCGAGTAGGGCCGGGTCATGTATTGCCCTTGATGTTCATCGACAAAGCACCAGAGCTGTGGGCCGCGCTGCTGGCGAATTTCAATAGTTTGTCACTGGACTTTGTTGCCAGACAGAAGGTGGGCGGTACTCACTTAACCTACGGCTATCTCAAGCAGTTCCCCGTTCTGCCTCCCTCCGTCTACACCGCCGCCGACGTCGCTTTTATCGTCCCCCGCGTCCTAGAACTCACCTACACCAGCCATACCATGGCCCCGTTCGCGCGCGATCTCGGCTTCACTGGCCCGCCCTTCGGTTGGGACGACGCCCGCCGCGCCCAGCTCCGCGCCGAGCTCGATGCCTGGTACGCCCGCGCCTATGGCCTGACCCGCGACCAGCTCCGCTACATCCTCGACCCCGCCGACGTGATGGGCGCCGACTACCCCAGCGAAACCTTCCGCGTCCTCAAAAAGAACGACATCGCCAAACACGGCGACTACCGCACCGCCCGCCTGACCCTCGCCGCCTGGGATGCGCAGGAGACAAAGCCATGAGCGAGGATCGCGACCTCGTCGCAGCGGAGGATGCTGTGTGGAATCGCGCGGTCACATCCCTGCGTAGCAGCCGCCATTGGCAACAGTGGATCAAGGCGGTTCTCATTCTTGGCGGAGCGACTGCCAGTACGATCGGTGGCGCTATGGATGGTTCGCTGTGGCCGACCAGCGGCAATGGGGTCGTGACCTTAAAAGGTTTGCTGGTCTTCGCCGGCGGCATTTCAGCGTTTCTGGGCGGCGTGCTGCTACTGTTTGCGGAAGATGACGTTCCACAGCTGCTGCTGGACGCGCGGCGGCTGACTGCCGACGCGCGACGCTTCCTGACGGAGCGCGACGCGCTGTCTTCGGCTGCTCGTCAAATGGAGCAATTCGACAAGCAGCGCCTTTTTCTCCTCAAGGCGATTGAGCTGATGCTGGAAGCGGCGGAACGGATGCCGCAAGGCACAGACATTGTCCTTGTGATCGACACGATGCTGGATGCCGGCACCAACGAACTGGAAGGCGCTATCGGCTTTCAGCCAGGTGAGAAATGGGCCTTTTCGATTTTCCGGGCCGTATCTTCAACGGGCGCCGGCGAGCCGGACGTCATGAAGCGTATCGCGGCAGCATGGGCAGACCGATCAGCGCAGAAGGTTGATGGCCGTGAATGGGGAAGGCGCGAAGGCTTTACGGGCGTGGCTTGGCAGCGCGATGAGGATGTCATTGAATCTGATGCAACGATCCCCGAGATTGCGGCGCAATATCCTATTCCGCGTTCGAAAGTTCGCGACACTGATCGGCAACGTTACGTCTCTGTGGCCGTTATCCCGATCAGGGTCGGCAACGATGATGCGATGTGGGGAACGGTAACCGCAACGAGTGATCGCGCCGGACGATGGACGCGGCGTGCAAGAGATCCAGGGGAACAAGGCGTTATGGCTGTTCGAATGCTCGCGCAACTCATCGCATCGCAAGTCGCGCACCGCCAAAATTTTGCCGCAAGAGGAATCTAATGTGCTAGAGGATAGGCACGGGTTGATATCGGGGGATGGAGAGCGGATGTCTCGGGATCAAGAAGACGCACTGCTTGCACAGCAGAGTGAACTCCGTAAACGGTCTCGCGAGGTTGTCCAACGCATCGTTGATGCTCGGCTCGCTGGCTCGCGCGACGAAGCCGCGATCTCGGAACTACGCGAGCTCTCCAAACAAGAGGTTGAGCTCGTAGCTCCCGTTTTTGTCGCGGCTTGATCTCAGTTAGAGACAATAGCGATCTCACTGTCACAAGGTGACAATCTTCGAGTCACCCCCAGGACCAATCGTGCGCACGCTCGCACAGAAGGCAGCATGGGATCGCGGTTTCAGCATCGAGCTTCCAGTCCAGAGAGAGTGGCTCGGGTTCGCGTCATCGACCGTTCCTGGCGAGATCTGGATTGCAGGCTTACCCCCGCACGGACCCTTTGCTCTATCTGTCACACACGCCGGTGTGGCTGCCGATCTGGCCGCCAACTATCCATCCCACGGACCACCCGGTCCAGGAGTCGCGTCCATCCTGCTACTAGACGACGAAGCGCTCACACATGCCGTCGACCGTGCCTGGAAACTTGCTGGCAGCTTGCCGCCTACGCCACTGGCAGCATTTAAAGCGGCGACCGCCGAGTTGCCGCGCACAACCGAGGCCGAGCGCTTGGTCATCCAGCGCATCGGCCAGGACAAGTTTCGCGACGCTTTAATGCTTTACTGGAACTGCGCTTGTCCGCTGACTGGGATCACCGATCCGGCCCTACTCCGGGCGTCCCACATAATCCCCTGGGCCGAGTGCACCAGCGACGCCGAGCGCCTCGATGTCGCCAACGGCCTGCTTCTATCTTCGCTCTGGGATGCGGCCTTCGATGCATACTTGGTGAGCTTCGAGGACGACGGGGCGGTGATTGCATCGCCAAGGTTGAGTCCGGTTGCGGCGTCAGTCTTGGCAATGTCGTCGGGTCCAAGACTAAATGGGCTGAGCGAAGGCCACAGAGCGCGGCTGTACTCGCACCGTGCAAAAACTTTGATGCAAGGGTCCGCCGTTTGACAGAGCCTTATGCCGTTTTGGCAAAGTGACTGGGAGCAAGAAGTAAAGACCCAACAATGGCGGCCAAAGCCGACTCGATGGTGCGGGGCGCCATTGCTACGTCGATGCGGCTTATGGAGAGCATTTCCTTACCACCCTCGATCCCGAAGCGCTTAATTTCCCCGCTACGTTCACCTGGCGAACACGGATAAAGCAGCATTAGATTTTGGCAGTGATATAGACGTGCATAGGCCATCAGCTGGTAGACATCGGCTTGGGAAACGCCCTTTTTCCGATTGAGCGGGTCGCCAGACAGGCCCTTCCACTTGGTGTCGATCACCGCAAGTACCTTGCCGCGCTGCTTCAAGATGATGTCAGGGCGGGTCTGGAAGGTGCTCCCCTTACAGTCTTGATCCAGCGCCCAGTCACCAAGGCAGTATTTCAGGCCGCCTTGTTCGACGACCTCAACCCCACGGCCTGCGAGCGCCCGGCGCAGCAACGCCGCGACGGCGCTTTCGAAGAGTTCGTTCATCGGGAAGAGCAACGTCAGGCCGTCGCGCGATAGGGCTTCGTGCCGGGTGGTTTGCCAATCCCGTTTGAGCAGCAGCTTGGACAACGCAAACAGGTTTCCCCAACGCCGGTTAGTGCGGTCGATCCGCACCTTGTCCCAGGGCAGCGCGGAGACAGGAACCAACGAGACATCCGCCAAGACGAACCGAAGTTTATCAAGCAAACGCTGAGTGTCGGGTGCACGAGCGTGCTTCCTCAATGTCAGGACCGACACCGCCATGACCTGCATAAGGGGTATGTCGTGGGACAAAACATCATAGCGACAGGCAAGCCGATCCGGTCGAACGGCGTTGATCGTGAACTGGCGCGTCACGTCGAGTCGGCCGCGCAACGCTGGCAAGTCATCCTCGTGCGCCACATAAAGCCGAGGAAGGCCCCGGCGTGTTTCCGCCAGGAGCCGCTCAGCAAACAGCCGGATAAGAATATCGAGCAGGCTTTCTGCCCCGCGAGCCATGTTGGTTGACGCGCCCGCGCCAATATCCAGCCCAAGGGCAATGTCGAGCAGGCCGATAAGGCGCGCTCTGACGGTGGGCGCAGCCTCCTCAGGCGCGTCTGGATCGACCTTCGGCAGGATTTCCAGACTACACCCCGGCGCGGCGATCACGCCAACGGCCTGCCGAGCCTTCAGATAGTGCCTATGGTCAGATAGGATCCCGCTCCCATCCTCGCCGCCAATCGGATGGGCCTGTGCCGCAGTTACGAGTGCTTCAGCCTGGAGCACAGTAAAGGCGCCGGCAGATGGCTTTGCCGATATTGGAATCTTGCCCCATTCGCGGACGGAAAGGTGCGTCACGCGTCCCCGCCTTCGGCCTCGCTATCCTCGTCGACTTCGGCTTCGGCTGAAATGCCGGACAGGAGTTGCTGATAGGCTGCGCTGGAAAACGACGGTCGCACCGACCAGGTTTTCCGCGGCAAGCCATCAAACCCGGGCGGCGGCGCAATTTCGCTTTCCTTGATGAAACCGCCCCCGAGGACAGAGCGGATACGGCCCCAGTCCTAGAAAAAATACTCCTGCAGCAGCGGTATGACCTTGTCTCGCATGACCCCATCGACATCGGCCTTGGTCTCACAGTCCATGAAGATCGCGTGGCCGATGCGGTGTTCCCGGTCGAACAAATATTCGATGCGCTGGTTGATTGTGGTGAGGACTTCGAACAAATCCACCCCATCCCGCGTCCCGAGCAGATCCGGCCGCGGTGGCATTTCCCGGAACGTGAACCGCCGCCGCAGCGCCGTATCAAGCAGGGCGATCGAGCGGTCTGCGGTGTTCATTGTGCCGAGCACATGCAAGTTCGCTGGCACGCCGAATTCGGTCTTGGAGTACGGCAGGCGCACGGTCAGAGCATTCTCCATACCGACGCGCTTGTCCGCCTCGAGCAGCGTTATCAACTCGCCGAAAACCTTGGAGATATTGGCCCGGTTGATCTCATCGATGATGAGAACATAAGGCTCGGGCGCGCCGCTTGTTGCCACCACCCCGCCGCCGCTGCTTACGATTTGCTCCAAGCCCTCCCAGTTCACAAACTGGCTGTTGAGTTGGTAAGCGGAGACCTGACTGAACACCTTGTTGTAGATTTGCTCGCGCGGCAGGCTTTCGCCGTGCCAGAGCCAACGAACCGAGCGTCGGTGATTGTATTCACCGTTCGGGCCGGGGACAAAACGGTACGGCCCAGTGATCTCACCGACCGCCCGAAATTTTCGGTTGCCGTCAGAAATCACAACCAGTGACCCGACCTGCATGTTGATGCGGAAAGCGTACATTTGCGACACATTGGGGTCGTTCGAGGTTGCGGTGGGATGATCCTGGCGCCAACGCGCCTTCAACGCCTCCCATTGGTCGAAACTCGGGTCAGACCAGTCAACGTCACCCCCCCAGCCCAGCACCACATAGCCATCGCGGATGGCATCTTCAAAGATGGCGTCATCCTCGGACGCCCAACTGCGGCCGAGCGACATTTTGAAAATCTTGCGACTGCGATCGATCGCCGCCGGCTGCGCGTCGACTGCCTTCCCTCGGTTGCTGGACGCCAACTCCGCCATCTGTTTGAAGATGCCGTCCTGCGCCTCCAGCGCGAAGCCCGCCGATCCTGCTTCGCCTTCTCCATCGCTGGTGACCGGTCGAAGTCCCTCGACGAAATCCTCGTAGCTGAAGTTTTGGTGGAATGTGACAAAGCCGATCCGCCCTTTCTGTTGCAGGGATCGATAAACCGCCATGAGCTCCTCGCGGTCGTTCGGAACCTCTTCGCCGCAGAGCGCGACCGCTTCACGCGCCGTGGTGTAGGTCTTGCCGGTACCTGGCGGACCATAAAGAATCAGGTTTGTGGGGCGTTGCATTCTGGCTTCCCCTCGGTTGTCATTGGAGACACTCTGCGGACCGGAATCGGGCATTTCATCCAACAGGGCCTGGCAGGTTTCCCAGATAAATCCCTGTACGTCCCAAAGGCTTCGAGGCTTCCAGCCCCACTCATCTCGCATGACGCGGAACAGCTCGCTTGCCATCCCCAGCACGCTCTCAAGCTCGGGTCTTGATAGCGCCTGCCAAGCAAAGGCAGGCTTGCCGAGGAGCATCTTGTGGGCGTTGTTCGTCGGCGTTGAACGGATACCAAGCATGGCGTCCGGTTCGACCAGAGCGCGCACCATTGTCGGCACCATGCGGCTTTCGGCGTAAGGCTTGCTGGACCGCCCTTCAATGAAAAGAGGCCAGAACTGGGCAACGCAGGCGTCGACAGATTCGACGCCATGATCGGCTCTTACCATGCGGCCTATAGCCGTTTCGACGGCCCCCGGGTGCGCGGCGCGCACCTCGTCGACAAGCCCAGAAGCACGCCAGTCGATAAGATTGCTGAAGACGCCGCCCTTACCCGATGCGAGGTTGAGCATCGCAGTACCAATCTCTTTATCGTCCAAGCCGCCTTGGCTCATCAACTCGGCAGCTCGGGTAAGCAGCACTTGCTTGTACTTGCCTTCTCCCGCTTCAAAGCTCGGGCATTCGGCAAACGTAACAAAGTCCGAGTGCTTTTCGAGAAACCGCTCGCGCAAACGCGAAAGCGCCTGCTGGTCCAAGGTCAGCCGACCGGCGTTGGACAAGCGGAATTGATAGCGGATGGTCGTGCTTGGTTTGTCACTGCCGATCGGGCTCGTGCGATCAATGAGCTCAACCCCTGCTTCGCCTGCCAGGGCTTTGCCCTCAAGGACGCTGCAGACTGCCGGCACCGCGTTCTTGAGCCCCATCGCGCTATGCACATCGCCAGATACAATCTCGATGGTTGCTCGGCCTTCTTTGCGCGCCGGCTCGATGTAGGTTTCGCGCACAAAGGAACGGATTTTGTCGGCCTGTTTCGGGTCTGTATCCGCTATCGCTGAGGCAGCACCGCCTCCAGCGACGATCTTCAAACCCAACTTGGCGAGATGCTCGCGCGCCTCAGTGCCATCACAGCTTTCGCTGTTGCGCGCAGTTTCACCTGCCATATGGGCAAAGGCAGCTCCGAATATCGCCTTCGATGGATATCTCTTTCCGCCGATCTCGACTTCATAGGTGATGTTTCGGTCGGCGAAACCGTACCGCTCCATGAAGGCGGAACGCCCGATCTGGTCGAATTCAGAGATTGTCGCGCGAACCGCATCGATATCAGGCTTGCTCACTATCCCCCCTGCCCGGCCGCTAGAGCCAGCTCCAACGGCGACCTTAAATGCACCAATGCACAATGGGCAAATTTCACTGGCCGAGATCTACGACAGTTGCGTCCAAAGCGCAGCGCCTGATAGTCAGTGGCAAGCGCAATCGACCTGACCGGTCTTCTATTTGAAGAGCGATTTCAGGATGGACCAGAATGAAATAGTGGTTCTGTTATAGACACGGTTATATGCAGCACGCTTCGGATTGGTAAGCCAACCAAATCCACGAGGCGCCTTGAGCCCAAAAGCATTTTGCACCAAACGTGTTGGCGACGTTCTCGCGGCTAAGCTCTTACGCAAGCTTGGCTTTCTGATGCCGAATTTCATAAACTATATGTATACGTTTGTTCCCACGGGAACAAGGAGCTGCTAGAGGTGCCGCACAAACAATCGACGGGGGAATAATGTCTTCAGATCTTGAGCAAATGCCGTTCGGTAGCGCTGAATTCGCCGAAAATCCGGAGCCGAGATGTCCCTGCATCCTGTTGCTTGACACCTCCGGATCGATGGGCGGCAGGCCGATTGACGAGCTCAACGCCGGTTTGGTGACCTTCCGGGACGAACTCAACGGCGATGGCCTCGCAGCAAAGCGGGTTGAAGTGGCAATCGTCACCTTTGGCCCTGTCCAGGTGCAGCAGGACTTTACCACCGTCGAGGCGTTCTACCCAACCCCTCTCGTAGCCGACGGTGTCACGCCGATGGGCGAGGCGATCGGACGAGCAATCGATCTGCTTCGAGAGCGAAAGGCACAATACAAGGCCAACGGCATCGCATACTACCGCCCCTGGATTTTCCTGATCACTGATGGATCCCCAACGGATAGCTGGACAGCTGCCGCCGGCCGAATCCGTGCCGGCGAAGACTCGAAGGAGTTCATGTTCTATGCCGTCGGTGTCGAGCAGGCCGACTTCGCGACGCTCTCGCAAATCGCTGTTAGAGCACCGCTGAAACTGAAAGGCTTGGCGTTCCAGGAACTCTTCCGTTGGCTGTCGAGCTCGTTGAGTTCGGTGTCACGATCAAACCCCGGCGAACCCGTGCCTTTGGTAAATCCGACGGCACCTGACGGTTGGGCCGTTGCTAGCTAATCATGACCCAGTGGAAATGGGCAGCGGCGTCAGTCCGCGGCACTGCACATGTCAGATCACAGACTCGCAAGCAGGACAGCTATGCGTGCTTCAGTGCAGGCGAAGCCGGTAGCGCGTTCATCGCCATCGTGTGCGACGGTGCCGGGAGCGCGATAAAGGGTGGTGAAGGGGCCTCACTGACATGCCGTGCGATGACCAAGGGCGCGCGAGCTCACTTCGCTCGCTCGTCGATCCTTCCGTCGGATGACGATGTCTGGTCCTGGGTCGACGATGCGCGAGATGGAATTGCTAGGGCGGCGCTAGGGCAGACGCAACCCCTCAGTCCTCGAGATTTTGCCTCAACTTTGGTTCTGGTTATCTCCGATGGATTGCAGACGGTGGTTGGGCACATAGGCGACGGGTGCGCGGCCGCGCTGGATAGTGAGGAGAATTGGCTGCTGCTGAGTGAGCCTGCCCAGGGCGAGTACGCCTCCACGACCTACTTTGTGACCGATGATCCAGCACCCAAGCTCCGGCTGAACCGATTGAGCAAACCCCTGATCGCTATCGCGGCCATGACCGATGGCCTGGAGCGTTTAGCGCTTAACCTTGCAGCGATGACCCCCCACCGCCCCTTCTTCGATGCCGTGATCAGGCCGGTCCGAGAAACCAAGACGCACGGGAAAGAGGGCTTCCTCTCGACAAAACTCGCCAGTTATCTCGACAGCGCTGCCGTCAATCAGCGAACCGATGACGACAAAACACTGGTGCTTGCAGCTCGCTGATGTCGGCACCCGATTTTTATGCTGATGGCCAAAAGCTCAAAGTTGGGCAAAGGGTGGGCCGGGGCGGAGAGGGCGAAGTTTTCGCGCTCGCCGATGGCTCCAATCGTGCACTGAAACACTACACCGCTGTTTCACTCGCGGATCGTCAAAAGAAAATCGCCGCGATGATCAAGCAGGGTCTGGCGGCCCAAACCAACCTGGTCGCATTCCCTACATCGGCGGTCCAAACGAAAAATGGCGCCTTCGCTGGGTTTCTGATGAAGCTCGTGCAAGGTCACAAGCCCCTGCACGAGCTATACGCGCCCAAAGCGCGGAAACAGAATTTCCCTTCTGCTGACTATCGGTTCCTCGTCCGGGCGGCCACGAACATCGCCAGAGCCGTCGCCTCCGTTCATGACGTCGGATGCGTCATTGGCGACATCAATCACTCTGGGATTCTCGTCTCAGACAAAGCTGTTGCGGCGCTGATCGATGCCGACAGCTTCCAGGTCGATGACGGCACCCAGCGCCACCTCTGCGTCGTCGGTGTCCCAGAATATACCGCGCCTGAGCTTCAGGGCCGGTCACTATCCGGCGTCGTCCGGACGCCCGCACACGACGCATTCGGACTGGCAGTCATTATCTTCCAACTGCTTTTCATGGGCCGCCACCCGTTCGCGGGTCGATACGCCAGTGGTGAAATCAGCATGGAAGAGGCGATCGGACAAGGTCGCTTCGTGTATAGCCAGCGCCGCAATGTCGGCATGACGCCGCCGCCGGGCGTCCCCACGCTGAACGATTTCCCGCCAGACGTGCGCGACGCCTTCGAGCGTGCGTTTGCGAAAGATCCGCAGCAACGCCCGACGGCCAAAGCCTGGGTCTCCATTCTGGCTGACCTGGAAAAGGGTTTGAGCCGCTGCGCCAAAGTCGCGCTCCATCACTATCCCAGCCAGGCCAGCGAGTGCCCCTGGTGCCGCATGGAGAACAAGCTTGGCTTGGTACTTTTCCAAAGCCCCATACTTGGAAGCCCGGTTGGCACCGTTTCCGACCCTGGAGCTGCAAACTTCCGGCTAGATTCAGTTTGGGCGCAAATTTTAGCGGTTACGGTCCCAACAGCCGCCGCATTGAACCCACCCCTGGCCACGTTAACTCTCGAGCCAAGCTCGGACGCAAAAGAGGTTCGCCGACAGCACAATCTACGACGCTTCTTCGGAATCGCGCTCATCGCTGGCCCGATTGTCGGAGGCATGTTCTTCGGCCAGATTTGGTTCATTTGGATGATCATTGCCGGATTCGGCTTGAATCGTCTGCTCGGCGAAGGGGGCGCATTCGAACCTTTCCGGCGTCGCCAGACCGCGATAGCCGATAACTGGGAGCCGGAGCTCGATAAGTGGCGCCGCCGGTGCGGGCTCGGTGAGATTTTTGCCCTTCGCGCGAAACTCGAAGAGGCGCATCGCGACTATGCCGGACTCGATGCCGAGCGCGCCGCGCGATTGGCGGCGTATCAGAACGCTCGTCGATCAATTCATCTCGAGCGGTTCCTCGAGAGCCACCTTATTCGCCGTGCGAACCTGACGGGCATCGGGCCATCAAAACAGGCAACTCTCGCGTCTTACGGCATCGAAACAGCAGCCGACATCGATGCCAGCAAAATTCATCAGATTCATGGGTTTGGTCCGGTCCTGGTCGGCACCTTGGAACAATGGCGTCGACAGGTGACATCGCGTTTCGTCTACAATCCAAACCCGACGCCACAGGATCGCCAAGAGACCGATCGCATCCATGCCGAGATGACTGCCAAGGCCTCCGCGTTGAGGGTGACACTCACCGGCGGTGCGCGCGAACTATCCAACGCCGTTCAACAGATGCAGGTTAGAGCCAAGGCCTCAGATCCCGCATTGAACAAGCTATGGTCAGAGCGTCAGCAGCTTGAGATTGACCTCGAGTACCTGGGTATAAAGGTGCCGCCGAAGGCCTCTAGATCGTCTGGCGGTGCAACACTCTCGACTTGGCAACAGCTTGTGAAGGGCCCTGCGCCGATCCCAAGTCCGATCGTCGCCCCTATCGCTTCAAACCCCCCGAGTCAGTCAGGCGTGCGTCCGCTTGCGATGCCGTCCGCCGCCCCCTCGACATCTTGCCCGAACTGCGGATCGAGGATGGTTCGCCGTACTGCCAAACGAGGCCATCGGGCTGGTAGCGCATTCTGGGGCTGCTCCCGGTACCCAGCATGTCGCGGTACACGGCCAATCTAGAGAATGTTTGGTCCAGCGCTGCTGTGCCGCAAGAGGGACAAGCGCGAGTTCAAATTCACGATTATGCTCTGACGCTCCAACATTTGTCCGATGCCGCCAAAGCAAGAGCTGTCTCGTAAAGCACCCGGTAACGGCTCTATTTTGGCTGAGACCCGCCGGGCTTGAAAATGTCGGCTGCGAATTCCTTGACGGAAGCTCCTACTTTAGTGAAATTAGCAAGCCGTTCCTGCGCCGAAGCACAGACAAATCGCATCTCTGGTTCTACGAACGACCCTAACACATAAGCCGTCGCAGGGAGTTTAAATTCACTTGACCATATTATCTTGTCGTTTTCATCATAGTCTTCGCCCCTTAAAACTCGGAAAGTCTTATTATTACAGTCGTATGAATTTTTATCGATCCGGTAAGATACTCCGCCTTTAATATTAGACTTCCTGAGTTCCTGAATATTTGCGATGCACACCCCGTCTTGGCATTGAATCGATTCAGCATCGACAAAATTAGCAATTGTTTCAGAAGAGGATAGATACCACCATTCTGCTGATAACGCGCGATCCTCAATACAAATCAGGCTTATTAAACTAAGACATGCTCGAGTCATCATCACCGATAATCTCCTCCTTTGAGCAGACATTTCAATGGTTCATGATAAACGTACCGTAGAAAAGAGTGCCAGTTTATCGCCGTTCCTGCATACGTGCCGCAGAATTCGTCTTGATAACCAGATGTGTGGGCAGCAGCAATCGTCCCGGTTAAGCGTATCGCCAACCTGATGCACGCTCATACCATAGGGTTTGCAAGCAACCGGTCGAGGTCAGCCATTGCGGCATCCAGTTCGCGGACGCCGCTCGCCACCCGTACTTCCATAGACGGACTGGCGATTGCGCCGAGCGTAACGCCGCGATCCGCCGCCACGCAGAACCACCCTGCCCTGCCTGGCCGGCGCGCGACCAGCCCAGCCACCAGCAGCTTGCCCCTTCCCGGCGACCCTAGAATTTGGTCCTGGGCAAGTAGCCAACGCTGCGTCCGTCATTGGCGACTCGTCGACTCCGGTTCCTCATAGACAGCGTCCGTCCGAGTCATGCCCCGACCAATCCCGATCTCGCGCCGCGCCGACCCTTGCTCTTCGCATCCGATCCGCCGCTCCTCAGCTTCATGTAAGATAGGACCTCCGCGCAGACCAATGGGTCGCCGAGATCGGAGATCGCCGCGTCGTCGACTTCGCCAATGTCCGCTCCGAGCGCCCAAGCGACGGCGCTACTGGCCGGCAGCATCGCCACCACCTCCTCCGCGGTCTGCCTGTCGCGGTCGCTTAACGCCCACGCTATAAGGAGCAGCAGCGCACGGCGCTTCCGATTGGTGGCAAGCGCCTCCGCGGCGGCAAGGACGTCGTCGCGCCCGCCACGCCACCCGAGGAGCACGGCGAGCGCCGCCGCCACCGGCTCGTAGAGAAGCGCCAGAAGCTGCGGGGTGATCAGGCGGATCAGCGCCTCCTCCAACTCCGATCCGACAAGGAGAAGCGAATGCGCCGCTGAGGAGCGGACCCGCGCACTGCCGGGCTCGATTCCGAGCGCAAAAAGCTTCGCCTGGGCGGCACCGCCGCCCGTTCTGACCAGCAGGTTGAAGCCAGATCTGCGGACATCCGGGTCGGACGTGCCTGTCGCGATAGCAAATAGGCGGTCGGCATCCGGCTGCGATAGGGGCGCGATGTCGGCGAGAGCGTCGATCGCGGCATGGGCGATCGGGTAGTCGTCGCTATCGCGTCCGTAATGCTGAGAGTCGCTCGACCATTGGTCACCGGCTAGGACCATGAGCGCCGGTAGATGCGCCTCGTGCGGCTTGGCCTTCAGCGCTTGGACCAGCGCGCGGCGAACCGGGCTTGCGCGATGACCGGCGAGATCGAGGATTCGTTGCGGTAGCGGCGCGGGCAGCGGGTCGGCGATCGCGGCAAGGGCACGGGCAGCGACGTGGGCGTATCGGTGGCCGAGGGCACCCTCTACCTCGACGGTCATCCCATGCCGAATCGCGGCCTCGACTCCGTCCACCGCCACGGACACGTCGTCGGCCTCGGCCAGCGCCCAACGCACGTCCCCCTCGATGTCGAGCTCGAAGTGGGGGTTGAGCGAGAGCCGAAAGGCCCGGGTATCTGCCGACGGTGCAACGATCGACGACAGCGCGTCGATCGCACGCTTACCTAACCTGGGCTTCCGCTTGGAGAGCAAGGCCAGTTGCGCCTCGCCGATCGAATCAAAAGGCTTAGGAAGCGCCGCCGCAGCCACGTCCGCGGCGACCATGTGCTTCGTGCCCGCCCGCGAACGTCCGCGCCGGAGCGCGGCCAGGCCGCGGGCTATCGACACCAAACGCTCGTGGCCGCCGCCTGTCTGTAGGCGCCCGAGTATCGGCTCCAGCAGCTGCGGCGCGCGCTCGACCAGGGCGGCGAGCGCCGCCTGCTCGACCTCAGAATGCGGCGACCCCGCGACTACCCGCTCCGCGAGCGAGTCGAGGTAGCGGTCGTCCCACGTCCGCATCAGGGCCGACCAGACGTGGTTCTCGTCCGCGGTGTCGTAGGCAGACTGAAACGCGCCCGCGAGCTCATCGGGATCCGGCGTCTCGGCAGAATCCCGGTCGGCGAGGCGCCGTAGCCAGTATGGCCTGAGCGCATCCGAGTGGCGGTGCTGCGCGACTAGCCTCCACCCGCGATCGGCGCGAACGCGCGCCACGAAGAGCTTCAGGAACTCGCTCGCGGTGTGGCCGTCGTCGTTCTCAGCGAGGTGCTGCGCATAATCTTCGCTGTATACGTCGTTGACGATGTCGAGATAGGTCTCCGCCGCGGCAGCTGTCTCGCCCGGCGAGGGGGTCAAGACCTCGACCGCGGTGTCGACCACCGCCTCGAAGCCCTCCAAGTCCTCCAACGCGCCATGAGCGATCGCATCGTCCGTGGAAATGTAGCCGAAGTGGACGGCCTTCGACGCTGCGTCGAGGAACGCGGGGGTCAACCCGTCGGAGATCCGCGCAAGCTCGGCGGCGAACGCGTCCGGGTAGTGGGTGCGATCCCGCGGGAGGGTCTCGCGGACGAACGTCTCCAAGATCGCGCGGGTGGCGGGATCGGCGCGGCGGGCCGCATACCATTCCTCGGGATGCTCAGGGCGCCCCCAGCTGTCGAACCCGCCGAATGAAGTGTCGGGTCGGTGCCGTAGGAAGCGCGCGATCTCGCCGCCGTTGCTCGCCATGGACCCGGCCTTGGCAGCCAGCTCGAGGTGCGCCTCGAACGCGCTACCGCCTTCGAAGAGCCGAGCGTCTAACCATGCGTCGATCCTCTGAGCCGTGGCGCTCCCGGGCGACACGCCGAATCTATCTCGGACAGTGGCGAGGATTCGTGCCGACGCACCGGCGCCCCATTCCGCGCCAGGCCCATCGTCGGAGACGAGCAGTTCGAGCAGGAGCCGCAGCGTGCGGCGCACGACCTGACGGTGCTCGGCCTTCTCGAGTGCTCTGGTAACGCCGGCCTCCACCCTAGGATGGTAGTAGGTGACAAGCCCGCCCTCCCCCTGCCGCAGGTTGCGGGCGGCGACGAAGAAGTCGACGAGTGGAGACACGCCGCGGCCTAGATCGACCTCCCGGTCGGCCAGGGCGTCCTCGATCTCGCGCAACACGGACCGCGTGACCTTGCCGCTCGCCGACAGGAGGCCGTAGAGGACCGCGGCTGCCGCGACGTCCTTGCGCTCCTCGATTTGCTCGATAACCGTGCTCTCGATCGAGTTCTGGTGTGCACCGGCGATCGCGTCCTGCACGTAGCGGGGCGGGTTGCCGAGGCCCTTGCGGTCCTGTACCCTCATCGCGTCGAAGAACTTCTGTATCTCAAGCGGGGTCGCGAGCTCCGAGAGCACTGTTCGCTCGGCACCACGCGCGAGCGCTTGGAGGTCGCGCGGCAGGCTCTCGATGCGGGTACGGTAGAGTCGGCGGCGCTCCCCGGGTCCGTAGTTCTCGGCCTCAAGGTTGACTACCCACTGCTTGACCGAGCCCAAGGCGCCGGATGCGAGGGCCACGTCGTGGCGCGAGGTCACGATCACCATCGAGTCCGGCCGCGCTGCCGCCAGCACCTCGCTCAGCTGGTCGTTCCAGGGGCGGCTGTCGGGATCGAAGTCGAACCGGCCCCACGGATCCTCGATATCGAACAACACGGGGCGTGGCGTCGCGTCGTTGCGGAGTTCCGCCGGGCCAAGGAGCACCGGACGGCGGGCGAGCCCTTCCACCTCCTGCCGCAGTTCTTGGTAGAGCATCTTGGTAGCCAGCGTCTTCCCGGTGCCGGACGTGCCAATGATGATCGCGGCGGAACGCTGAGCCATGGCCTCCCGCAGGAGGGCCCAATTGGTCGGGTGGACGTAGTGCTCCAGCTCAGGCGCGCTGGCGAGGTAGCCGTCGTGCGCGCGGATCACTGCCTCGATCTCGCTCCGCCGCCAACGGCCGCCGCCCGCCCTGGCGATCCGCGCGCGCGCGTCCTCGCGCAGCTTCGTGCGGCATTCCTCAAGCCGCGCCTTCGGAATGCGGCAACCCTCCATCAGGAGACGGTCGATGTCTCCGCGCAGCCGCTCGTCGTCCTGGTTGGCGATGACCGCGACGCGGCCAGCTACACTGTGGGTGAACGCCTTGGCTATCACCTCCGGCATCGCCGCCGCACGTGGCCAGGACCCCGCGTGGCGACGGCCCAGCTTCCTGGCCGGTCCATTCAGCCCGGCGCTTGTCACCAGCAGGTAGCGCGCCGACTGGACCTTGAGGCGCTCAGCCGCAGACTTCCTGCCGTCGCTTCCATGGTCGAGGAGGGTGCGGAGCGTCGAAGGGGTCCAAGCGTCGCCACCCCTCCGCTTGGCTTGGACTACCAGCGTGTAGCCCTTCATCGGAACGCGGCTGACGAGCCGGCCAGGCTGCGTCTCGGTGAGCTCGGCCTCGAGATCCTCTTGAGAGGCCGGCTCCAGCTCGAGCTCCTCGGTCTGCTGTGAAACGAGAACGAGGTCGAGCGCCAACCACACGGAAACGTCGATCTGATACTCGTACCCGGCGAGCGACGCCGCGCCCGAGCCCGCACCCTCGTCAGCTCCAGACCCGTGCGACATACCCACCTACCGGTTGTTGTGACCCGCAACCTGACCCGAATCGCGCGCCAGCACTGGCCAGCGTCTCAATCGATGGAAGCAGCCAGGAATCCAGTACTGCCATCTAGCGATGTCCCGTTGATTTCGTGGACATGGTCAAGCCCAAGTCAGGTTCTCGATCTTCTTGTTGAGCAAGTCGTTGGGGAAGGTCCGGATGAGCAGAGATTCAACATCGCCGATCATCTCCTCGACCACCTCATAGGCGCTGACGTAGTGCGCGAGCTCGTGCAGCCGCACGTTTACCGGCCGTATCTGGCGCCGCATCTCGTCGGAATTTCGGAAATCCTGCCTGCGCTCCGGATGCTGCACGCGCAGTATGCTCTGCAGATGCGGGTCGCGATCCCGATTGTAGGCGAGATTGATCTCCTTCCAGAGTGTCTGTGCCTTGGTTTTCCCGACGTACAGTCCGCAGCCCCGGCTGTCGTAGAAAACGTAGATACCTTTCCGGGTTTCCAGCTCGCGCTTGAGGCCGGACAGATAGGGATGCTCGTCGTCGCCGATTCCTGCATCGAATATGCGACAGGTGTCGCCGCTTCCAACATTGGCACGCCGGATTTGGAAGAATTCCACGACCGGACGGATCGCCTCCGCGTGGGTGCGCTGGCGCGATGCATTCGCAGCGGAGGCGAGCAGTCCCGCCATCTGCCGCGGCGTGACCGTCTCGCGAGCTCGCCAATTAGCCAGGCTGGTCCCGCTTATACCTAGGTGAATGGCGACTGCCCGATCCGTGGGGGCGGGAACCTCGTCGGTCGCAATCGATCGACGAACCTGCTCAATCAGTTCTTTGCCTGTCATGATTACCCCCATCAGAGCAAAAGCACGGATCGGATCCTCAGTCGAGGGCAAGACGAGACGTGACTTCGTGCCAACGTGCGTAGGGCCCACGCTCGTACTTCCAACGAGCTCGTCAAGCTTCGACTTTCACGAGCACCGACCAGGTTCGGTTAACTTCTCTCGTTGGCGCGCGCCGGCAACACCTGGGGCGTGTGCCAGCGCATTCCCGTCCGGCGATACATAAGGGACGGCAACCTGTTCAAGTCTCAGGATTGGCAATGGCAGCGCAGGCGTCTTCGCGGCGGGCATGAACGAAAGACCTAAGCCACGAAGTGAAAGCGCGCTCTGAGTGGCCGGATATGGGTCCATTGCCGACCGGGACTTTCCCGCAGCGTGGACGGCGGCTCCCATCTGGGGCGGCTGTGCTCAGACCAATCCTAGAAGCTCAGGACTGGGTCGGAAGCGGTCACATTGTCGAGCACTGAGCGAACGGCAGCTATAATTAATTCGGGTCCTGAACGCGACAAAGTCTCATGCGGCGGGGCCTGCGAGCAACCGGTCAAGATCGGCCATTGCGGCGTCCAGCTTGTCGACGCCACTTGCCGCCCGAGCGTCGATTAGCGGACTAGCGCTGTTGGCAAGCGCATTGCCGGCGACCGCAGCCACACCAAACCCCCCTGCCCTGCCCGGCCGGCGTACGATCAGCCCCGCCGCCAGCAACTTGGCCAGCACGCCATCGGCGCCGGCGGCCGTCATCTTGAACCCGTCGCAAACCTCCCCGCGCGTCACCAGACCCAGCCCCGCAATGAGCGCAAACACCGCCGGCGCACGCGAGGTGCTGCGCGCATCGACCAACGCGGCTTCAGCCCGGCTCACCAGGCGCCGCGCCGCCTCGAGGTTCCCGAGCAGCTCATGGGCACCCTGGCCGATGTCGGTGGCGAGCCGCAACAGCCGGACCTCGGGATCGCAATCCCCTCGCAAAACCTGAGGGACAATAACCGCAGCAAACGGCACCGGCCGCCGCATCATGCCAAGGTCGACGAACATCTCGCCAACGACGATTCCCAGCGCCCAGCCTTGCGACTGCTGGGTCGCCAACGGCACCGCGACCGGCCCGGTGTCAGTTTCGATGACGGCGCTGCCGCGCTCGACCGGCGCGAACAGGGCCGGCACTTTGGCAAGCCGCTCTGCCAGCACCGAAAGGGGTGCTTCATCGTGCTCGGCCGCGGCCCCATCACCGTCGATCAGAACCTCTCGCGCCGCCGCGATGACCCCTCCCAATCCGTCGCAATGCCACGCCCCCCGCCCTTCCGCCCGCGCCTCGCTATCCTCCGGATCGGGTGCACCGACATCAGTGCGGCGATCACCGCGACCGAGATGTGACGCGGCACGCGAGACCAGGTCGGCTGCCTCGGCGAGCGCTGTCCATTTCGAGGCGCGCAGCTCTGCCAAGACAGCTGCGGCGATTGCGGGCGCCGGCGCGGCGGTACCGGGACCGCCCTGCGGCGGCCCGCCGGCGCGCGCGATCCACGCCTCGAACGTCGCGTCGGTGAACAGATAGCCAGCGGCGGCGAGCGATCGCGCCAGCGTCCGACGGACAAGCATCAGCGCGAACATCGCGACGACGTTCGGCGCGGCGTGCGCGATGGCGCCGTCGAGACGGCCGAGCGCGAGGTAGCAACGGGCGTTGGCGGCGGCGAGCTCGGCGGGATCGACTTCGGAACTGTCGAACAAATTCAGTCCCATAGCCGCCCTCCTCCCCGCGCTCCTTTTTTTATAACATAGCTAAGTGAATTTCACTAGACAGCCACAGCATGGACTTTTGAGGCACTACCCATACTAAACACTATGGGTAGTGCCAAACGCCGGATTTCGCGGTAAAAGCGCCTTCATGCCGGCTTCGTCCCCTCCCCGCGCCCGCTCTGCACCGGGCCAGAGCGTTGGAAGTACGCCAAACAACGCCAGGGCGTTGGCGCGGGGTGGTGTGATCACAGTCGTCGAAGTCGTGCCCGCTGGAAAAGCGGCGCTGCCGGCGCGGCGGCCACGTGGGGCGCTCGACCCCGTCGTCCGGCTTGCAGGCCTGCTCGAGGCAATGGCTGCACCGGGGAGCGCCGCAATCGACGAGCTTTCGTTTCGCAAGGCCGTCGAGGCGCTGGCGCCGGCGAGCCGAAGCGCCATGGCCAGCGATCTCGCCTGTTTTGGGGAATTCTGTGACGCGACCCGCCGAACGGCGATGCCGGCGGCACCCGCCACGATCGTCGCTTACATCGACCACCTTGAACAGCAGACCATCGGCCCGGCCAACTCGCCAATCAAACCGGCGACGATCGTGCGGCGTCTGGGCTCGATCGCCAGCGCTCATGCGCTGATGGACCTGCCCTCGCCCACCAAGGCCAGCGTCGTCACCAACACCATGAAGGGCATGAAGAAGCGCCGCACGGTGGCACAGCGCCAGGCGGTCGGGGTGCGGTTCGGCGACAGCGAGGCCCCTGCCCCGGCCGGCCTGACGTTCTCGGCGATGCTGATGGCCTGTGGAGGCGATATCCAGGGGCTGCGCGATGCGGCGCTGCTCAGCCTTGGCTATGACGCCGGCTTGCGGGTGTCCGAGCTGCTTGCGGTCCAGGTCGCGCACCTCGAGGCCGAATCCGACGGCACCGGGCTGCTGTTCATTCCGCGGGCCAAGACCGACCAGGAGGGAGAAGGTGCTTATGCCTGGGTATCGGCGGACTCGATGCGGCGGATCGGGGCTTGGCTGAATGCCGCTGCGATCGACGCCGGGTTCATCTTCCGGCGGGTCGGCATCGAACGACGCGCCGCGGTCGCGGCGCGCCCTGCCCGTTCGGTCGGCGACCTGGCGCCCAACGCCCATATCGACTGGCGGCGGATGCGCGCCCAGAATGCGCAGCCGGCGCGCGTCCGCTATGCGATCGGCACCGATCCCCTCACCCGCAAGGGCGTCAATCTCATCTACCGGCGGATGGCACTGCGCGCTGCCGGGCTCGGGCTGGTCGACCTTTCAGGTGACGAGTTGACGGCGGCGCTGTCGCGGCTATCGACGCACTCGCTCAGGGTCGGGCTAACACAGGACCTGTTCGCGGCCGGCGAAGATGTCGGGCAGATCTGCCAGGCGCTGCGATGGCAGTCGACCGGCACCGCGCTCCGCTATGCCAGAAAGCTTGCGCCGCGGGACAACGCAGCGGCGCGCGTGGTTGGGAAACTGCGGACGTAAGCCCGGTCACCCCGCGGCCTCCGCTGCAATGCTGCCTGATCTCACGAAACCGCTGACATGTTAGGCTTTGGATCTTCCAGCCCTAGGCGTAGCAGTCACCGCTACATCAAAGTCTCCTGGTTCTGCGTCCGGCTCTAAGCAGGGCACCAGTGTGGCAACTATATCGAAGACTTCATGAGCGTCGGCATTATCCGATACCGGCCATACAGCTACAACCGCATTCCTGATGACGCCATTGGAGTTTTCGAAGACGTTCCGGAAGTAGGAGGTGGCCGCATCCTCCGACGACGCGCAATCTGTGACTATCGATGAATAAAGGCCGGTTCGGTCGTCGAACATGTCGGCAAAATAGTCCTGGTGCGTCCCGACCAGCGCCAAGTTCTTCTTACCCATCGTTTCCCACTCAATGATTGGCTAACTGCTGCCCCCTGAGAATAGCAGCACGGTGACTTGGCGGCTAATCGGATCTGCGAGCAAAGCCCCTGTGCGTAGTTACTTCCAATGCGCGTCGAGGATCGCTGTCAGGGCTTTCTCGGCCTCCTGGCGCGATCCGCCAGAGTGAAGGAGCAAAGTGAGGCGCATGCCCTTGCGATCCTTGGCATCGACGCGAATGAGCGGCTTGCCGGCGGTCGACGTAATCACCTCACCCTTACCTGACCTTTTGGGGGAACCTGACTTCTTGGGGGCGTCGGCAGCGTGGGCCAAGGCTCGAATGACGTCAGGCACTTGTCCAGCAGGCGCGCCTTCAACACGGCTTGAAGCAATCCGTGCCGCTTCCGCAAACACCCGCTCCTTACGATCGTCGGGCTTGAGCAGAGGCTTTAGCGCCGTCACGTGCTTTATCCGCAGTTCCTGGCCGTTCGGGAATGCAACCATCAGCTCCGCTGGCAGACGGGCGAGGTCAAGATAGCGGCTGAGCCAACTTTCGGTGACATTGATCCGCTCGGCCATCACCTTCTGGCGGCCCTCATAATAGGTCCCAAGGGCCCGCAGATAGTCGCGTGCGCGCTCGAGATCGGAAAGGTCGTCCCTCGCGCGGTTCTCAATATCGGCGAGACGGAAGGCCTCTTCATCGGAAAGGCTGCGGACATCAATCAGGAACCGGAAGTCGGGATAATTATGAGCGCGCAGCCAGCTGATCGACCAGTGCCGGCGCGCGCCGCAAATCACCTCAAAATCATATGCCGGATCGTCACGAATACGGCGCACGATGGCCGGCATTTCCTGACGCCCCTGGGCCTTGATGCTCTCAATAAGATCCGCACATCGGTCTTCTGTAAGGAGAGCATAGTCGCGATTGTGCCCTTCCCACATTCGACAACGTGCAGGGTCAACCAGCTCGTGAGTGCGCGTTACAACACTGCCTGACGCGAGTTCCGACAGTCGGTTCTCTCTGCCGGTCAGCACCCCTGCCCCAATTGAGGTCCTCCGAGGGCTGGCCTCATCTGCTGGCATAATGCCCGCAGCAAGGTCTGCAGCGAATGAGGCATTCTTGCGGCTCATGACGATATCCCGAAACCGGAATTGCACCGGTGCAATTTCAGCAAAGTGTGATGATGCTGGCCTACAAATGCTTCCGCATCGCAAAGGGAATCATGAGGGCGATATGCCGAAAATCGCCGTTCAATCGACAGAATTGCATCGGTGGAATTTTCTGCAATCACGCGAGAGCCTCCTTCCGAAGGCGGCCGAGATGGCTGGGCCACATTGAGCGAATATCGATCTCGATTTCCGCATTAACGCCGTCAAGATAAGCAAGGCAGCGATTGCGTACAGCGCTACTCGTAACGGGGCCGTCCAACTCATAAACGGTCATCAACCGCGCCGTCGCATTGTCAATCTCCGCAGAATCCTTGAGCGGCGTGCGTATCATCGCATGACCGAACAGCGTGCGCATCAGATTGAGCAACTCCTTCTGCATGGACTTGTTCTCATCGACCTTTGAGGCAACGAACCGCAGAAACTTTAAAGTCGGCGCCAGATCATTCTCGGAGAGCGTTTCGATAGTCTCATCAAGCATGGCGAGAAAAGCAGCCGTCGAAGAAAAGTCCATCACTGTCGGCGGCACCGGGACGATGAGCGCGTTCGCAGCCCTAAGCACAGAGAGAGATATTGCGCCCAGTGCGGGTGGTGGGTCGAGAACAATGACGTCGAACCGGTCGGAGATACTTGCAATACCCTGAGAAAGCCGATCAAGCAGACGCCCCTGCCCGCGCGCCATTCTCGCCGCGATCTCATACTCGGACTGAAACAACCGCAGGTTTGCCGGGATAAGCTCTAGGCCGTCGAAATGCGTCTTTCGCAGCGCATAATCCAGAGACGTTAGCTCCTGCTGACGCAAAAACGGATAGAGGGTGTCGTCCTCGGTCAGATCGAGATCAGGCACATAACCAAACAATGTCGTTGCCGACGCCTGGCTGTCGCAATCGATCAGAGCGACGCGATACCCCTGTATCGCAAGATACTGAGCCAAGTGCACAGAGAGCGTCGATTTGCCGACGCCGCCTTTGAAGTTCTGGACCGCGATGACACAGCAAGGATCATTGGGAGCTCGCCAGGGGCGCGTTCCAAAGAGACCGCGCATGTCGTTGAGTTGAGCCAGGGTGTAGCCGACACGGCGGTTGTTCTCCGTGCGGGGAGGGGGGGGCAGTCGTCCGTCTTTTTCCGCATCACGAATTGCAGCCGGCGTTCGGCCTACCAGGTCTGCCGCCTTGCCAATCGGAAAGGTCGGTTCGCGGCGATCATCGGCGCGAGCGCTGCGAGCTGAGTCACGCAGCCTTTCAAGGACCGACGAGGTCCGCTTTGCCAAGGCCGCAACGGACAGCAAATCATGGGCCTCGTCCAGATATTCGGATGCGGTCACAACAGCCCCTTTTGAAATCTGGGCTATGCTACCTCAACTTGCGCATTTCGGTCAAATCTAGGCGAGGTTTCGCAAGTTGGCCTGCACCGCGCAGGTCTAAATGGAGGTTTCTTGCGCTCTTGAGGAGACCTTCACCCCACAGCCTGACTCATTGGGGGAGGCAAAATTGCACCGGTGCAATTTTGTCTATGGGCGGCCTCGCCGAGCAACAAAACTTTCGCAGAAGCCGGTCCACGAACTGACAAGCTTTGCACCACGAAGCTTTGCTAGCCGATCGCCCATTTGAGCACGATATGCTTCTGCAATCAGATCAATATCCCAGCCTCCGCCATGGCTTTTTGCGATTTTTGGGAGAACGTCGGGCCCGAACCTGATGCTGCCATCGGGAAAAGTTACTTCGCTCGAAGCTTCCGGAGGAGCGGTAGGTGCCAATACAACTGGCTCCGCTCGGACTGTTTCAACAGTACCTTCACGACGGGCCTTTCTGCCAACCGCGTGGCGCTCGATCTCATCGACAGTCGCCAGATGTGACGGAGCATCCTTTGGCTCGAATCGAAACTCGATCTCCGTGACAGTCCTACCTTGTCGAATCTCGCGCCACTCGACCCGGAAATGGGCAAGCTGGTCAATCTCGGATTTTGCTTTCTCCAACACCTTGCGTCGAAGTTGCGCGAAATCTGTATAGACATCGGGCGAGATGCCCAACGCTGCCCGAAGAGCGGTCATGTCGCCCCGCCAGGACGACTGACGCCGATGAAGGCGGAGCGCGCCCATCTCGTAAAGCTTCAATGCATAGCTAGACCGAAAGCCAAGCACAGCCTGGCGGTTCAGCACGGCGTAGGTCTCAGACTCTTGGATGAGGTTGCGGGCGTCTGACGTAAACTCCCACTCTATCCACCCTGCGTCGGCACCTTCGCCGTCTTCTGCCTCTTCGCGCGAGGAGGAGATGAGCGAAAACCGCAATGTTGCCTTCTTCCCGCGCCACGAGCGGTCATCGATCGCAAACAAAGTTCGGTGCAGCTCCTCGAGCATATCCGAGATGCGCTCGTTTCCCTTATGGCCGCGCCGGATGTCGGCCTTGCGCATACGGTGAGGACGATCCTCCCAAGCATCGCCGCCGGCTGTGAGAATCATCAGCGCGAGCAGGCGCGAGGCAGTCAAACTCAGCGACTGTCCCTTGACGAACTTGACCTCAACAATGCTCCCAGGCTTAGCAAACTCGTCGCCGCCTTTGGCATGAAGGGCAGCAGCTACACGCATCGCACGCCCCGGCCCTGAAGCAGGTTTTGCTTCGAAGCCCGAATCGGCGATAGTGTCGGTCTCAATGTCCATATTGCGCCCGCGAGAGGACCTATTTGCTTGAATGCTGCCTGACCTGTCCCAGTGCGTCAAGTCAGGGCAGGTCATTGCGCAGTTATTCGCCCCCAAGGGGTCAGGTTGCCCCATCAGGTCAGGTAACTGCCCCCGCAAGGACAGGATGCGGCCCCCGATTGGTCAGGCATATTCCCCCAACCGGTCAGGTTGAGCGTGCTAACATGCCGTAATCGCTGTCAGAACTCGCCTCTGAATCTGAATCCTTAGAATCTCGAATCCTTCCGCTGCAAGCAGCGGCGTTTTTCAGATGATTTTTCCAGAGATTCTTGCGGACAATCTGCACTCAAAGCTTTTCATAGTCCAAGTTTGAACCCTTATGCTGCCGCGTCTAGCGACCTAGCCAAGAGTGGCGAATCGCCATGAACTCCAAAATTCAGATGCCGTTGTTCGGGGTCGTTTACCAACATCACGCCATTGAGACCGGAGAGGGTCAGGCCCAGAAGGCGAACACCTTGATCCACCGGAAGGATCGATAGCAATAGGCTGCGACCAGTCTCGGCAATTTGAAGGCGATCCGACATCGGCGCGGCCAATGTGCGAGATCGCGCCACCAACCTGAAATCCGCAAACTTGGCCTTGAGCGTCAAAGTCCGTCCTGATGCGCCGGCTCGCGCAATGCGGGTCCAGGCGGCGTCGATGACCGGCTCCAGCGCCAATATCAGATCGGCTTCCTCAGTCAGATCGATATCGAATGTCCGCTCGGCGCCAACGGACTTGAGCGGCCGGTCAGGTTGAACCGGCCGGTCGTCCTCGCCGTTTGCGGCGCGGTGGAAGTAGCCAGCACTGCTGCCAAAGTGCCGGGTCAACTCTTCGAGACTGCGGTCGCGCAGTTCGGCGCCCGTCAGGATGCCGAGGCTTTCCATCTTCGCTGCCGTCACCGGACCAACGCCATGGAAACGCTTGACGGGCAGGGCGGCCACAAAGGCTGGACCCTGGGCCGGCTTGATGACGCACAAGCCGTCAGGTTTGTTCTGATCAGACGCGAGCTTGGCAATGAACTTGTTGTACGAGACGCCGGCCGAGGCAGTCAGACCTGTATCTGCTTTGATGCGGGCGCGGATTTCTGCAGCGATGGCCGTCGCTGAACCGATACCGCGGCGATCCTCGGTGACGTCGAGATAGGCCTCGTCAAGCGACAGTGGCTCGATGAGATCTGTGTAGTCGGCAAAGATTGCGCGGATCTGCTGCGAGACGGCGCGGTAAACGTCGAACCGCGACGGCACGAACACCAACGACGGGCAACGGCGTAGCGCCGTCACCGAAGCCATCGCCGACCTCACGCCGAAGGCTCGCGCCTCATAGCTGGCGGCCGCCACGACGCCGCGCGCTTGGGCGCTGCCAACCGCCACCGGCCGCCCACGCAGCGTCGGGTCATCGCGTTGTTCGACCGAGGCGTAGAACGCGTCCATGTCGATGTGGATGATCTTGCGAAGCGTCATGGGGCAGGGCGGTTCAGCATTGCGTCGACGTTGCCATCGAGCTTCGCGCCACGTGCCACGATCCTGAGTGAACCGTCGGTCAGCGGACGCTGTAGTCGGGTCGCCTCAGGCCAGGGCGCGGCAAGCCATGTTTCGAGGTCCTGTGCTTCGGTGAGGATGACAGGCATCGCTTTGGGATGGATCGCGCCGACTTCGGCGTTTGGCTCGGTCGTCAAAAATGCAAACAGGTCGCAGGTGACCTCGCCTTCCGAAACTTTGCGCGTCGAGGTCCACCCGGTCCAGATGCCGGCAAAGAAGGCGAGGGGGCGGCTGTCGTCCAGCGCAAACCACACCGGCTCCGACTTGCCGTCCGCGTTGAGCCCTGACTCGCTGAAAGAGGTGAACGGCACCAGACACCGGGCTGCCGGCACAAGCCAGCGCCGCCAATGTGGGCTGGCGGTATTGCGGACATTGGTGACGCCGCGGTCAACCTTCTTGCCCTGCAGCGCAAACGCCGGGCTCGGCATGCCCCAGCGGGCACTGACAAGCTCGCGCACGCCGTCGGCACCGGTGCGGACGATTGGCGCCGCATAGTCGGGAAAGATGCCTGGCAGCATCGGCAAGTTTCCGGTGGTATCGCGCATCGCGCCAGCGAGCTCGCGGATCGCCTGTTGACCCTTGGTCATGGAGAATAGGTTGCACATCGCCGGTCTCCTCAGCTGCCAAGGAGCCGTCGCTCGAGCAGCGCCTGCATATCGCGGCGGCCATCGGCGATGACCATCACGAATACCGTCTTGCCGCCGACGCGGTAGATCAGCCGGTAGGGCTCAACAAGGATCTGCCGGAACTCCCGAATGCCCAATGCGTCGAGTTCCTTTGGCACTGATCCGCGCAGCGGAAAGGTCTCGAGCGTCTCGATGGCAGCCAGTAAGTGATCAAGTAGCGCGTCAGCCTGCTCGACAGATCGGTTGTCTTTCACATGGCCGTGCAGCACTTCGAGATCGATCTCAGCACCGCGGGTCAGCTGGACGTCGAAGTCCGCCATCAGCGCTTCCCGGCGTCGGCTTTCAGTCGCGCAATGACATCGCGGGCAGGGGTCGTGCGACCCGCCTCGATGTCATGGTTGCCGATGGCGAGTATCTTGAGCAGCGCGAGGGTTTCCTGGGTCTGTTCGAACGAGACAACATCCTGCAGCACGGCCTTTGCTTCACCGTTTTGGGTGATGACCATTGGCTCACGCGTTGCAGCCAGATCGAGCAGGACTTCGGCCGCATTGGCCTTCAGATAGCTGATCGGGCGGACCTGGGCAGAGTAACGCATCTGGCGCTCCATGAGACCGAATAAGGACTGAATATAGTCCTTGCTGCGTGCCAACGCAACGTCGCCGCAAGATTCATGTTCCTTATTTGTTCTTATCGACGCACATTGCCGCGTCAACCCGATTCGAGACTCTGCAGAACCTGATGCCCGCTCTTCTCCTTCACGATTTGCCCTTCGAGATCGTGCCCCTCGAAGCAAGGATGCTGCTGTGTTCCACGCCGGCCGGTTTTCCGTCGCCGGCGGCCGACGATATCGAGGAACCGATCGATCTTGGCACCTGGCTGATCGAACAACCGGCAGCGAGCTATGTCATGCGGGTCGATGGCACTTCGATGTCGGGCGCCGGCATCAACGACGGCGATCTGATTGTCGTCAGCCGGGCGAAGAAGCCGCGCCCCGGGCACATCGTCGTGGCGCTTGTCCATGGCGATCGCACGCTGAAGCGGCTGAAAAGGGCAGGGGACCGGCTGTGGCTGATCGCCGAGGCCGAAGGTTATGGCGAGACCATCGTCGACGAGAATGTCGAGATCTGGGGCGTCGTGGTTGGCCTGGCACGGCGGTACTGATGCCGACACCCATCGCCCTCATTGACTGCAACAACTACTATGTCTCGTGCGAACGCGCCTTTGATAGCCGGCTTGTCGGTGTGCCGGTCATCGTCCTGTCGAACAACGATGGCTGCGCTGTCGCGCGCTCGGCCGAGGCAAAGGCGCTTGGCATCAAGATGGGCGACCCGGTCCATCTTATCCGCGACAAGATCGAGCGCCATGGCATCCGTGTTCTCTCGTCAAATGACACCCTCTACGGCGACATGCAGCGCCGCGTCGTCGCCTCGATCGAGGACTTTGCCCGCGACTTCGAAATCTACTCGATCGACGAAACCTTCGTTGATCTGGCCGGCTTTGAAGATCGCGACCTCGTCGCGCACGTCCGCGCCATGCGCGATCAGGTGCTGCGCTGGACGACAATTCCGACCTGTGTGGGTTTGGGCCCGACAAAGACGCTCGCCAAATTGGGCAATGCGGCCGCCAAGAAGAACCCGCTGTTCGACAGCGTCGCCGACCTGCGCGACGAAGCCGTACGGACCTGGGTTCTAGATCGCTTTGCTGTCGGCGATGTCTGGGGTGTCGGCGGCGCGACCGCTGCCAAGCTCGCGGCGCTCGGCATCCATACCGCCGGCCAGCTGCGCGACATGCCAATGAAGCAGGCGCGCGCCATGGGCACAGTGGTGCTTGAACGGCTCGTCGCCGAGCTTCGCGGTGTTCCGTCCGGTGTCGTCGAGACCATCGAGCCGCAGCGGAAGGGCATGGCGGTCACGCGCTCGTTCGGAACGCCCGTAAACGACATCACAACGTTGATGGGCGCTGTCACCCAGTACGCGATGCGCGCCGGCGAGAAGCTGCGCAGCCATGGCCTTGTGGCGGCAAGGCTGACGGTCTTCTTCCACACCAATCGATTCAAGCCGGACAGGCCGCAGTATTCGGCGTCACGCATGATCGCGCTGCATCCGATGACCAGTGATAGTTTTGAGCTGATTGCAGCCGCGAGGCGCGGCGTCGAGCATGGTTGGCGCGACGGCTATGCGATCACCAAGGCGGGAATCATGCTCGACGATCTCGTTGCCGCCGAATTGCGACCGCGGACCCTGTTTGAGGGCGACACCGAAAAGCGCGATCGGCTCATGGGGGCGCTGGATAGCGTCAACAACAGATTTGGTCGCTTTGCGGCCGTACCGGCAACACAAGGGTTCAAGCGCGACTGGAAGATGCGCGCCGACATGAAGTCGCCGGCCTGGACGACGCGGATCGAGGACGTGCCGCGCGTCCGGGCATGATACGATCGGCTACAAGATGCTATCGAACGAAATCTTCTCTTAATCTATGCTTCGGGCGCGAGCGGCGGAGGGGCTGCTCGCGCCA
Source organism: Sphingomonadales bacterium (assembly GCA_027486275.1). Next base: position 19,083 of record JAIXPM010000265.1, on the reverse strand, counting down.
GGGTGCTGCGATGACTGATTGGGAGCTTTGGGCGTGTGCCAACCAGCTGCGCAAGCAGCACGGGAATGACGCGCTCGAGGTCGCTGGAAGGCGCCTCGATGCGATGCTCGAGGCAGACGATCGTGAAGGCTATTGGGTCTGGTGTCAGATACTGACGCGGATCTCGAAATTGGGGCCGGTAGTCCCGGAGGGGACAACGGCGAACTGAGTAACCTACCATCTGTCGTCAGCGATCTTGAGGGCAGGGTGGACACGTGGCGGAGACCGTCTGTGCGTCGGTGATGAGCTGAAGGGGCGGAAGCCCAAGGGCGCTACAGCCACTTAATCAATGGCGTCAGCTTTTACGACCTCAGGGCTGTCCTGCGGACATCGCGCGCATGTGCTGCTACTAGGCGGACATGCAGTCACTCCTCTTCTATGCCGGTGCCGCTCTCGCTGAGATCGCAGGCTGTTTCGCTTTCTGGGCGTGGCTTCGGCTCGGCAGATCGCCGCTTTGGCTGATACCTGGTTGCCTGTCGCTAATCGTATTCGCCTATCTTTTGACGCGCGTCGACACGTCTGACGCAGGTCGCGCTTACGCCGCCTATGGGGGCATCTACATCGCGTTCGCAGTCCTCTGGCTATGGATTGCCGAGGGCGTTCGACCGGATCGCTGGGATGTTGGCGGCGCTGCGATTTGCTTGCTCGGCGCGGCTGTAATCTTCTTTGGCCCGCACCGCGCCTGATCCGGGTCGACCGCTCTCGCATACCGCACACCGGCGGCGCTGGCTCCGAAGACGAGCGGGTCGTGGTTCGGCGGCGAATCTTGAAGCGCCAAGGGGCGATGCCGTGCCCTGATGCCACCCAAACATGAAATGAGTTCGGAACGTCGGCGCTTTGCCGCTCACCGCGGGCCCAGCGCCTCGACGATCCGGCATTGCCCGACGCGGCCCTGGCTGCAGGCGTCGATAACGTCGTCGAGTTGCTGGCGCAGAGCGGTCAGGTCGGCGATTTTGCGGTTGACGGCATCCCGGTGGCGCACTGCCATTGCGTCGATCGCTTCGCACGACTGGTCGGCGTCCGACGCGAGAGCCAGCAATTCGCGGATGTCGTCGAGCGTAAATCCGAGTGTACGGGCTCGCCGGATGAATGACAGGCGCGCGATCTGCTCGGGCGCATAGCTGCGATAGTTGGCGTGTGTGCGCGCCGGTGCCGCCAGCATGCCGATCCGCTCATAGTAGCGGACCGTCTCGACATTGGTCGCCATGGCGCGGGCTAGTTCACCGATCTTCATGCTTGACCCCGTAGTTGCTACAGGGTGCATAGCGCAATGAGACCCAAACATCGAAGAGGGAATCATGCGCGTTTGCCTGTCAACAAAGCTGCCGATCGCTGCCGACGCGGCCTTCCTGGTGTTGCGCACGCCAGCGCTTTTGAACCATGTCGCCGCGCCGCTGCTGCGCTTTGTGCCGATCGAACCCCGTGCATTTCCGCCGATCTGGGAAGAAGGCGCTTGTCGTGTTCGCGTCCTGCTTGGAGGCGTTCTGCCGCTGGGCCAGCAATCGATCGATATCTCGCAACCGAAGAGCCCCGATGGCAGTTTTCGGATGCGCGACAACGGGAGTGGCGACCTTGCGCGGCGCTGGGACCATTGGATCACGATCACCCCTGATGGCGAGGGCGGTTGCACCTATGTCGACGATGTCGAGATCGAAGCCGGATTGTTGACGCCTGTCGTCTGGAGTTTTGCGCGGGTCTTCTACGCGCATCGACAGCGTCGGTGGCGCAAACTTGCCCAGCACGGCGGCGCGGGCATTCGCGATCTGATGCGGAGAACGGCTTGGCGAAAATGTCTGGACGCCGAAATGCTTGCGTTTGCGGCGGCGCGCACGGCGGGCGACGTTGCCCGGCAATGGTACGCGCTGGAGCGTGCGCATATCCTGTCGCAAGCCGCGCTGGGGGCACATTTGCAGGTGCATCGGCTGATGCTTGGCCTTGCGGTGCGGACGGGCGACCTGCGCGAGATTGCCGGTCAGGCGTTTCGGCTTGCTCTGGCGCCGCTGGGCTCACTGACCGGGCGCATTCCCTGGGGCAATACCGGGCGCGCCCGCGTCGACGCGTTCACGCCGATGCCGATACCTCCGGATTTTCGCGATGTCCTACCGTCCTAGGGATGGACTGCGGCGTCGTCGGCGCAGGGCATGACCTCGGTTTGAACCGTCACATGCTCGATCGAGAACCAGGTATCGAGCAGGGGTCGCAGGCCTTACGCATCACGAATTATCCGGATCCGGTTCTTCCAACCCAGCAGGAATGTCCGACCACAGCGAGCCCGCCGTGCCATTCACATCGATCCCAGGGGGTGCCTCTTTTGCCCAAAGAATGCGCCAGTCATAAATCATGCCCGTCTCGCGCCACATCGTCGTGACCGGCGTTTTCGCCACGCTGAACGGATACTTCGCAAGCGTATCGGTGCCGATCCCCAGTGCATTGGCAACATGCTCGTCGTGACGATGTTCAATCGCCTTCTCGTCAGCCCGGCTCATCATGCTTTCCCTGTTTCGGGGCAGGGTGCCAGAGCTTGTGGGGGGAGTTCAAGCGGCAAGCAGCAGCAAGTCAGTCGCGAGGGACGAAGTGCATCGTGAGGGCGCGCTTGTATGTCCGGGCGGCGTGCGCTTCGAGGCAGGCAGTAATTTTGGCAACGTGAGGCATCATGGCGATCTACCATTCTTCGGGCAACATCGTGAACCGCCCCAACGGCTCGAGCGCGGGGTGTGGGCCCTGCCTATCATTCCGCATCGTTCAGCCAATGCTTGTCTGTCTGGTGCAGTCTGCACAGGTCCCAACTATTTCGACTGCGGCAAGTTTTACGCGGAACTCATAGGATGATGCCAAGCTGGCAAGCTCGGTGTCCAACGCAGTCATTTCGACGATCACGACAGAGGGGCAGCTTCGACAAACGAGCAGGATTGCTGTCCTTGTCGGTGCAAGGATATAGCCGCTCCGCGTTTCGACACGCCGGAAAATGCCGGCATCGGTGAAGTCCACGAGCGCGCGTGCGACGCTTGACCGCGAAGCGGTGTGATGAACGTCCAGGCTAGCCGACATCGTCTCGAGCGTCATGACTGATTTTGTTGACCACATCGCAAACAAAACAGCGCGACGCTGCTCTGTCATGGACTTTCCGACCCTGCCGAAAGCAGCGGCGGCCAGGTCTTCAAGACGCTGCCAGTCGGTCAGGGTGTTAGCTGGCGACACACTTTGCCAGCTTCATAACGCCTCCTCGATCAGCAGCAATGCGAGGAAGCCAAGGAAGAACATTGCGGTGATCAGGGGGGTTTCTTGAGTTTCATGCGCTTCAACGAGGAGTTCTTCGGTGACCAGATAGAGCAGCGCGATCAAGCCAAAGGCGAAGAAGCCCGTCACGATGGCCGGTGGCAGGCTGGCGATCGGTCCTCCCGCCAGCGCACCCAGCGGCAATAACAAGCCCATAGCAAATGTAGACGCGATCACGCGCCCCCGCGAAAGGCCGCCGCTCCCAAGACTGATGGCAACGGTGACCCCGAGGAACAACACCTCGAGCGTCAGCGCGAGGGTCAGCAGCAAACCTTGGCGAGCGCCTGCCGCAAAGCCGATACCAAGCACAAGGCCATCGATCAGAATGTCGGTCCCGATGACCGCCACAAAACCCGTGTTCCCCTTCGCCTTGGCGCCAAGATGTTTGACGAGCAGCATGACGGCAATACCAGCAAGTCCGCCGATCAGCACCGGAATCTGCGCACCGTCGTGCTTGAGATCAGGCAATATTTCGCCGGCGGCGGCCGCAAAGACAACGCCGGCAGCAAAGTGCTGGATCGCGCTGGTCAGTTGGGGCCCAGGCCTGCGCAGCGTCGTCGCGGCTGCCCCGACGGTCATGGCGGCGACCGGAATCAAGGTGAATGCAAACACGTTCATGCAGGGTGTTCCAAGGCTGCCTCATCAAGCGCAACGTAGCTGCTGCGAGCCAACGATAATTGCGCTGCGATCAATGCGCCGGACTGGTTGGTGCCTTGAGTGACGCCGCGGGACACCGGTGAAACGTTCGTGCAAGGCCGCGGGCGTTGCGCATGTCGAGCCTGTCGGCAGCCCGCACTTCGATCGTCATCCGGCTCATTTTGGCAGGCAGTTCATGTCCGGCAAAAGGCATGTGAGCATGGGTGTAGGCAAGCGCCGTCTCTTCGTCCTTCCACAGGCCCAGCGCGCTGATGGGCCCGCTTGGCAAAGTCACTTCAGCATATTGACCGTCCGCGAACAGCACCCACGCCGGTCCTTGATCGCAAGCTCGCTTTTCCCCGACGCTCCAGACGCCGACGAGGGACCCGGCGCTGGCCGGGGCGGCAACCAATGCCGCCAGTAAAATCGGGATGAACAGCATTCGAGGGTTCCTTCAGGTGGTTGACCAAATGAGATCAGAGGGGCGGTTTGAGCGCCCGGGCATATCAGCGGTCCTTGTAGGCCAGCAGGCGCAGGGCGTTGAAGACGACGACGAGTGTCGAGCCTTCATGGGCCAGCACGGCCGGACCGATGCCCAGACCCAAAATCGTTGCGGGCAGCAGGACGGCGACTACGCCGAGGCTGACGTAGAGATTCTGTTTGATGATGCGCGAGGTGGCGCGGCTGAGCCCGACTGCGAACGGCAGGTGTGACAGGTCATCGGCCATCAACGCGACATCGGCGGTTTCGAGTGCCACATCGGATCCAGCGGCGCCCATGGCGATGCCAACGGTCGCATGCGCCATGGCCGGGGCATCATTGACGCCGTCGCCGACCATGGCGACCTTGCCTTCCGACTTCAATTTCTTGATGGCATCGACCTTGTTCTCGGGCATCAGATCGCCCCAGGCTTCATCGAGCCCGACCTCGGCCGCGATCGCGTCGGCGACGCGTTGGTTGTCGCCTGAGATCATCAGCATCCTGGTGATTCCGAGCGTGCGCAGACGCTTCAGTGTGTCGACAGCGGTGCTCCGCGGGGTGTCCATCAAGCCGATGAGCCCCAGATATTGTGAGCCCTTGCGAACGACCATCATCGTGCGGCCCTCGGATTCCATACGGCTGATATCCGCTTGTAGGCTTTCGGGGATCGGATTGCCCTCGATCTCGCCGAACAGGCGCGGGCTCCCGACATGGACCGTTTGGCCGTCGATGCTGGCTGCAACGCCGCGTCCGGTGATACTGCGCGCAGCGGACGCCTCGGGGATGGAGACATTGCCAAGGCGCTCGCGCCCGCCAGTCACGACGGCGGCCGCAAGCGGGTGATCGCTGAGACTTTCGATCGCGACGGCGACGCGCAGCAGCTCGGTCTCGGTCACGCCATCGGCAACGATGACGTCGGTAATCCGGGGCCGTCCTTCGGTCAGGGTACCGGTCTTGTCGAAGGCGATGGCTGTCAGCGTTCCAAGATTTTCGAGCGGCCCGCCGCCCTTGATCAGCACCCCGCCGCGCGCCGCGCGGGCGACCCCCGACAGGACGGCGCTGGGGGTGGCAATCGCCAGGGCACATGGGCTGGCAGCAACGAGAACCGCCATTGCGCGATAGAAACTGTCTCTGAACGGTTCATCGACGACGACCCACGCGAACAGCATGACGACAACGAGCAACAGCACACTCGGTACGAAGATGCGCTCGAACTTGTCGGTAAAGTGCTGCGTCGGGGACTTTTGAGCCTCGGCCTCGCTCACCATCTGGACGACCTTGGCGAGAGTGGTATCGCCCGAGCGCCGCGTCACCTCGATCTCGATGGCGCTGGCGCCATTGATCGTCCCGGCAAAAATGCGGTGCGCCGCTGGCACGGCGTCGGGCCGGGCCGTGGCCGCGGCACGGTCGGCAACGGGCTGCTTGTCGACGGGCACGCTTTCGCCGGTGACGGGTGCCTGGTTGACGCTGGTCGTGCCACGAATGACAAAGCCGTCGGCCGCCATGCGTTCATTGGGCTTGACGATCACGACATCGCCGATCGCCAGTTCCGCCACCGAGACCTCGATGACGACCCCGTCGCGGCGCACTGAAGCGGTCTTGGGCGCCAGTTCGGCAAGTGCCTCGATGGCGCGCTTGGCGCGCCCCATGGCATAATGTTCCAGCGCATGGCCAAAGCTGAATAGGAACAGCAGCAAGGCACCTTCGGCCCAGGCACCGAGCGCGGCGGCGCCGCCAGCGGCGATCAGCATCAGGCTGTCGATTTCGAAGCGACGGTTGCGCAGGGATGCGATGGCCTCGAGGATGGTGAAATAGCCGCCAAAACCATAGGCCGCCACATAAAGGGCCAGCGGCAGCCATTGGGGCGCTGATGGTATGAAGGAGATGCCGAAGCCGGCGGCAAGGAGACCGCCGCAGACCAACGAAAAGATCAGCTCGGCATTTTCACCGAGCACACCGCCATGGCCATGGTCGTGCCCGGCATGCGAATCTGCCGCTTTGGCCTTCCCGTTCGGCGCCGGTTCTTCGTGCACATGGTCGTGGTCACCATGAGGTGCCGACGATGTCTTCGATAATCCTGTGGTGTCGGGCTCGCGCGGCGGCGCTCCCATGGCTTTCAGCAAGGTCCGGATTTCGAGTTCCGGGATGAGCGTCCTGTCGAACTCGATGCGAACAGCACCAGAGGCCGAGGCGTCGGCCTCGATGATCCCGGAGACCTGCCGAAGACGTTCGGCGAACGTCCGCGCCCGTCGGGCGTGGGTCAGTCCATCGACTTCGAGATGAAGGTGACCGAAGCGTTCGGTGACGGCGGCACCGGCGGCGACGGCGCGTTCGCGGATCCGCGCCAGGGTAATCAGCGCTGGATCGTAGTGAATGCACAAGAGTGCGGCCGTCTCGCCGGCGGCTTTCTCCACATGGGCTTTGCTGACGCCATCAAAGCCGTTCAGATCGGCGATCAGCCTGTCGACACAGGCGTCGGCAATATCATCGATATCAGGCAGCAGCAGCGGCAGGTCGAGACGAAGGCGGTCGGTCATTTTTCCTCCTGTGGCAAGCGCGCCACATCGTTGTCGTTTTGCGCATCGCGCAGGATGTCGACGCCGCCCCAGGCGGCGATGGCCGCGACCGCCAATCCGACGACGAGGTCGGGCCAGGCCTTGCCTGTCCACAGCACCAAAGCGCCGGCGACAAGTATACCGGCGTTGGCGATGAAGTCGTTGGCGCTGAAGGTACGCGCTGCACGCAGGTTGACGTCGGGCGCCTTCAGCCGCTGCAGCAATCGCAGGCAGATGTAATTCACAAGGGCAGCCACCACGGCCATGACGAGCATCGTGCCGCCCAGCGGTTCCGTGCCTTCCTGAAACCGACGCCAGACATCGTACAGAACCCCGGCGGCGAACAGCAGAAGCAGGAATCCGGAAACACGTGCCGCTGTTCGCTTCCAGCTTGGTGGTCGTGAGAGCGCCACAAGGCTGATCACATAGACGACGGCATCCGAGCTGTTGTCGAGCCCGTTAGCGATGAGCGCGCTTGAATCCGCCGCCAGGCCAGTTCCAAAAAAGGCAGCCGCCAAAAACACGTTAAGGAGCAAAACAAGCCATAACGTTCGCCGATGATCGGCTGACCCAAGGTCGAGATTCTCGCTGCTCATTGGCCATATCCGTGTAGCTGAATGGTACGACCGGATCGTCGGGAAGGCCGCTCCTGGCTCATGCTGCAGGCTTCTCAATCTGATGCTGGTCGAGCAGCAGTGCATGTTCGTCGAGTGCAAAGACATGTCGCGTCCGACCCTCGATTATGACGAGAATCGATCGGTCGGCGAGTTGCTGGACCGGCGTCGCCGAGACCAGCGCCGTTCCATCGCGGCGAAATGCAATTGACTGGCGCGCACCTGCGGCCGTGTTGCTATCGAGCGACACAATCGTTCCCGGCTGAGGTTGCAACGGCCGGCCGGCTGAGTCCCTCAACTCGATCCGGATGTATCTGGCGCCGGAGCTGGTGATGAAGCTGAGGCTGATACGTCCGCTTCCAAGCGGTCCCGTGAAGCCGTCGGCATGCGGCTGCAGGGGGATGACGTGCGTGTCTGCCGTCAATCCCGGCTGACGGTCGTAAACGTAGATCGCCCCGGCACCGACGATTACGAGCATCGCCAGGATGCCGATGGTCATCCGTGAAACCGGCTGCGGCTTTCGCGGCTTCGGGGGCGCAAAGACATGCCGGCGCGGATTCCACCGGAAGTCATGGGGTTTCGACATGGACATCTGTCCTTCCGGGGGCTGCCAGGCGGCAACGAAGGCTCTTCGATTCGTCATAACGTCGACCGGGGTGTTCGCAGCACCTCAACGGCTTCGAGCGTGACAAGGCCGATGTCGGGCACGTCGGCGAGGCTGTCGACAAAGCGGCGTAGCTTGACCTCGTTGTCGACAATCTCGATCAGGATCGACTGTTCGTTCTCGAGGACGTGGCGACTGTGGACCCGGGTACTGCGCCCGAAGCCGACCATCGCGCGCAGCACCGTGACCCCCGCCATCGCGGTGTCGCGGGCGCGGGTGGCGATCACCGTATAAAGCTTGTGATCGCCGAAATACGCCGTTTCATCAGTGTAGATGCGCAGCAGCTTGATGGGATCGTCCATGATGGCAGCTCCTATTCCGCGGGCACGAGAGAAGGATCGGTGTCGGGTTCGATCGGGCGCTTTTCGGTATTGCCGAGCATCACCCGCGAGATCGCCGGCAGCACAAGCAGGGTCAGGAACGTCGCCACCACCAGGCCCCCGATTACGACGGTGGCCAGCGGCTTCTGCACCTCGGCGCCGGTGCCGCTGGCGATCGCCATCGGGATGAAACCGACCGCCGGCACGAGGCCGGTGATCAGCACCGGCCGAACGCGTTCAAAGGTGCCCTCGATGATGGCGCGGGTGGTCTCGACGCCGCTTTCCATGCGCTGCCGGATGCTCGTCATGACGACGAGACCATTGAGGACAGCGACTCCCGACAGGCAGATGAAGCCCACCGCCGCCGACACCGAGAACGCAATCCCGGTCGCCGCCAGGGTGAAAACGCCGCCGGCAAGCCCGAGCGGAATGGCAGTGAACACCGCAGCAGCGCGCCGGACGCTGCCGAGCGCCAGATACAGCAGCGCGAAGATCACCGCGAAACAGATCGGCACCACGATCGACAGGCGGCGGGATGCCGCCTGCAGGTTCTGGAACTGGCCGCCCCATTCAAGATACGAGCCGGTCGGCAGGGTGACAGCTTCGACCTTGGGGGTGATGTCGGCGACGAACGAACCAACGTCGCGGCCGCGGACGTTGGTCTGGATGACCACCCGCCGCTTGCCGTTCTCGCGGCTGATCTGGTTGAGGCCTTCGGAGAAGCGGAATTGCGCGACCTGCGACAACGGCACCGATCGGCGTTGCCCGCTGCCATCGGCAGGCAGCAAAACCGGCAGCGCTCCCAATGCATCGAGATTGTTGCGGCTGACCTGCGGCACGCGCACCACGACATCGAAGCGCCGATCGCCTTCGAACACCAGCCCGGCCTCGCGTCCCCCCATGGCGGCGGAAACGGTATCGGCCACATCCTCGACGGTCAGTCCGAACCGCGCGATGGCCGCACGGTCGAAGCGCACGTCGAGGGTCGGCGAACCTTCGGTCTGTTCAGCCTTGGTGTCGGCGGCGCCGGGCGTTGCCTTGATCACGTCGACGATCTTTGCCGCCGCAGCACTCATTTGGTCGAGGTCGTCGCCATATAGCTTGATGGCGACGTCACCGCGGACCCCGGCAATCAGCTCGTTGAAGCGTAGCTGGATGGGCTGGCTGACCTCATAGCTCTGGCCGATCAATGCATTGGATTTCGCTTCGATGCGGGCAATGACGTCCGATTTTGTGGTGACCCCGGCGGGCCAATCGGCCTTCTCCTTGAGAATGACGAAGCCGTCCGAGATGTTTGGCGGCATCGGGTCGGTAGCGACTTCGGCGGTCCCGGTCTTCGAGAACATCAGCTTGACCTCGGGCAGGCTGGTGACCGCGCGTTCGACGCCGCGCTGCATGGCCAGCGACTGTTCGACGCCGGTCGAAGGCACGCGCGTTGATGCCAGCGCCATGTTCTTTTCATCGAGCAGCGGGATGAACTCCTGCCCCAATGATCCGAACATCACGACCGCAACGGCAAAGATCGCAAAGCCACCGCCGATGAACGGCCATGGTGTCGCCACTGAGCGCTTCAGGATCGGCAAGTACGACTGCTTGATGCGACGAACGATCCAGACCTCTTCCTCCGAAACCTTGCCGCGAACGAGGATGGCGATCATCGCCGGAACGAAACTCAGCGACAGGAAAAACGCTCCGCCCAGCGCCAGCAGCACGGTTATCGCCATCGGCGAGAAGGTCTTGCCCTCAACCCCGGTGAAGGTCAGCAGCGGCGCGAACACGAGGAAGATGATCGCCTGGCCGTAAATCGTCGGCTTGATCATCTCCTGCGCCCCAAGGGTCGTTTCCTCGAGACGTTCGCGTTCGGTCAGCAGGCGCCCGACATGCTCCTGGCGTTCGGCAAGACGCCGCAGGCAGTTCTCGATGATGATGACGGCACCATCGACGATCAGCCCAAAGTCGAGCGCTCCGAGGCTCATCAGATTGCCCGACACGCCAAGGAAATTCATCCCCGTCGCCATCATCAGGAAGGAAAAGGGGATGACCAGCACGGCGATGATCGACGCGCGGATGTTTCCGAGGAACAGGAACAGTGCCGCAGCCGTCAGCAGCGCGCCTTCGATGAGGTTCTTCTGGACGGTGCCGATGGTAGCACCGACCAGCGCCGAGCGGTCGAGGACGGTTTCAATCCGCACGCCCGGCGGCAGCGACTTCTTCACTGTCGTCAGACGCTCATCGACAGCCTTGGCAACGACACGGCTGTTCTCGCCGATCAGCATCAGTGCGGTGCCCACAACGACCTCATGGCCATTCATGCTTGCGGCACCGGTCCTCAGGTCACCGCCAAGCCTGACGGTCGCCACGTCGCGCACGGCGACGGGGACCCCGCCGCGGGTGGCGATCACTGCTTCCTCGATCTCGCCCTGGGTGCGGATCCGGGCGTCGGCGCGGACCAGAAAAGCCTCGCCGCCGCGGTTGAAATAATTGGCACCGACGGCGAGATTGGCCGCTTCGAGCGCCTTGCCGAGATCGGAGAAGGAAACGCCATAGGCGATCAGTTTGGCGGGATCGGGTTCGACGACATATTGCTTCTGGAAGCCACCGATCGAGTCGATCCCGGCGACGCCCTGCACAGTGCGAAGCTGCGGCCGGATGATCCAGTCCTGCACAGTGCGGAGATACGCTGCCCGCGCAACATCGTCGGTCAGACGCTCGCCCTCGGGGGTAAGATAGCTGCCGTCTGACTGCCAACCGGGCTGACCGTCAATGACTTTGGCGCCTTTGCCGCCAGGATTGGCATAGTCGATGGTGTACATGAAGACTTCGCCAAGGCCGGTTGTGACCGGTCCGACCTGGGGCTGAACGCCGGCGGGCAGACTGTCGCGGGCCTGGGTCAGGCGCTCGCTGACCTGCTGACGCGCAAAATACAGGTCGGTCCCTTCGGTAAAGATCGCCGTGACCTGGCTGAAGCCGTTGCGCGACAGCGATCGCGTGGTTTCCAGCCCCGGGATGCCGGCAAGGGCGGTTTCGATCGGAAACGAAACCCGCTTTTCCATGTCGATCGGTGAGAGGCCAGGTTCGACGGTGTTGATCTGTACCTGCTTGTTGGTGATGTCGGGCACGGCATCGATGGGCAGCTTGAGCAACTGCCAAAGCCCGATGGCGCCAATGAGCAGCGTGAGGATGACGACGAACCAGCGGGCACGCACCGAAAGTGCGATGATATTGGCGATCATGGCTTATTCTTCCTCGCCCGCGCCCTTGCCGAGTTCGGCTTTCAGGACAAAGGCGTTGGTGGTGGCGATGCTGGCACCAGCTTTGAGGCCATCGACGATCTCAATGCGGCCGGCGCTGCGCTGGGCGGTGGTGACGGGCTGCGCGACAAAGCCGTCGCCGGTGCGAACGAATACCACGTCGCGGCCGTTGACCGACTGGACCGCCTCCTCTGGAACGACGATCCGGCCCGTCGCCGACGCGCGGGCGGGATAGATCCGGGCGCGCAGGGTCTGACCGAGGCGAAGCGCGCCGCCGACGGGTTCGAGCACGGCTGTGGCGGCGCGGGTTTCAGCGCCAAGCGAGGCGGTGATTGAACGCACCCGTGCTGGCAGGGTGGTGCCGTCGGCGAGTTCGAGGACAGCGCGATCGCCGGCGCGGATGCGCGGCGCGTCGGCCGCGCTGACAGCGGCCTCGACCTGGATGCGGCGCGGATCGGCGATACGGAAGAGCTCGGTTTCAGGCTGCACATAAGCGCCGAGACTTCCGGTCACGCTGGTGATCTGGCCGCTTATTGGGCTGACGACGACGACGTTACGGCCATCGGCGGTGACACCGGCGGCACTGGCGGCGGCGCTGGCGCGGCGCGCCTCGGCGGCGGCGACGGCGGCTTCGGCCTCGGCAGCCTCCAGGTCGACGCGCGGCGACACGCGCTGCTGGAACAGCGACCGTTCGCGCGCCAGGTTGCGCTGCGCCAGTGTTGCCTTGGCGGCGGCTGCGCCGCGATCGGCAGCGATCTGCGAGGCTTCGCGGCTCTCGACGGTCGCCAGCACTTCGCCTTGGCGCACCGTGTCGCCGAGGCGTTTGTTGATACGCGTGACAGCACCGGCGGCGCGGGCGGTCAGCAAAGCCTGTCCACCTGGCGGTGCCGTGACCGCGGCGGACGCGAGGATTTCGGCGGCAAGGCCGCCGCTCTGGATGGTTTCCACAACGATGCCGGCAGAGTTGATCGCCGACGGGCTCAGCGTCAGTTTGGCGGCTTCACCCTCGACATGCCCGGGTTCGGCTTGAGCCTCGGGCGCGGCGGTGATTGTGGCTGCTGGCGGTGTAGCGCTGGCAACCAGATAGCCGGCGCCGCCCGCAACGAGCGCAGTGGCAAAAAGGCCGCCGGCGAAAAGCCTGCTGGCAGACGTATTGTTGAGAAAGCCGTTGCGAGGCTGGGTCATCGTATATCTCCGAATGGGGTCGTTCCCGCGAGGCGGGCGAGGGCGGCTTCAGCGCTGAGGCGTTCGAGCCGCGCATCGACCGCGCTGGTGCGCGCCTCGGTGAGGGCACGGCGGGCGTTGAGGACCTCGATCAGGGCAAGCTTGCCGCCTTCGTAACCGATGCGCGACAGGCGATAGGCTTCCTCGGCTGTTCGTTCGGCGTCGCGCGCCGCAGCGATCCGGCTGAACGCCGCCTGCGCCCTCGCTAGTCCCGAGCGAGCGCCGGCTTCGGCATCGAACCGCGCAATGCTCAGGCCGGCTTCCGCTGCGGTCAATTCCGCCCGGGCGGCATCGATGTTGCCGCGATTACGATCGAAGAATGGCAGCGGGATCGACAGGCCGGCGACAGCGGCTGTGGCGTCCTGACCCGCAATCTGCCCTTGGCCGTTCAAGCGGCGGACGCCGAAGGAGGCGGTGAGGTCGGGTGTCGCATTGCGGCGCTGGACCTCGACCCGCAGCGCCGCCGCATCGCGGGCGGACAGCGCCGCCCGGTACGCCGGACTGGCCAGAGGATCCGGCTGCGGCAGCGGTTCGTCTTCCTCGGCATGTGGCAACAGGCTGGGCGGCACCGATGTGAAGGGTATCGGCGCCCCGGTCATGGCGGTGAGTTCAGCCAGCGACGTCGCCTGGGCTGCGCGGGCAGCGTCGCGCGCCGCGCGGGCAGCCTGGACGGCGGTGCGCGCCTGCACTTCGCGCAGTTCGGCTTCCTTGCCAGCACGGACCAGCGCCGTCGCGACACGCAAATCATCTTCGGCCAATGTCAGAGCATCGGTTGCCAGCATCAGCCGGACACCGTCAGCTTCGGCATCGGCGTAGGTCTGGGCAAGCGTAAAGGCATAATCGCTGCCAGCAACCGCGAACTGGGCACGGGCGGCGGCCACACCCGCCCGCCCGGCAGCCATTCGCGCCGATCGTTTGCCGCCGAGTTCGAGCGGCAGCTCCAGCGATGCCGTCGTTTCGGCGGTGTCAAATTGGCTATAGGGCGCCGAGCCGGAAAAGTTTTCGACACCGACGGCAAACACCGGATTGGGCCGTGCTCCGGCCTGGCGTGCCAGACCCTCGGCGCGGGCGATTTCGGCCTGCGACTGGGCGATCAGCGGCGCCCGCTGCTGCGCCTCGGCAAGCATAGCACCAAAGGTAGGCGCGGGAGCGGCGCGTGCAGGTGCGACGGCCAGTGCCAGCGCAGCCACACCCGCCATGGCCGCGCAAAGCGGCCGATGACAGACTTCAAACACGTGAAATTCCCTATAGCAACAGAACGGTCGGGCGCACCTCTGGCGCGCGGACGGTTCAGGCTCGGGGAGGGTATTCTATCGTGTAGACGCGGCCGTCGGCGAGCGCCGCTTCAAGCGTTGGTACAACAGCAGGACTCGTGATCATGCCGGCTTCGGGCAACGCAACGAATTCGGCGACGCGAAGGCTTTGATGACAGTGGCCATGCTGGCACACGCCGGGCATTCCGCTTTTGGACGTACTGTCGTGGTTGTCGGGGCTTGCAACCGGGTTCGCCATAATCCCTGCTTCGACAGCAACGCTTTCGCTGTTGCAAGTGAAGGCTTCCGCCGCCTGACCCAGGGAAAGCGTCGTGATCAGGAGTGCCGCAAGCATCCCGAACATGATCCGCCAAGGAAACAAGAACCGCATGAAGCCGCGAATAGGGCAAAGTGAGGACATTGGGAAGGCTGTCTTTGGTACTGCCGCCCGACGACCAGACGATATGACAAGTAAGCGGTTCTCACCAGACCAGTGGATTTGGTTGGAAGCAGGGGCGCCGAACGATGATATCAGCGGCGATGCGGGCGCTGCCGCGATCATGCCAGCAGGCCAACGGGCGATGTGCGGTGCATCGGCAAAGACGGGAGAATGATCGTGTTTCGTTCGGACAGCGGCATGTGGCCCGGCATCCCTATGGCGTTGGCATCGGCGGCTCTGTTCGGTGCGAGCACGCCGCTGGCCAAGCTGCTGCTGGGCGCCGGAGTCAGCCCGTGGCTGCTGGCGGGGCTGCTCTATCTTGGCTCGGGCATCGGGCTGCTCGTCGTCCTCGCCGCGCGCCGGCTCTTGGGCATCGCCAGCGCGGAGGCACCGCTGCGGCGGCGCGACATGCCATGGCTTGCCGCGGTCGCTGTCTGTGGCGGCATGGCGGGGCCGGCACTGCTGATGTTCGGGCTGGTGACGGTGCCGGCGTCGACAGCCTCGTTGCTGCTCAACCTCGAAGGGTTGGCGACGATGGCTATTGCCTGGCTGATCTTTCGGGAAAATGTCGACCGTCGGCTGTTGCTCGGCGCGGCTGCAATTCTCGCCGGCGCTGCCAGCCTGTCGCTCGGCGGGCCACTCGCCCGCCCCGGCCTTGGTGCGCTCGCCATCGTCGGGGCATGCCTTGCCTGGGGTATCGACAACAATCTGACCCGCAAGCTTTCTTCGGCCGACCCGGTGCAGATCACCGCCATCAAGGGTCTGGTGGCGGGTTCGGCCAGCCTCGCGCTGGCTTTCGCCACCGGCGCCCAATTGCCCGCACCCGCTCTTGTCGTCGCTGCCGGTTTACTCGGGCTGCTTGGCTATGGTGTCAGCCTCATCCTGTTCGTGCTGGCGCTGCGGCACCTCGGCACGGCGCGCACCGGCGCCTATTTTTCGACGGCGCCGTTCCTGGGCGCCGTGCTGGCCATAGCCCTGCTCGGCGACCCGATGACGCTGCCGCTTTTGATTGCCGCCGCCTTGATGGGGTGGGGGGTATGGCTGCATCTCAGCGAGCGGCACGCGCACGAACACATCCACGAAGCACTCGAGCATGAACACCGCCACAGCCATGACGACCATCACCAGCACGACCATGCCGAAGGCGAGGCGGGCGAAGCTGTGCACAGCCACTGGCATCGCCACGCGCCGCTGCGCCACAGCCACCCGCATTTTCCGGACCTGCATCACCGGCATGGCCATTCCTGACCGACAGGTTGCCCAAGATCGCCAATCAACACGGTTCGATCTTGAAAGGGCGTGAAGCGCCAGCTTCAAATGCAGGGATAGCGGTGAAGTTGCACTGGCATCAGTGCGGTCGTTCTTGAGCCGACAGCATCACCAATCACCAACCGCAAAAGTTTGACAATGATTGGGATGTCAAGCGTCAACATTAATTTATCAAGTTGACTTCACATTCGTCTCGACCGTCAATACCGGTGCAAACCCACCACCGGGCGTTCGCATGTTTGTGGTCTGTCCTTGGTAAAGACGCGCTGAGGCAAGCAAGGTGGCGCCAGCGTACGTGTACAGTCTGACGTCGAGCTTAAATTCCACTGGCAAGCCGTCTTGAACAATTACTCGACTGCTCGGCGGCGCGTAGGCTTGGGCGACGTAGCTGCTCTTAAGGATCTCGGCCCAAACCTTCCGTGTCACCTTCTCGCCGCGATACGCTGCTTTGCTGCCGTGCCCGCCGGCGGGCTTGAAAAACTGGTTTCGTCGGTCTGCCCAAAGATGATCGGCGTTGCTAGCGTCAATGGTGATTGTGGGAGGAACTGAAGCATGAAGGGTTTTTCGAAACTCCGTTGCAAGTCCCCACGTTTCGAGCAACCCCGGGTCTGACAGCAACATCAGGTTACGCTTGTCGGCCAGAAAGGCGTGGTTGTGCGGGTTTGGCGTGAGAACGACCTTGCCAGTCTCATATGCCGCACGCAGCGCGTCGTGACGCGCTTCGGCCAATGCGAAATCAACGAGACGATTATAGACGAGGTCGATTGCAAGGTTGTTTGACCAAAGCGTCGAGCCGTCGAAACGCAGCACGGCAGGATCGACGATCACGGTGTTGATGCCCCGCGCTTCCAGCAGCGAGCGAGCAAGCTCGAACTCCGGGAACATGAACTGCTCCTCTGGGCCATCGTCAACGATTGCAATCGTCGCGGGCCGTCCAACCCTGCGCTGTCTCTGCCACTCTGAGATGAACATGGCGGCGATCTGATCGCCAAAGTTTCCCGCCGGCATGATCGTCTGGACAAGCGATTGCACCTCCTGGCAACAGGCTCGCTGCGCGGCCGCAAGGGCGTGATTGAGAAAGGCACCTCCAGCGTTGGTATTGACTTCGATCAGGCGCGGGCCGGTCGCTGAGATGTGAAAATCATAACCCATGACGGCGCCGACCGGGCCAAAATCCGCGACCGAAATCGGGGGAGCCCATGCCGCGGCGGCGGCTTGAAAGCCTGGTAGTTGCGCAGCCGCTTCGACGGCCGCTACCACACTTTCCATTGCCTTCACTGTCTCTTTCGAAACAAAGACCGGTACATTGGAAAATAGCGATGGATGCGAGCCAGCGAGGGCTGCGGCAAATCCCGGGGTTCCGATCTCGATGTCCAGCTGCCGTATGAGCGCCTGTTGGTCGAGGGTGATGCAGAAGCAGGCATGATTAAGACGGTCGGCCGCATCGTCGGCCGACGGAATTAATGACAGATCGTCCGGGCGGTCCGTCAACATGATTCAATCGCCGTCATTCTGTTGAAGCCGATCGGTAGTGAATCGCCCGATCCACTATCTCGTTCATATGCGCTGCGGCCTGGATGGTCAGCGGATGTGGCGTCACGCCTGCGCGGGGTGAAATCCGGGCCGCCATGGCGCGGACGAGATCATGCTGGCTGGACTGCGCACCCGAGAGCAATGCTGTGACCAGGTTTTCGAGGGCGATCACGCGCACGCGAAGTTGTACCAGTTCGGTGTTGGTCAGCTCGGGGATGACCGCGGCGTTGACACTATGGGCAGTGCTTTCCTTCGGACCGCAGCGCCCGGCGCCACCTTCGTCATCCCATATCGACAAAAGAAGTTGTTGGGATTGCGGATCGGCGCTCCCTCGAGGGTCTTCGCTCATATTGTGACATCCTCATTCTGATCAATTTTTCGAACAATCAACGGACTAAGCGACAACGAGCCCGATCGGCGTCACCTTGGCGATGAACCGAGATGACGCCGGTCGTTCAGAGCGAAGTGCGATCCTAGCTTTTGCGAAGCTCGACGATGTCATGCTTTGCGACCTCACCTTTCACGACAGCAGCTGTCGCAAAATGGTCATCGACAATTGCGGTTATGCGGATCTTTCCGATGTTTTCGCGCCGAAAACCAGAGCCACCGCGTGCGCCCGGCAGCGTCGTCATACGGATAACATCGAGTATCTGGCCGACCTTTGCACCGTCGGCCTTGCCGACGCAGATCGTCGGTTTGCCATCTGTAACGTCGACAACTGATCCACGCATGATGAAGGTGTGACCGATACCTGCGGCCGTTGCTGTGGTCGGCAGCCCGACGGGCAGCGCCAACATGATCAGTGCGGCGGCAATCGTCCGTGTCGTGAGAATGCGCATCTTCGTACTCCTTGGCGCGGCACCATGTTCCGTAACGCCGCCCCTGCCGCGAGGGAGGTGGCGCATCGTCGTCAGGGCGCCGGCCAAGGAGGGCAGGCGTGCAACGCTTCAGAAGCTTCAGGTCAACCGTTGTTGCGCCTCCATTCCGGGGTGTTGCTGGTACTGCCGATCTGGCGGCGGACGAACCAGAGGACGAGCAGCGGCACCACCAGCCACATCATCAACGGCGCAAGCCCGATGCCGAGCAAGGGTGTGACCGGCATGGCAGGGGTGTATCGCCAACTGAAAGCGCCATCGGTACGCGTCGCGACGATTTCCACCGCGATTGTGATTGCCAGACCAACAACGACGAAACCGGCAACCTGCGACGTCTTCGGGGCGAGAACCCAGTCTTGCGATCGGGCCACAGCCGCGACGATCCCAAAAGCGATCAGCATGATGACGGCGTCGCCCAGCGTTGCCGCCATGCAGATCTGGATGCCGCGGAGATGCGACATTTCCGAAGCACCGGCGTAAAGCCATATCTGGCCGAACTCCCACGGCAGGCTGAGCAACAGCGCGAAGATCGCGACGTTGAACGCGGGATGGTCGACCATCGCTTTCACAGCTCGGCGCTTCTGAGGCGCAGCGCGTTGCCGACGACCGATATCGACGACAGCGCCATGGCCGCGGCAGCGATCGCCGGCGAGAG
>JAIXPM010000122.1 GCA_027486275.1 Sphingomonadales bacterium | reverse complement strand
GCTACACGCCTTCGGGTATCTGGACATCGGCGCATGACCGGCAGAGCCTGTCGTGGTGGCCTGATCCCGCCCGATTGAGCCCTTAACCGCGTGAAAGCGCCGCCACCAGGGGTGCGGCCACCACACTGTCGAAATACTCCCTGACCTGGGTCACGCGCCCGCCGGTTACATCGGCGACAACGCACAACGTAAGACGCAGCACATTCCCATCAGCCATTGTGCCGCCAGCCACATGCTCCTCGACAAAGCCGCTGGTTGTCGGCGAGCAGACAGCCTCGCTGTACCCAAAGCCCGGCACGACCCGGTGCACGGCCGCGTTGAAGCGCAGCAGCTGATCAAGACCCATCGGCGCGCCGCCGTTCTGTACCAACGTGAAATCCGCCGCGCACAGGCGGCGCACCGTTGCGGCATCATCTGCAGCCAGCGCTGCAAACAGAGCGGCGGCGATCGCGACATTGTCCAACCCCATATCCTTCATTGCCCCGGCCGTTTTGCCCGAAGTGTTGGGGGTGCATCCAGCGGATTGTCCGGCCAGGGATGCTTGGGATAACGGCCCTTCAGCTCCTTCTTCACCTCGGCCCAGCTGCCAGCCCAGAATCCCGGCAGATCCTTGGTCACCTGAATCGGCCGGCCCGCCGGTGAGGTGAGCCGCAGCGTGAGCGGCACTCGGCCATCAGCGACCATGGGATGGCGGGCGAGACCGAACAGCGCCTGAACCCGCATGTCCACCGCCGGGCCACCATCGGCTGCATAATCAATGGCATGGCTGCTGCCCGCCGGCGTGGTAAAGCGGCCAGGCGCAAACGTGTCGAGCCGCTGGCGCTGGCTCCAGTCGAGCCGGTTCAACAGCGCTTCGGCCAACGCGACATCCTGCAGGTCAGCCAAGCGGCGGCCAAGCAGCGGCGCCAGCCAGTCGGCACGGCTGGCCAGCAAGGCAACATCGGCGCTGGCCGGCAGATCAAGGCCGTGGGCAGCCGCAAAGGCAAGACGGGCGCGCAGCGCAATGGCAGTGTCACCCCAGGGCAACTGGCCAAGTCCGCGTTCCGCCACGGCATCGAGCAGGACAGCGCGAACTCTGGCAGTATCGGGCCGCTCGACCGGCTGGCGGGCCAATGTGATGGCGCCGAGCCGGCGTTGGGTTTCCGCCATCACGCCGCTGGTCACCGGATCAAAGGAAAACACCGCCCGATTCTCGATGCGGCTGGCCAGAATCTTCTCAACGTCGCCGTGCAGTGGCGCGCCCAACAGCAGCCGTGCGCCCGCCGCGCTGCCGCTGGCATCGCCCACGACGATCCAATTGCAGCGTGCCAGCGGCGAGTCCGGGGACGGAGCGACGGCGCGGCCATTGGCCATCAGGAATGCGTTTCCCCGGCGTCTCGCCACCCGGTCGGGATAGCCCAAGGCCAACACCTCGCCGGCAGATTCAATGCTGATATCAGTCTCTGTTGCGCCCACCGCTCTGGCCCAACGCTGCGCCAACTTGCGCGCAGCGTCGGCGCGCTGGCCGCGTTCGCGCGCCCAGCCTACGAGCCGCTGCTCGATGTCATCGCTGCGCCCACCCAGTCCCCGTTCACCCATCAATACGGCGATGCGGGCGGCAAGCAAGCCGTGGCCGCGCTGTGCCGCTGTCACCAGCATGTTCGCCTGTTCCGGTGCCATTGGCAGCGCCGCCAAACGTTCGCCATGGGGCGTTACGCGACCGGTCTCATCAATCGCCGTCATAGCCCGTAGCCGGCCTTGCGCTTCGGTCACGGCTGCTACCGGCGGTGGGTCCCGCCAGGGCAGACTGGCAGGATCAGGCACACCCCAGCGGGCGCAATCCAGCACCAAGCCAGCCAGATCAGCCTCCATGATTTCCGGCGGATCGAAGGGCACCCGGCCCAGTGTTTCGGCGGCTTCCCACAGCCGGATCGCCACACCTGGTGCAGTGCGCCCGGCGCGGCCGGCGCGTTGGGTCACAGCCGCCTGGCTCGATCGCACGGTGACCAGGCGGGAGAGACCAACATTGCGATCCAACTGTGGCCGGCGTGACAGGCCGGAATCGATCACGACCCGCACACCGTCGATGGTGATGCTGGTCTCCGCAATGCTGGTGGCCAGCACGATCTTGCGGCGGCCAGGCGGTGGCGGCGCAATGGCGGCACGCTGGTCACTGGCTTCGCGGGCACCGTGCAGGCGGAACAGATCAGTATCGGCGGGCAGCCGCGCTTCCAGGCGCTCGGCGGTGCGCTCGATCTCGGCAACACCAGGCAGGAAGGCGAGAATGGAGCCGGTTTCGCTGACCAGTGCGCCGCGGATAGCGCTGGCCATGGCGTCTTCCAACCTCTCGGCTGAATTGCGACCGGTGTGGCGCAGTTCGACCGGAAACATCCGGCCTTGCGATTCAACCTGGACAAGTCCCGGAATGATGGTGGCGAATCCGGCAACATCCAGCGTGGCTGACATCAGCAACAGACGCAGATCAGCCCGCAACGCTGCGCGAGCCTCCAATGTCAGTGCGAGCGCAAAATCGGAATCGAGGCTGCGTTCATGGACTTCGTCGAACAACACGCCAGCCACACCGGCCAGTTCGGGATCGCTGACCAGCATGCGGGTGAAAATGCCTTCAGTTACCACCTCAATGCGGGTGGCGGCCGACGTGCGCGCATCCAGCCGGGTTCGATAGCCAATGGTCTGGCCAACCGACTCCCCCAACTGCTCGGCCATGCGCTCGGCCGCGGCGCGGGCGGCAAGGCGACGGGGAGAAAGCAGGATGAGCTTGCCGGCGCTGGCCCACTTTTCACCGAGCAGCGCGGGCGGCACCGCGGTCGTCTTGCCTGCACCGGGCGGCGCCACCAGCGCCACAGGCTGATTGCCGGCCAGTGCCGCCTGCAACTGCGGCAGCACGGCGAGCACCGGTAGCATCAGAAGGGTTTGACGATCACCAACACGGCCACAGCCAGCGTGACCAGCGAGGGAATCTCATTCATGAGCCGCAGCCGCTTTTCGGTCGCCGGGCGTTCGCCGGCGGCGAAACGCTTTGCCATAACCACACTCCAATGGTGGAACCAGGTGAGCAGGCACACAAAACCGAATTTCACTACCAGCCACAACGGCCAGCCAAGATGAAAGCCTAGGGACAGCCCGGCAAGCCAGCTCACCACCATAGCAGGTGACAGGATGATGCGGCGCAAGCGGCGGCAGCGTTCATCCCAAAGAGCGGATTCTGGTGCAGCAGGCTCGACTGGGTGCCAATAGACCAGGAAGCGCGGAATCATGAACAAGCCGGCCATCCAGAAGATGACGAAGGCGACGTGAAGTGCCTTCACCCACAGATAGGCTTCGCCCAGCCAGCCGACGCCCCAATCCGTCATGGTTCAGAGCGGCTTCTTCAGCAGCGCAAACAGGTGCTCGACATGCTCGATCGGCGTGTCCTGCAAGATGCCATGGCCAAGGTTGAAGATGTGCGGGCGACCAGACAGCGCGTGGCGGATGCGCGTCACGGCCTGTTCCAGCGCTTCACCGCCAGCGATCAGCGCCAGCGGATCAAGATTGCCCTGTACAGGCATGCCGGGCGGCAGCATGGTATCAGCCCAGGCCGGATCGACGGTCTCATCCAAGCCCACGGCATCAACGCCGGTTTCGGCAGCATAGGCTGCAAGCTTGGCGCCAGCACCCTTGGGGAAACCGATGATCGGCACATCAGGATGGCGCACCATCAGGCGGCCAACAATGTCTGCATTGGGCGCAATCACCCAACGTTCAAACTGCGCCGGCGAAAGCGTGCCAGCCCAGCTGTCAAACAACTGGATGGCCTGTGCGCCGGCTTCGATCTGGCCCGACAGATAATCCACCGTCACCGCCACGATGCGATCGATCAAAGCTTGGAAGCGCGCCGGATCCTTGTAGGCCAAGCGGCGGGTTTCGGCCTGATCCTTGCTGCCATGGCCAGCCACCATGTAGGTCGCAACGGTCCAAGGTGAGCCGGCAAAGCCCAGCATTGTCACCGATGGATCAATGGCCTTGCGCACCTTGGCGACGGTTTCATAGATCTTGGCGAAGTGCAGCGGATTGGGCTCAAGCTGGGAAAAATCGCCATCATGCAGCGCCGGTGTCAGCTGCGGGCCTTCGCCGGGGCCGAAGCTGAGGCCCTGGCCCATGGCGTGCGGGACGATCAGGATGTCGGAAAACAGGATAGCGCCATCCATGCCAAAGCGCTTGAGCGGCTGGATGGTGATCTCGGCCGCGGCATCGCTGTCGTACACCAATTCGAGGAAGCCGCCCTTTTCGGCCCGTAAGGCGCGATATTCCGGCAGATAACGCCCAGCCTGGCGCATCAGCCAGACCGGCGGCGGGTCGCGACGTTCGCCCTTCAGCACGGCGAGCAGCGGGGGATCCTGATGAAGTTGATCAGCCATGCCGCTTCCTTGCCTGTGCCCCGTCGCCCCGGTCAAGCCCGCAGCGCCGCCTGCCGGCTTTCAACCAGATCTAAAATTAAACTTAGAAATTGCTGGTAGTAGTAGGGGGCGGAATCGTGGGGATCAAATCGGGTCAGCCGTTTGATCCACAGGGAATGATCTGTGCGACTCGCCGGAATCGCGCGAGTCGTAGCGATCATCCCCGTTTTCCACAGGCCCGGCTGTGCATATGTCCGCAGCCTGATGAAACCGCCCGCGGTCACGGGGCGGTTGGGTGGAATTGCCGCTTGCCGGATGCTCCACAGCAGCGTTAACGCTTTGCCCTGATGCTTATCCACAGAGTCATGGGCGGCAATTTTTGCCGGCAGGGTCAGGTGTGACCATGCCAGACGTGCTGCATCTGCATCTGATCAGTGATTCTACCGGCGAAACGCTGGAATCGGTGGCCAAGGCCAGCCTGGCCCGATTCGAGGGCGCGCAGGCCGTGAAGCATTTCTGGCCTATGGTGCGCAGCGAAGGCCATCTTGATCGCATCATCGAGGAAGTGGCGAAAAAGCCGGGGTTGGTCATCTATACGCTGGTTGATGGCCTGGTACGCGATCGGTTAGAAATGCGCTGTGCCACGCTGGGCCTGCCGATGGTATCGCCGCTCGATCCCACCATTTCGGCATTGTCGGAACTGCTCGGCCAGGCCGCCACGCGCCGGCCGGGGCGCCAGCATGTGATGGATCAGGCCTATTTCCGCCGGGTCGATGCCATCAACTACACGATGGTTCATGATGATGGCGCCCAGACCGGCCTCGAGGAGCTGGAGGAGGCCGATATCCTCTTATTGGGCGTGTCGCGCACCTCGAAAACGCCCACCTCAATCTACCTGGCCAACCGCGGCTACAAGACGGCCAATATCCCGCTTGTGCCGCAATCACCGCCGGCGTCACACGTGTGGATGGTCAAAGGCCCGTTATTGGTTGGCCTGACCACGGCGCCCGACCGGCTGCAATCCATCCGCCGCAACCGGCTGCTTACCCTGGGCCAGACGCCAGACACAGACTATGTCGATGTCGAGCGGATCGAGGCCGAGGTCGCCTTTGCCCGCCGGCTGTTTGCTGATCATGATATTCCGGTGATCGACGTCACCCGTCGCAGCATCGAAGAGACAGCGGCGGCCATCATCAACCTGCATCAGGCGCGGTTGGAGAAGCAGGCATGATGCTGGTGCTGGCCAGCCAGTCAGCCGCGCGGCGGGCGATGTTGCACGCGGCGGGCGTGACGCACGAAGCCTTGCCGGCCCATGTCGATGAAGAGGCGATCACGGCAGGGCTTGTGGCGGAACAGGCGAGCCCCGAACGCATTGCCGATGCGCTCGCCGAAGTGAAAGCGTTGAAGATTAGTCGTCAGCACCCGGGCGCGTTGGTGCTGGGGGCAGACAGCGTGGTGGTCACTACCGACGGCGCCATGATCGCCAAGCCGGAAACTCGTCCGCGCGCCGAGGTGCAGTTGCGCCAGCTCGCCGGCACCACTCATCGGCTGATTTCCGCCGCGGTGATCTGCGAGGCCGGCAAGCCCGTGTGGCGCAGCGCCGGCGCGGCGAAGCTGACGATGCGGCGGCTGAGTGATGACTTCATCAGCGCCTACCTCGATGCAGAAGGCGATGCCGTGCTCGGCTGCGTCGGCTGTTACCGCATTGAGGCGCTGGGCGCGCAGTTATTCACCCGCATCGATGGTGATCAGTTTATCATTCGTGGTCTCCCGCTGCTTGCCGTTCTGGATTATCTGCGGGTCAGGGGAGTGCTGGCCGCATGAGGGAACCTGCCGTTGCCGGTGTGATCGGCTGGCCTATCAGTCATTCGAAATCGCCACTGATCCACCGTTTCTGGCTCGGCAAGCTGGGCCTGGACGGCGATTACAGCCGCTTTCCGGTGCGGCCCGAACAGCTTGGCACGTTCGTGCGGGCGCTGCCCGTCATGGGCATGCGCGGTGTGAATGTGACGGTGCCGCACAAGCTGGCCGTAATGGCGCATCTTGATGGCCTGGCCCCGGAAGCGGTGGCGGTGGGCGCGGTCAACACCATCGTGGTCGGCAATGACCACCGCCTGATCGGGCATAACACCGATGCCGCCGGGATCATCGGCCCGGCCGGCGCGATCATGGCCGGACGCCCGGTGCTGGTGATTGGCAGTGGTGGCGCGGCACGGGCTGCTGCCGCTGCTGCGCGCGACAGCGGCGCTGCGGCCCTGTGGGTGATGGCCCGCAATTACAATGCGGCGGGCGCCTTGCTGGCCGCATCCGGGTTGCCGGGCGGCGTGATGGCGATGGGCGATGTGCCGCCCGCCGATACCGGCTTGGTATTTAACGCCACGACGCTGGGGATGGCGGGCCAGCCCGAGCTCAAGATCAATCTTTCAGCGTTGCCTGCGGATGCCGTTGTGTTCGATGCCGTCTATGTGCCGTTGGAAACGCCGTTGCTGGCCGCTGCCCATGCGCGCGGCCTGATCACCATCGATGGGCTCGACATGCTCATCGGCCAGGCCGCCGAGGCATTCCGCTTGTTTTACGGGGCCGATCCGCCACGCCGCCATGATGGCGAACTGCGAGCCATGCTGACCAAATGAGCCGCACCATTATCATTGGCCTCACCGGTTCCATCGGCATGGGCAAATCCACCGTGGCCGCGATGTTCCGCAAGCTGGGCGTGCCGGTGTTCGATGCCGATGCCGAAGTGCGGCGCGTCCAGGGCCCGGGCGGCCGGGCGCTGGCGGCCATCGAGGATCTGTTTCCCGGAACAACGCATGATGGCGGCCTGCACCGCGAGAAACTCGGCGCCACCGTGTTCGGCGATCACACCAAACTTCGCGCGTTGGAACGGATCCTCCACCCGTTGGTGGCCGAGGCGCAGAGCGAATTCCTGGGCGCGCACCGCTTGAAGCCCGCCATCGTGCTAGATGTGCCCTTGCTGTTTGAAAAGGGCGGTTGGCGGCGCTGCCATATGACAGTGGTGGTCTCCGCGCCTTATCGCGTTCAGCGCGCCCGCGTGCTGGCTCGGCCGGGCATGACCCGGCAGAAATTCGCCGGCATATTGAAAGGCCAGCTGCCCGATCGCGAAAAGCGCGCGCTGGCGGATGTGGTGATCGAAACCGGGCGCGGCCGGCGCGAGACGTGGCTGGAAGTAAAACAGCTGGTTGACGGCCTCTAAGGCTTGCTCCGCGCCGTCCAATCGCTACATGGGGCCCATGCGCGAAATCGTCTGGGACACGGAAACCACCGGCATCATGCCAGGGGATGGCCATCGAATCGTCGAGATCGGTGCGGTGGAGATGATCAACCGCATGGTGACGGGCCGCACCTTCCACACTTATGTCGATCCGCAGCGACCGATGCCCAAGGATGCGGAGCGCGTGCATGGGCTAT
>JAIXPM010000214.1 GCA_027486275.1 Sphingomonadales bacterium | reverse complement strand
GCACCTTGGTGCGTCGACGGACGAAGCCCAGGTCAACGTCGCCATCCAGGTGGCAGAACAACTCAGTGATTTCCTGCTCACCGGCGGCGTCACCAACGCGCTCAACATGCCGTCGCTGTCGGCCGAAGAGGCCCCGCGCCTGAAGCCCTACATGGCGCTGGCCGAACGGCTGGGCAGCCTGGTTGGCCAGCTCGACAATGAAGGCATCAAGTCGGTGCGGGTCGAAGTGGAAGGCGCCGCGGCACAGCTCAACCTGAAGCCAATCACCGCCGCCGTTCTGGCCGGCCTGATGCGCACGCACTCAGACACGGTCAACATGGTCAACGCGCCCTATCTGGCGCGCGAACGCGAGATCGAGATCGCCGAAGTGCGCCACGACCGCGAAACCGATTATCACACGCTGCTGCGCGTGACGGTGATGACCGCCAGCGGTCCGCGAACAGTTGCGGGCACCTTGTTCGGCAACAGCAAACCGCGCCTCACCGAGATTTTCGGCATCACCGTTGAAGCCGATCTCGCCGGCGACATGCTGTACATCGTCAACGAGGATAAGCCGGGCTTCATCGGCCGCCTCGGCACCGCGCTGGGCGGTTCGGACGTGAACATCGGCACCTTCCACCTTGGCCGCCGCGATGCCGGTGACGAGGCCGTGCTGCTGCTCTCCGTCGACAACGCCATCCCCAACGCGCTGCTCACCACCATCCGCGCCCTGCCCGGCGTGAAGGTGGCCAGCGCCCTGCGCTTCGTGTGATGGCTGGCGGGGAGGAAGCGCTTGCTGCCCTCCCCGCTTGCCGCTAACCGCCTCCCCATGACAAGTTTCGGCCTCCTCCCCGAAGGGTTGCGCGATCGGCTGCCGCCGCAAGCCCAAGCCCTTGCCAGCCTGGTGCGCACCCTCACCGATGTGTGCGCCGCCCATGGCTATGAACGGGTGGCGCCGCCGCTGATCGAATATGAAGCCAGCCTGGCCAGTGGCAGCAGCCGCGAACGCCTGCGCTTCACCGATCCGGTCAGCCAGATGACGCTGGCGCTGCGGTCAGACATCACCGGCCAGGTTGGCCGCATCGCCGTCACCCGCCTTGCCGGGCAGGCGCGCCCGCTGCGGCTGATGTATGCCGGGCAGGTGGCGCGCGTGCGCGGTGATCAGCTTTCGCCCGAACGCGAACGCACCCAGGCCGGCGCCGAACTGATCGGCTGCGACACCCCGGCCGCAGCCGCCGAAGTGCTGGCCGTTGCCGTGGAAGCGCTCACCGCCACGGGCCTCACCGGGCTTTCGGTCGATCTCACCATGCCCACCCTCGTCGCCGATCTCGCTGCTGCCGGCTGGTCGCTGGGCCATGCGTCGCTCAGCGACGTGCAGGCCTGGCTGGACGGCAAGGATGTCGGCGCCCTGCGCGCCGCCGGTGCCGATCAATATGTGCCGCTGATCGCGGCTGCTGGCCCGGTGCACGCGGCGCTGGCGGCGCTGAAACAGCTGGATCTTCCCGATGCCGTGCTGGCGCGACTGGACGCGATTGCCGCGCTGGCTGATGGCCTGAACGGCGTCTCCGTTACGCTCGATCCCACCGAACGCCACGGCTTTGAATATCAGACCTGGCTGGGCTTCTCGCTGTTCGGCGCCGGCCTGATGGCCGAAGTGGGCCGCGGTGGTGCCTACACGGTCGCGCACAGCGATGACCGCCAGGAAGCCGCGATCGGTTTCTCGCTCTATGTCGACGGGCTGGTCGATCTCGGTCTGGGTCAGGAAGCGCGCACGAGGGTATTGCTGCCCTTGGGCACAGCGACTGATGTCGGCGCCGAATTACGCCAGCAGGGCTGGATCACGGTGGCGGCGCTCGAAGACGGCGCAGAGGCCAAGGCCCTGAATTGCAGCCACATCCTTGCCGACGGCGCGGTGCGGCCCGCATGAGCTGGGCGCTGCGTTTCGCGGTGAACCGCGCCGAAGCCGAGTCCCTGCCCGATCTGTTCGAGCTGATGGACGAACCGCCGACACTGAATGTCGAGGAGCCGGATCCGTCCAAGCCGGATGATTGGGTGCTGACCGCCTATTTCGCGGATGAACCGGATGCCGCGTCAGTCGATCTGATCATCGGCCTGTTCCCGTCTGCCGCCAACCCGGTGCTGGAAGATCTGCCAGAAGCCGACTGGACCACCATGTCGCAGCGCGATCTCGCCCCGGTGCGGGCCGGGCGTTTCATCGTGCACACCGCCGATCATGCCGATGCAGTGCGGATCGGCGACTGGGCTTTCCGCATCGAAGCTGGCCTGGCCTTCGGCACTGGCCAGCATGCCACCACGCACGGCTGCATGGCAGCGATTGCGCGCCTGAAAAAAATGCGTGAATTCCGCAACATCGCCGATATTGGCACCGGCACCGGTGTGCTGGCCATGGCGGCCTTGCAGGCCAATCGCAGCGCGCGGGCCATTGCCAGCGATATCGATCCGATCGCCATCGACGTGGCCGCCGAAAATCTGGCATTGAACCATTTTGTCGCAGGAACATGTGCCGGGCGCATGGCTCTGGCGGTTTGCCCGGGGCTTGCCGCCCCGGCGCTGCGCAATCGCGCGCCCTATGATCTGGTGCTGGCCAACATATTGGCGCCGCCGCTGATCGCGCTGGCGCGGGACATGGCGCGGGTTATCGCGCCCGGCGGCGTGCTGGTGATGGCGGGGCTTCTCCACCACCAGCAACGCGCCGTCGCCAACGCCTATCGCCGGCACGGATTGGTGCCGGCGTGGCCGATGGACCGCAGGGCGGAATGGCCCTGCCTGGTTCTGACGAAGAAAGAGGTGCAAGCCTAAAGGCTTGCGCCTGTTCAACGCGCTTTAGAGCGCGTGGAACAGACGGGCTTCGACCGCGGCGGGCGTCAGCATGATGCGACGCTTGCGGATCGGCAGGGGGCGGACCGGGGCCAGAACTTCGGCAACCGGAACAGCGCGCACCTGCGGTTCAAATTCAGTCGATACGACTTTCATTGGTACGCTCCTGTTGATGAGCCGGGCCAATTCCCGGCTGACAAGAGCTGTAATAAGACTGTCACACGCTTTTGTGCAGTGCAGCAGATCGGGCATCAGCCATGCATTTAGTGCATGGATTACATCTAATCAGGACTCAGTTTAGCGCTTGGGCAAGGGTTGGATGATCGCGTCCTCGATCTGGTTGGGCAGATGCGGCACCGGCGCTGCCGGCACGGCCCCGTGCAGGGCGTGGAACAGCGGCGCGGCGGCCACCGGGGTGAGTTCAACATGGAAAGCCTGTGGCCTGGTTTCGTCCACCGGCGATCCGTTCGATACGGTCTTCATGGAGACGCTCCTGTCTGATCAGCGGGGATATCCCCGACTGTCGGGAGCTGTGGTTCATGCGTCTCAGGCCAATCTGCGACGCAGCAGACTCGACGACAGCAACATCATCTTAGCACGAACGGCACCCGATCAGGACTCCGATTGCGCCTGCGCCACCAGCGCCAGCCAGCCATCTTCATCAACCACCTGGATTCCAAGCGCTTGCGCCTTGGCCAGCTTCGATCCCGCCCCCGGCCCGGCGACCAGCAGACTGGTCTTGGCAGACACGCTGCCTGACGTCTTGGCGCCGAGCAGTTCGGCCTGGGCCTCGGCTTCCTCGCGGGTGCATTTCTCCAGCGCGCCGGTGAACACGATGGTCTTGCCCGAAAGTCCGGTCTGTTTCACCTCCGGCAACGGCTGAGGCGTCACTTCAGCCAGCAGGGCGGCCAGCGTGTCGCGATTGTGCGGTTCGGCGAAGAAATCGATCAGGGCTTCGGCGACAATGGCGCCGATGCCGTTGACCGCCGTCAGCCGATTGACCGCTTCATCTGCCATCGCTGCGTCCTGCGCCGCCTCGGCCGAACGGAAGGCGCGCGCCAGATCACGCGCCGTCACCTCGCCAACATGGCGGATGCCGAGCGAGAACAGGAAGCGATCGAGACTCACAGTCCGCCTCTCGTCGATGGCGG
>JAIXPM010000029.1 GCA_027486275.1 Sphingomonadales bacterium | reverse complement strand
TGCGGCCTTCCCAAGACGGCAAAGATGATTATGACAATGCGCACAATGTGGCGTCTCTATCATTTCACGCTGTGTCCGTTCAGCCGCAAGGTGCGTTTCGCGCTGGCGGTGAAGGGTGTGACGCACGAGCTGGTGCAGGAACGGCCGTGGGAAAAACGGCCCGGCTTCACCGCGCTCAACCCGGCCGGGCAGACGCCGGTGCTGCAGCGCGATGCGCTGGTGCTGTCTGATTCGACTGCCATCCTTGAACATATCGAGGAAACGCTGGAACGCACGCCGCTGATTGGCAGCACCGCCGAAGATCGCGCCGAAACCCGGCGGCTGGCGGCATGGTTTGATCAGAAATTCTATGCCGAAGTGAATGCGCCGTTGCTGGGTGAGCGCATGTACAAGCGCGCCGTGGTGCGCGGCACGCCCGATGGCGGCATCATCCGCGCCGCCAGCCGCATGGCGGACATGCACCTGGATTATATCGATTTCCTGCTCGAACGCCGGGCCTGGCTGGGCGGCGGCCAGTTCGGCCTCGCTGATATTGCCGCCGCCGCGCATCTTTCGGTGGCGGATTATCTGGCGGGCCTGGAATGGGATGGGCATGAACCGGCCAAGACCTGGTATTCGGCGATCAAGTCGCGCCCGACGTTCCGGCCGCTGCTGGCCGAACGGCTGGAAGGCCTGCCGCCGCCACCACATTACGACAAGCTGGACTTCTGATCCGGTTCAATCTGCCTGTTGGGGAGAGGCGCGTTGGCAACCACTGAACAGGCTGAAGCCCGCGCCCGCTGGCTGCTGATCACGCTGCTGTTTGCCGGCACGGCGCTGAACTATGTCGATCGGCAGGTGCTGGCGCTGCTCAAACCCACGCTGGAAGCCGAATTCGGCTGGACCGATCAGGAATTCGCCCACCTGGGCAGCGTGTTCCAACTTTCGGCCGCGTTCGCGCTGCTGGCGGTCGGCTGGTTTGTCGACAAGTTCGGCGTGCGCCTCGCCTATGGTGTCGCCGTCGCCGTTTGGAGCGCGGCTGGCATGGCGCATGCCGCCGCCGCCACCGTGAGCCAGTTCGTCGTTGCCCGCTCCGTGCTGGCGGTGGCCGAATCCGTCAACACGCCCGCCGCCGTCAAGGCTGCCGCCACCTATCTGCCGCTCACCCAGCGCAGCCTGGGCCTCGGCCTCGTCAACACCGCGCCCAACATCGGCGCCATCCTCACACCCCTGCTGATCCCGCCGCTGGCGCTGGCCTTCGGCTGGCAATCGGCGTTCGTCGTCACCGGCGCACTGGGTTTTGTCTGGCTCGGCTTCTGGATCTTCGGCACGCGCCGGCTGCTGCCGGTGAACGTCGCCAAGAATGCCGCGCTCGAGGGCAATTGGGGCGAGCTGCTGAAAGACCACCGCACCTGGACCATCGTCGGCGCCAAGGCGCTCACCGATTGCGTGTGGTGGTTCGTGCTGTTCTGGTCGACCGACTTTCTGGTGAAAACCTTCGGCCTCTCGCAAGGCGAAGTGGGCGTACCCAACGCCATCATCTTCACCATGGCCGCGCTGGGCGCCTTCAGCTGCGGCTTCCTGTTCCCGGCGCTGCTCAAACGCGGCATGAGCGTGAACAAGGCGCGCAAGACCAGCATGTTCCTCTACGCCGTCCTGATCCTGCCGATCCCGCTGGCCATGCAGGCCCCCGGCCCCATCGCCGCGGCGCTGATCATCGGCCTGGCGCTGTTCGCCCACCAGGGCTTCTCCACCAACATCTTCGGCCTCGCCGCCGACACCGTCCCCACCTCCCGCGTCGCTGGCGTGATGGCGCTGGGCGGGGTGGCTGGCAATCTCACCGGCACCGGCATCATCGAACTGACCGGCTGGTGCCTCACCAACGGCGTCGGCTATTGGCCCATGTTCGCCATCGCTGCCGGCGCCTATCTGACGGCGCTGCTGTTCATCCAGCTGATGCAACCGGATATCCGCGCTTTGGATGAAGGTTGAAGTTAAGGGCCTCCGGCGGGCAGGGACGCAGTCCCTGCACCCGTTTGTTTTGAGGTGCGCTGGTTGCGATAGTGTCCGCTTGCGCCCCAATTGCGCACTTCGGGCCGGTTTGCCATATCTCTGCTCATGAAGCAGAAAACGGAAGCGGAAGTAATTGCCGAAGTTCGGCGCCACACAGTTGGCAACCGAGCGGAGTTGGAGAACAGCAAATATGCTGGATGTGTATCCTGCTGCGCTGTATTCGACATAAAGCAGGTAACGGACTGGCAGGATGAGTGGGCCCCGCCGGAGCATCAAAACCGCGTTAAGCGTTGGAGCGCCAAGTGCCCTCGCTGTGGCAACGTCAGCGTCATCGGCAATGTGACGGGATTGTTGGATGATCAGGCATATTTGCCCGTGACGAAGTGGCTTCTGCAAAAGTAATCCTAGAGCGCTAGTGGACTGACTGCAGCTAGCCACCCCAAACCCACCATCAAGCGCCGCCCGAAAACAAACGGGTGCAGGGTCTTCGACCCTGCCCGCCGGAGGCCCTCTTTCTTTGCCTTCACCGCCCCGCCAGCATTTCCTCCACCCATGCCGGCACCAGCACGCCGGCCGGGCCGTGGCGGGCTTCGTCGAAAATGGGGGTGCCGGCGGACGGTTCGAGGTTGAGTTCCAGCGTGCGCGCGCCGGCGTCGCGGGCCCATTGCACGAAGCCGGCAGCGGGATAGACCGCGCCGGAGGTGCCGATGGAGACGAATAGGTCGCACTGGCTGATTGCGGCGCTGATTTCGTCCATGTGGTAGGGCATTTCGCCGAACCAGACGATATCGGGGCGCAGACCGCCCAACTGAGCGCAGGCCGGGCAGGCGGGATTGCCAAGCAGCGGCCCGCGCCAGGGCCGGGCGGCGCCGCAGCGAGTGCAGAGCGCGGAG
>JAIXPM010000179.1 GCA_027486275.1 Sphingomonadales bacterium | reverse complement strand
GGTTTTGAGCGCGATAAAATCGGCCATCTGATCCACGGGTTCCAGGCCGCGCTTGCCACCCAGGATGTGCGCACCGCCGATTCCGCCCGCGAACAACTGACTGCCGCGCTCGACCAGCTCGAAGGCCCGAGCTGGTTGTGAGTGCCTGGAAGGTTCTGGGGCTGAAGCCGGGAGCCGACCGCGACACCATTCGCCGCGCCTATGCGAAACTGCTGAAGTCCACCAATCCGGAAGATGATCCGGACGGCTTCATGCGGCTGCGCGAGGCGCATGATGCGGCGCTGGCGCAGCTGCAATGGCGCCAGCAGTGGCCGGATGAAGAGGAGGCGGAGCCAGCGCCGGCTGCGCTTGCACCTGTCGCGCCGCCCGAACCCGCTGCCGCAGCCGCGTCCGAACCGGTTGATGATCCACAGTCCGGCAGCGAGCAGGATGATCTGCTTGCCCGGCAAGAGGCGCTGGTCATGGCCATCCAGGCTGGCCCCGAAGGCCAGCGTGCCGCCTTCGACAGGCTGCTGGCCGCGCCGGCGCTGGACAGCGTGGTGGCGCGGGCCGGCGTTGAAAACTGGCTGGCCGGGCTTATTGCGGCCAGCCTGCCGGCCAGCGATTCGCTGGTGGTGGCCGCCATTCATCAGTTTGGCTGGGATGATCTGCCGCGCGGGTCCACCCCGCACAGCATCGCCCGCCTGTTGCAGCGCCGCGAAGAAGGCGAATTTGTCGCCGGCATCGCCCGGCCGCACACCCCTCTGCACGTTGGCTACATGGCGCTCAGCAAGCCGCCGGGGCCACGCTGGCTCCGGCATCTCGGCGCGCTGTTCTCTGCAGCGCCGGCCCAGACGCGTGCCATATTGGGCCTGGCCGATGGGCCGATGCCCGGCATTCTCGATTGGCTTGACCCGCAAGCGGTGGCGGCCTGGCGGGACTGGCACAGCAAGGTGCGGCTGCGGCTGTGGATGATCCTGACGATGTTTCCGCTGGCCGCGGTGGTGCTGGTTGGCCTGCTGAAGGCGTCGGGCTGGCTGGAGCCTTTGCAGCAGGGCATCGGCCTGCTGGCCTGGGCGGCGCCGTTCGGCCTGCTGGCCGTGCTGCGCTGGCGGCAGCGTTGGCTGGACAATTGGGACCGGCCGGAATGGCACTTCACCCATTGGCCGCTGGCGACCGCTGCGTTGCCACTGCTGGCGGCGCTGTGGCCGGCGGTGCCGGCGCTCACGCCCTTGTTCCTGCTGCCGGTGCTGGCGGCAACCACGTGGCTGCTGCTGGCGCTCGACCGGCTGGAGCCGCCGGCCATGCGCGAGCTGTTTCCCGGCCTGATCCGCAGCCAGCCGGCCTGGATGTTCCTGTTGCTGCTGATTGGTGGCGGGCCGCAGGCTGATCCCGGCGCGCCCGTGCGGGTGCTGGCCTGCGCGACATTGGCCGTGGCCTGGTGGCAGGGCGGAGACGCGCTCACCTGGCTGGCCGAACGCCGGCTGGGCGCGCGGGCGGCGTGGCTGCCGGCACTGGCGGCGGCGGGTGATGGCGCGTTGGCGCTGGGGCTGGCGGCGCTGGACTTGCCGGAACGCGGCCTGGCGCTCACCCCGCTGGCGCTGCTCGGCCTGTTGATCGCCTTGCGTGCGGCGCGCGGCTGGTGGCAGGCGCTGCCGGCTGCGGGGCTGGCCGCCCTTGCTCTGTTGCTATTTGAACTGCTGAGCCGGATTGATGCCACTATGCCCGGCGCTGGCGAGGCGCTGTCGGGGCTGGCCAGTGCCGATTTGTTGATCGATCCGGCCACCGGCCTGCCGCGCGCGCCGTTCATCACCGGGCTGCTGATCGCCGGCGTCGCCACCTGGCAGGCGCGGCGGCGCGGCATCACCGGCTGGCCGCTGCGCATCCTGATCGGCGCGATCGGCCTGTTCCTGATCCTGCGCCCGCTCGTGGATGAACCGTCGCCGCCGCGCCAACCGGCGGTGGCACCCGTGGCCATTGGTGACAGCGCCAGCTGGATTGAGGCCGGCGATTTGCTCAAGCGCGCCGCGCCGGGTGACTATCGGTTCCGGGTGGAGCTGGATATCGATGCTGGGGGCCGTGTCTCGGCCTGCCGGCTCAGCCAGGGCACCGGGTTGGTGCTGCTCGATCAAGCGCTGTGCCCTCAGCTCAAGGCCAATGGCCGTTATCGCCCGGCTCGCACTGCCAGCGGACTGCCGCAAGCCGCCACCCTGCAGTTGAGTGGCGGCTGGACGGTGAAGGCTGCGCGGCGCCCACCATTGCCCATGCCTTCACAGCCCCCGGCTTTGCCAGCACCAGCCCCTGCGCCCGCCATCGTCTGTGCGCCGCCGGCCACAACCAGCGGCCCGATGGTGGCCGAACCCTGCATGGCGAACGACTGGATTCCCGATGGCGCCTATCCGCCTGGCTCCTTGCAGCGCGGCGAGTCCGGTCTGGTGCGTTATCGCCTGTTCGTCGATACCAGTGGCCGGGTCGAACGCTGCGCCATCATCGCCTCCAGCGGGCACGCCGGGCTGGATCGCGACACTTGCGCCCTGCTCAGCCGCCGCGCCCGCTTCGTGCCGGCCCGCAATGTCGATGGCAGCCCGATGAGTTGGGAATATGCCGGATCGGTGCGCTGGGAACTGAAAGGACGATGATGGAGCAACGGCCGCCTTCATCGCCCGCCCCGTTGCTGAGCCCGTTGGCGCTGCTGGCCTTGTGCCTGGCCTTTGCCGGCCAGATCCTGCTGATCGCGCTGCAACTGGCGGGGCCGCCGCCGGCCGGGCCGCGGCAGTTGCTGGATTTCCAGGTGTTCCACATCGCCGGGCAACTGGCCTGGGCCGGCGATTTGGGCACCGCCTATGATCCGGTGCAGTTCTGGGCGCACACAAAATCGCTCACCGGCAGCAGCGATCGCATGCTGTGGCCCTACCCGCCGCATTTCAATCTGGTCACCGCGCCGTTGGCTCTGCTGCCCTTGTGGCTGAGCTATGTGGTGTTCGTGGGCGGCAGCTTGCTGTTTTATGGCATGGCGCTGCGCCGGCTGGCAGGCGGGCAACATGCGCTGGTGCTGGCCATGTTGTTTCCGGCCATCCTCATCTGCATCCGCATCGGCCAGAATGCTTTCCTGATCGGCGGGCTTATGGCCTGGTTTGCCAGTCTCGCGCTGGCCGGGCGCACACTGGCCGGGGTGTCGCTGGGGCTGTTGACGGTGAAGCCGCAGTTCCTGCCCGGCATCGGCCTTTATCTGCTGTTGCGCGGCCAGTGGCGGATCATTTTCGCCGGCGGGCTGGTCGCGGTGCTGGCGCTGGCGCTGGCGACACTGCTGCTGGGCAGTGGCGTGTGGCTGGATTTCATCCACGTCATGGGCGAACTCGGCACCTATCTGTCACGCGGGCTCTACCCCTACCACCGCATGACGTCGCTTTACGCCGCGCTGTTCATGCTGACCGGTGACTCCGGGCTGGCATTGGCCGGGCAGATCGGCTTTGCGGCGCTGCTGGCTGCCGGATTGTGGCTGGCGGCACGGCGGCAATGGCCACCGCGTCACCTGCTGGCCGCCGCCGTGATGGCCAGCACCCTGATGTCGCCTTATGGCTATGATTATGATCTGCCGGTGCTGGGTGCAGCGATTGCGCTGCTGGCCCCCGATCTGGTGGCCGGGCGCCGTGTTTGGCTCCTGCTGCCGCTGGCGTGGCTGGCCTGTCTGGCCGGGGCGATCATCAACTATGCATATGCGGCGGCGCCGCGGCCGGCGGTGACGATCCTGCCGCTGCTGCTGTTGTGTGCGGCGATGCTGGTGCAGGCGCGGCGCCCGCCGATCAGCATTGAACCGAGCTGAATTGCCAACCCGCAGATGCACGCGCACAACAGGCCCGCCACCGGAGACGCGATGATGACCAGCCCCCGTCAGATCCTCCCTGCGGTTCCGCTGGTCGGGCCGCTGGGCACGGGCCTGATGGTGCTGGCTTGCGTGCTGCTGATGGGCGGCGTTGCGTT
>JAIXPM010000027.1 GCA_027486275.1 Sphingomonadales bacterium | reverse complement strand
GAAAATGCGCTCGGCCTGTGCGCCGATCCGGCGCAGAACAACACGGTCACGCTGATCAACCGCACAGCCGATTTCCCCACCGCCAAGGATGCCAACGTGAAGGCGCTGATGGCGGCGCGCGATTCGGGGCGCATCAGCATCATGGCCGAAGCCAACACCACTGCGGTGGAACCCGGCTTCATTACGGTTGAAACCCGCGATGGCGAAGTGCGGGCGCGCTGCGACCGGATTATCGCCCGCATCGGTTCGGCACCGCCGCGCAGCTTTGTCGAAGGCTGCGGCATCGAATTTGCCAGCGCCGACCGGCTCGCATTTCCCAAACTGTCAGCCACCTTCGAATCGACGGCGCCGGGCATCTATGTCACCGGCGCGCTGGCTGGCTATCCGTTGATCAAGCATTGCATGAACCAGGGCCACGACGTGGTGGAGTTCATCAATGGCAACCTGGATCTGAAGCCAGCCGACGAACCGATCCTGGAAGCCAAGTTTGCCGGCCTGCCCGGCAAGCGCAGCGTCGCCGAATGGCTGGAATATCTGCGGACAAGCGTTTCCATCCTCAATGGCATGAGCAGCCTGCAGATACGCGAATTCATGCTGGATTCGAGCGTGAAGCGCTACGCGCAGGGTGAGGTGATCTTCGAACGCAACGCCCCCGGTTCATCGCTGTTCGGCATCGCCGATGGCGAAGTGGCGGTGGAGGTGAATCCAAACGATCCGTCCATCACCGTGCAAATCGGCGCCGGCCAGATCTTCGGCGAAGTCGGCCTGATTTCCGGCCGCCGGCGCGGGGCGACCATCCGCGCCGCGCGCGATACCATCGTTGTGGAAATCAGCCGCAATGCCGCGCTGAAACTGATGAGCCAGGTGCCATCGGCATCGCGCGAAATCACCCGCATCAACACCGAACGCACCTTGCTGCAGATCTTCAAGTCCGGCCTCGCGCCCGCCGATCTGGTCGACGTGATCGCCAACGCCAAGGTGGAAACCATCCGCTCCGGCCAGGCCATCATCAAGGAAGGCGAAACCGGCGACGATATCTTCATCATCCGCTCCGGCTCGATGGTGGTGGAAAAGTCGATCGGCGGCAAACCGGTGTTCCTCAGTTATGTTCCCGCCGGCAGCTTTGTTGGCGAGATGAGCGTGATCGACGGCAGTGCGCGTTCCGCCACGGTGCGCGCAGCGGTGAAGAGCGACGTAATCCGCCTTTCGGGCGAACCGTTCCGCGCGCTGCTCGCCACCAAGCCGCAATTGCTCGACAAGTTGCGCGGCGAAATGGCCAGCCGCACCCAGCTCAACAATTTCGTCGAATCCAAGAAGGACAGCTTCTCGGGCGTGGTCGACATGTACACCGGGGTGGCAAACTTCCTGGTGGAACAGGGCTTGGGTGAAGCCACCGACGTGCTGCTCATCGATGAGAAATTGTGCGTTGGTTGCGACAATTGCGAGAAGGCCTGCGCCGATACGCATGACGGCCTGTCGCGATTGGATCGCGAAGCCGGGCGCACCTATGCCCATCTGCATGTGCCGACCAGCTGCCGCCACTGCGAACATCCGCACTGCATGGCCGATTGCCCGCCCAACGCCATCCACCGCGGGCCCACCGGCGAAGTCTATATCGATGAAACCTGCATCGGCTGCGGCAACTGCCAGCGCAACTGCCCCTATGGCGTGATCCGGCTCGACAAGACGCCGCCGAAAAAGCCGTGGCTGCTCAGCTGGTTCATGTTCGGCAGCGGCCCCGGCCCCGGCGAAGCCAGCCACAAATGGGCCAAGAAACATGATCCCGCCTATGCCGAAAAGGCCAAGAAGGCGATCAAGTGCGACATGTGTTCGGGCCAAGAAGGCGGCCCGGCCTGCGTGCGCTCTTGCCCCACTGGCGCTGCCATTCGCGTCTCGCCGGAACAATTCCTCGGTGTCGCCCTGATGAAACGGGAGGACCGCTGATGGCCAGCAAGACACAGGCCAGCCGGGCGATGACCGGCAAGGCCGTCACCCGCGCCCCGCGTGACACCGCGCACGAGGGCTTCCTCAATCACAAGCGCGGGCGCTGGGCCAAGGTGGCGATCACCCTGAGCGTAGTGGCCCTCGGCGCTTATCTGCTCACCGATCCGGTGCCGCGCCACAACGGCGGCACTTGGCTGGGCTATCTGCTCGGCAGCATCGGCGCCGGCATGATCGTCTGGCTGTCGCTGCTGGGCGTACGCAAGCGCGTGATCGGACCAAAGCCGTTCAGCCTGAAGGGCTGGACCAGTGCTCACGTCTATCTGGGTCTGTCGCTGATCGTCGTGGGCACGCTGCACACCGGCTTCCAGCTCGGCTGGAACGTCCACACGCTGGCGTGGGCGCTGATGATGATCGTGATCCTGTCTGGCCTGTGGGGCATCAGCCTCTATGCGACACTGCCCGAACGCTTGTCGGCCAACCGCGGCGAGGTCACGCAGTTGCAGATGCTGGAAGCAATCCGCACCCTCGATCGCCAGCTCGACATAGCTGCACAGCCGCTGGATGCCGACGACGCGGCGCTGGTGCGGATGAGCCTGGAAGAATGCCGCATCGCCGGTTCGCTGGGCCAGCGCCTGTCGGGCAATTACGCCAATGATGGCAACGCCAGGGCACTGGCGACCATCATCGAAAAGGTGATGACGGGACGGCGCACCGGCCGGGTCGATGATCGCCTGGAGCAGATCGAATTCCTGCTGGAAAGGAAGGAGGCGGCGCTGGCGCAGGCCCGTCGCCATATACGGATGAAAACACAACTGGAATTGTGGCTTTACGTGCATGTGCCGGTAACGATCGCGCTGCTGGCAGCATTGCTGGCGCACATCATTTCCGTGTTCCTGTACTGGTAAGGGGGAGGCGGGCATGAGCTTTATCGTTCGCCAGGTCGCCAAGCGCGCCGATGGTGGGGACATCATTCGCACCCGCACGTTGGTGCAGGCCGAATTGACCGTTGGCAGAGGCACGGATTGCGATATCCAGCTGGCCGATCTGGCCGTGATGCTGCGCCACGCCCGGCTGGTGCAGATCACCGCCGGCAAGGTGAGTGTGGAAACCACCGGCGGTGTGCCGGTGGAAGTGGGCGGCAAGTTCGTCACCCGCGCCGATCTGGCCGTGGCCGAGAATCCCACCATCGATATCGGCCCGTTCCGGCTGTCGCTGTCCCCCGGGGAGGACGGCGCCGTTGCCATCACCGCCGAACGCGTGGTGCCGCCGATCGAAGCCGCCGATGCGGCGCATGAAACCAGCATCTTCTCGCTTTCCGGCGCGATGCCGACCAAGCGCCGCATGGCGTGGATTGGCGGGCTGGCGGTGCTGGTGCTGCTGTTGCTGGTGCCGCTGTTCCACTTCATCGGCGAAGGCGAACCCGCGCTGCCCCAGACGATGGTGGCTGAAGCCGCCCGGCCGGTCACCCCCGGCCAGGGCTTTGGTGATGGCAAATTGTCTGTCCCCACGGCTCGGCCCGCAGCTGCCGGCGGCTTTGCCCCGGATGAAAGCTGGTCAAGCGGCACGCTCTCAGATGCCCACGCCAGCCTGTCCAACAATTGCAGCGCCTGTCACCAAAAGGCGTTTGTTTCAGTGACCGATGGCGCCTGCCAGGCGTGCCACACGGCTTCGGCGCTGCCCGATCACGCTGCACCGGCACGCATGGCCAAGGGCCGGCTGCCCGACGGCGGCGTGATGGGCGCCGCGCACAGCGCCTTCAATCTGCCGCAGGGCCGCTGCACCAGCTGCCACAAGGAACATGAAGGCGCAGCCACCGTCATGACCGTGGCGGAAAGCTTCTGCACCGATTGCCACGGCGGCCTGAAATCGCGCCTTGCCGATACGGCGGTCGCCAACGTGCCGGGCTGGGCCAAGCACCCGGATTTCCGGGCCACG
Organism: Sphingomonadales bacterium; assembly: GCA_027486275.1. The sequence continues at coordinate 1,825 of JAIXPM010000027.1, read as the reverse complement.
CTGGTCTCCTCGCCATCAGCGGACAAGCCGGTCTTCACCCGCACCGCCCTCACCGGCGCGCGGGAGAAATCGGGGCTGATCTACCCGCACGACATTCACCAATCCACCACCAACGCGGTTGCCAACATGGCACAGAAACAGCGGCTGCCGCAGGGTGCCGATGGCGCCCTGCCCTGCAGCTACTGCCACAAGGCCGATGAAGGTCAGGTGCGGTTCAAACCGATCGACATGGAAGCCAATTGCGGCGCCTGCCACGATCTGGCCTTTGCCCGCGATGGCGGCACCGTCCGCACGCTGCCGCACGGCAAACCCGCCCAGGTGGCCGGCATCATCCGCGATTTCACCCTGTCCGAAAGCTTTGCGCCGCGCGCTGGTGTGCAACGCCTGAGCTTTGATCGCCACCTGCCCGGCAAGGCACCGCCGCCACTGCCCGGCGGCAATCCGGCGGCCCGCGCCCAGGCGGCCGTGGTGAGCGTGTTTACCGGCAAGGGCCTGTGCACGGAATGCCATGTCGTCACCGACACGGGTGCAGCCGATCTCACCCGGCGTTTCGCCATCACCCCGGTCAGCATCAACGATCATTATCTGCCGCAGGGCCAGTTCCCGCACGGCAAGCACAAGAGCTATGACGGCAAGACCGGCCAGGCCGCCTGTGTCGCCTGCCACACCAGCGTGACGAAATCCAAGGTCTCCACCGACGTGAACATTCCCGGCGTTGCCAATTGCCGCGAATGCCACGGCGCTCCGGCCAAGACCCTGCTCAGCACCACGGCCAAGGCCGGCGCCAGTTGCGACACCTGCCATGGCTTTCATGATGGGGTTGCGCCTACAGGTGCGCTCCCCGCCGGCCATGTCCAACCCGCCCGGGTTGCCGGTCGGCAGGCTGCTGGCCGCAGCCGGCAGGCTCCGGCCTGATGCGCGGCGCCCCTTGCCATCGCCGCATCGTTGCGTCAGTTGCTGCCTTCGTGCCGTATCTGGTCAGGCAACGGCCATCTGGGGGGCAGCCCGCGCGTTGTGAGTCGACGCAGAGAGGCGCGAGATGCTGATTGCCCAGGTGACAGATATCCACCTTGGTTTCCAACCGGATGATCCGGCGGAAATGAACCGCAAGCGTTTCGATGAGGTGGTGGAATCGCTGCTGGCGCTCACTCCGCAGCCCGATCTGTTGCTGGCTACCGGCGATCTCAGCGAAAGCGGCAGCATCACCTCTTATGAGACCCTGAAAAGCATTGCCGAACGTCTGCCATTTCCGGTGCATTTCGCGCTGGGCAATCATGATCTCAGGGCCAATTTCCGCAGCGTCTTTCCCGATGTGCCGGTGAGCGGCACCGGCCATGTGCAATATGCCTTCGTGCACGGCCCGCTGCGCTTCGTGGTGCTCGACACGCTGCAGGAAGGCCACCACGGCGGCGCGCTTTCCGCCGAACAGGCCACGTGGCTGGATGAAACGCTGCTGGAAGACAATAGGCCCACCGTGCTTGTCCTCCATCACCCGCCAATCGAAAGCGGCAACGGCTGGATGACCGAGGATCTGCATGCACCCTGGGTACAGCGCTTGGCCGAAGTGGTGCGCCGCCACCCGCAGATCATCCGCATGATCACCGGGCACCTCCATCGCGCCATCGTCACCGGCTGGTACGGCACCACGCTCGCCGTGTGCCCCTCATCGGCACCGCAAGTCGCCATCGATTTTCGCGAGATCGACGGTGAGAATCCCGATGGCCGCGACATGATCGTGGCTGAGCCGCCTGGCTTTGCGCTGCATTACTGGACTGGGCGCGACCTGATCAGCCATTTCTGCGCCGGCGGCGAACACCCGGTGCTG
>JAIXPM010000113.1 GCA_027486275.1 Sphingomonadales bacterium | reverse complement strand
CGTTGTGCGCCAGCTTTCGGCGCACAAGATTGCGGCCGAAGCCATCCACGGCAACCGCAGCCAGGCCCAGCGCACCCGCGCGCTCACGGGTTTCCGCACCGGCGAAGTGAAGGTGCTGGTGGCAACCGATATCGCGGCCCGCGGCCTCGACATCCCGGCGGTGAGCCACATCTTCAACTATGAACTGCCCAACGTGCCGGAACAATATGTGCACCGCATCGGCCGCACGGCGCGTGCCGGCCGCGAAGGCCGGGCCATTGCCCTGTGCGCGCCGGATGAACGCGCGTTCCTGAAGGATATCGAGCGCACCATCCGCATGCAGCTTGACCAGCAGGCGCTGCCGGCCAATTTCCGCGATCTGGTGGGGCTGACGGCCAAGCTGATCAAGTCCAGCCCGTCGGCCGCCGATCCGCCGCGCGAAGAGCGTGATTTCAACCGCAGCCCGGGTGGCCGTGGCCGCGATCCGCGCGCCGTGGTGCATGCTGATGGCCGCGGGCCGCGTCGTGAAGGTGGCCGCGATGGTGGCCGTGATGCCGCCCGTGATGGCGCGCGCCGTGAAGGTGGCCCTGGCCGTCCGGCCAATGCTGCCCGTCCGCAGGGCCGCCCGGGTGGCGGCTTTGGTGGCCAGCGCAACAGTGGCCAGCGCCGTTCGCCGGCCGGTCGTTGATCGTCTGACATGAAAAAAACCCCCGCCAGGGCGACCTGGCGGGGGTTTTTTCGTTTCAGACGCTGTGGATCAGGCCACGGTCGCCTTCACGATGCTGCCCGGCGCGCGCGGCGGCTCGCCCTTGGGCAGCGCGTCGACGAATTCCATGCCCGACGTCACTTCGCCCCACACCGTGTATTGGCGATCGAGGAAGCGGGCGTCGTCAAAGCAGATGAAGAACTGGCTGTTGGCGCTGTTCGGCGCGCTGGTGCGCGCCATCGAGCAGACGCCGCGCACGTGCGGCACGTCGTTGAATTCGGCCTTCAGATCAGGCAGATCGCTCCCGCCGGTGCCGGTGCCCTTGGGGCAGCCGCCCTGGGCCATGAAGCCGGGGATGACGCGGTGGAACTTGACGCCGTCGTAAAAGCCCTGGCGCGCCAGCGTGGTGATGCGCTCGACATGGCCGGGGGCCACATCGGAACGCAGCTTGATAACGACATCGCCGCCGCTGTCGAGCGAGAGGGTAAGGGTGGTCGGCGCGTCAGCCATTGTGAGTCTCCGGTTGTAGGAAAGCGCAGCCTCTAGCCCTTCAGCCGCAGCGCCTCAAGTCGTTCCCGCAAGGCCGGCGGAATCGGTGCCGGGCCGGATTCGGGATCGCGGTGCACCAGCACACTGTCGCAGAGCGCGATGCACTGGCCTTCCTGAAAGGCCGCCATGGCGACCGTGAAGCTGCTGCTGCCGATCCGCGCAATGGCATAGCCAACGGTAACCGGCGCCGGATAATTGCCTTCCGCCAGATAATCGATGGCCACGTGCGCGACAACAAAGCTGGAGCGGCGCTCGCCCACGGCCGGTGCCGCCGGCCCCGCGCGATTGAAGCGCACCCGCGTTTCTTCGAACAGGCGGGCAAAGGCCACGTTGTTGAGGTGGCCGTTCACGTCCATGTCGCCAAAGCGCGTCTCCAGCGTCTGGCTGGCTGGATAGGCAGCGGGGTCGCGCCGCCGGGCATCATCCTTCATCGCATGCGATACCGGATCGGCATGGCCTTCAGGCCGGAAACGAAGTTGGCAACCGACAGTTTCGGCTCGCCGGCCAGTTCGATCTCGTCCAGCCGCGGCAGCAGTTCGGCGAACAGCGCCCGGATTTCCATGCGCGCCAGATGCAGGCCCAGGCACTGGTGGACGCCGTTGCCAAAGGCGGTCTGCGGATTGTTGGCGCGGTCCACCCGGAAGTTGAACGGGTCCTCGAACACCGCCTCGTCACGGTTGCCCGACCAGTAGAACAGCGCCACACCGTCGCCGGCCTTGATCGTCTTGCCGCCCACCACCGTATCTTCGGTGCAGGTGCGCATGAAATGCTTCACCGGCGTCGCCCAGCGCAACATCTCCTCGACCGCCTGCGGGATCAGCGATGGATCGGCTTTCAGCTTGGCCAATTGCTCCGGATTCTGCGCCAACGCCAACAGCCCGCCCGATGCCGTGCTGCTGGTGGTGTCATGCCCGGCGGTAACGGTGATGGCGTAATAGCTGATGGCTTCCAGCATGCCGATCGGTTCGCCGTCCACCGTGCCTTGTGCGATCACGGTGGCCAGATCATCGCGCGGATTGGCACGGCGATCCTGCATCACCTCGCCGAAATAGGCGAAGAACTGCTGCACCAGCGCGAAGATATCCACCTGCGGATTGCCAGTGGCTTCCGGGCCACCGAGCCCCTGCGTGAGAATGCGGCTGCGCGCCACCACGTCGGGATCCTGCGGGCCAAAGATTTCCTGCGTCATCTGCAGCATGCGGCCTTCGTCGGCTTCCGGCAGTCCGAGGATCATCATGATCACCCGCAGCGGATACCAGAGCGCCACTTCGTTGACGAAGTCGCAGGCGCCGCCAAGGCTGGCCATGTGATCGACATGCGCCTTGGCGATGGCGGCGATCCGCGGTTCCAGCTTTTTCTGGTTTTGCGGCATGAACCATGTGTGGGTGATGCGGCGCAGCTTCATGTGCAGCGGGTCATCCAGATCGACCAGCGTGCGGAACAGGTGCGTGTCACCGGTGGTGTTCTTCACCCACTCTTCGGCCTCGATCGGCGAGATATAGGTGCGTTCCCGGTTGATGAAGCGATCATTGGCCTTGGAAATGGCGACGATGTCGGCATGGCGGGTGATCGACCAGAACGGGCGGAAGCCCTTGGGCTGGGTCCAGTGCACCGGGTCATCCCGGCGCAGCGTGGTGTAGGCATCGTGGATGCTTTCATCGGCAAAGGCAGCCGGGTTGACCAGCATATCATCGATGGTGTCGCTGTTGAAACCGGGGAAGGGCATGGCGGTCATTGCTGGCGTCCTCTGGCTTGCACAGCACCGCGCGCGGCTTCGACCTCGGCGGCAGAGACTTGGGCATTGGCCGCGGTGGAGCGCTCGGCTTCCAGCGCCATCGCCTGCCCGAACGGCAGTTCATAGCCGTCGTTGATCAGCTTCTTGTACCCCCGCGCGAAACCGGGTGCGATGGTGGCCATGTCGTGCGCCAGCTGGGTGGCGGCGGCGACCAGATCCTCGGCCGATACGACGCGGTTGAGCAGGCCCCAGCGTTCCGCCGTGGCGGCATCGAGGAAATTGCCGGACAGCGACAGCTCGCGGGCGCGATACGGCCCGATCAGGCGCGAAAGTTTCTGGCTGAGCCCCCAGCCCGGCATGATGCCGACCCG
>JAIXPM010000279.1 GCA_027486275.1 Sphingomonadales bacterium | reverse complement strand
GCGACCAGCCCGGCCACGGCATCGGCCACCTGGCCGATGGTTTCCAGATCGGGCAGCAGGTTCAGCGGGATCATGATGTCCCACTCGTCTTCCATGCTGGCGACAAGGTCCATCACGGTGAGGCTGTCCATTTCCATGTCGCCGGCAAAGCTGGTGGCTTCGGTGAGTGCCACCTTCTTGGTGTTCAGCGGCTCGATCAGTTCGATGATGCGGGCGTAAACGGTTGGGCGGTCGGTCATGAAGGCTCCAATAACAGGCTTTCTTGGCCCCTTGCCCTCACATCATGGCCAAATTGCGGAGCGCGGGCGTTGGTGCCATCATGCCGCGCATGGGGGACACAACCGACAACAGTATCGACGCGACAACCGAGGGCGCGCCGCCGCCACTTCCGGGTGTCAGCCACGCCAACGCCATCCATTTGCTGCGCACCATGCAGCAGCACCATGTCACGCTGTCGGCGATGGCCGATCAGAAGGCCAGCATCATTATCGGGGTCAATTCGGTGGTGTTTGCGCTGGTGGTGAAGGAAGCCGCGACCAACCCGGCGCTTTTGGTGCTGGCGGCGTCTTCCGGGCTGGCCGCGGTGCTGTGCATGCTGGCGGTGCTGCCCAAACTGGGTGGCGGGAACGGGCCGGCGGCACCTCCCAACCTGTTGTTCTTCGGCGGTTTCGCCCAGTTGAGCGAGGCTGACTGGATTGACTGGCTGGAGCGCACCAACGCCGATGATCATGCCATCCAGGTGGCCATGGCCCGCGATGTCTATCAACTGGGCCAGGTGCTGGCGCAGAAGAAGTATAAATATCTCGGCTGGGGTTATCGCGTGATCATCGGCGGGCTGATCGCCACCTTTGTCGTGTTCCTGCTCCAGACGGCGCTGGGGCAATAGCCAGCCGCGTTACAGCCAACCTCTTTGGCGGTAATCGCGCACCGTATCGGCCATGCCATCATCCAGCCCGATCTGCGGCTGCCAGATGGCGCCGAGCCGTTCATTGCCGCCGCGCGCCACCCAATCGGGATGAGCAAGATAGAAGGCGCGGTCGCGGCTGAGCTTGGGCAGTTCGCCTTTCCAGCCGGCCATCAGGGTCGCTACGCTGGCCGCAAGGCCGAGCAGCCGGTTGCTGATCGGGATCATGCGCGCACGGCTGCGTCCCATCGCGCGAGCCATCGCGCTGGCATGCTGGCCGTGGGTATAGCCGCCGGAACCATCATCGATTTCCAGGATCTCGCGGGATGGGCCGGCGTTTGCCAGCGCAAGCAGGGCGCGGGCCAGATCGTCGACATGGATCAGGCTGATGCGGGCGCTAGGCCGTCCGGGAGCAAGGCCCAGGCCGAAGCGCGCCAGGCTGAACAGGTCGCGCATCTCGGCATCGCCGGGGCCATAGACGCCGGGCGGGCGCACGATCACCCAATCAAGGGTGCTGGCGATTACCAGCGCGTCGCCCTGCGCCTTGGATGCGCCATATAGTGAAAGCCGTGGTTCGCGCGCGGTGAGGCTGGAGACATGGACGAAGCGCGGCACGCCAGCTGCGGCGGCCAGCACATTGGCGGTGCCGGTGACATTGCCGGCGACGAAGCCGGCTTCATCGGCCGCGTTGACCACCCCGGCGATGTGCAGCACAGCCGCTGCGCCGTCGCACAGGCGGGCCAGCGCGTTGGTGTCATCAAGATCGCCCAGCACCCATTCAACACCGGGCTGCGGCGGCTGCGGCCGGCGGGTGAGGGCGCGCACGGGGCGATTGGCGAGCGCCACGACGCGGCGGCCGACGAAGCCGGTGGCGCCGGTAAGGGCGATCGGGGGGAGCGCGCCGGGCGCGGTGATTTCGGTCATCGGCTGGCGCGACGCTGACAGCGCGGCGCGTTAAGCTGCGATTTCAAACGGCTGAATTTCACCCGACAAATACTGCAATCGCGCCTTCGAACGCGACAGCTTACCCGAAGAGGTACGCGGCAGGGTGCGCGGCGGGACAAGTTCAACCACGCAGCTCATGCCGGTGATGGCCTTCACCTTGGTCTTGATGGCGTCGCGCAGCTTGATGCGTTCATCGTTGCAGCTGGTGCGGCACTGCACCAGAACGGCGGGGGCTTCCTCGCCCGACGGGGTGGTGACCGAGAAGGCGGCGATGTCGCCGGCCTTGAAGCCGGGCAGCTGCTCTATCGCCCACTCGATATCCTGCGGCCAGTGATTCTTGCCGTTGATGATGATCATGTCCTTGGCGCGGCCGACGATATAGAGCGAGCCGTCCTTCATGTAGGCCATGTCGCCGGTGTCGAGCCAGCCGTCCTTCATGCAGGCGGCGGTGGCTTCGGGATCGCGGAAATAGCCGGCCATGATGCCAAGGCCCTTCACGAACACGCGGCCGATCTTGCGGTCGGGCAGCAGCTTGCCGTTTTCATCACGCACTTCGATGGTGAGTCCGGGCACGGCCTTGCCGCAGTTGACGATGGCGCGATAGCGGGTGGGCAGGCGGTGATCAGCGCGCGGCTCGGTGGCACCCGACAAGGTGCGCTCGTCGATCAGGTCGCACTGGATGCCTTCTCCCACCGGCATGATGGTCACGGCCAGCGTTGCTTCGGCAAGACCATAGCTGGGCAGGAAAGCGCTGGCCTTGAATCCGGCCGGCGCAAAGGTGTCGACAAAGGCCTGCATCACTTCCGGGCGGATCATGTCGGCCCCGTTGCCGGCAACGCGCCAGCGCGAAAGGTCATAACGTTCGGCAACCGGGATCGACGGCGAGATGCGGCGGGCGCAGATGTCGTAGCCGAAGGTGGGCGAATAGCTGAGCGAGGCATCCGGGTTGCGGCTGATCAGCGTGAGCCACGACAGCGGGCGGCGGGCGAAATCTTCGGTGGCGAGATAATCGACCGACACCTGGTTGGACATCGGGGCGAGCATGCAGCCGACCAGGCCCATGTCGTGATACCAGGGCAGCCAGCTCACCACGCGGTCGCCTTCGGCGGCATGGGTGCAAGTGGCGTGGGCCGACAGATTGGCCAGCAGCGCTTCGTGGGTGACCGCAACGCCGTGCGGAAAGCGGGTGGAACCCGACGAATATTGCAGATAGGCGATGTCGGTCGGCTTGGCCTTGGGCAGGGCGACGTCGGGCGCTTCGCCGCTGAACCACTCGTCCCAATCATGGGCGGCGCACAGGCCGGTGGCGGCATCCTTCACGATATCGTGAAGGCCGGGCGGGGAGAGCAGCATCAGCGGATCGCAGCTGGTGAGTTGCACCCGGATCTGATCCACATAGGCTTCGCGGCCGCCAAAGCTGGTCGGCAGCGGCAGCGGCACCGGCAGCGCGCCGGCATAGATGGCGCCAAAGAAGGCGGCAGCAAAACCGGCACCGGTTTCGGCGATCAGGGCGATACGGTCACCGGGCTGCACGCCTTCGGCAATGAAGTGCGCGGCGTGGCGGCGGGCATCGGCGGCGAGTTCCGAAAAGGGGTAAGCGCGCACCAGATCGGCGCGGGCATCGTGGAAGTTGAAGCCCTTTTGCCCTTGTGCGGCGTAATCCAGAGCATCACCGAGCGTGGCGAAATTGGAGCGGCGCTGCGGCAGCGCATCGCTGGTGGCAGTGGGTTTCAGCGTCGAGGCTGAAGCGGCCTGGGGGGTGTCGGCCATCGGTATCTCCCTTGCCGCAACGCCAGAGCCCGACCCGGCCCGCGTTGCATGTCATTTTTCTACACCATCGCTGTTGCACGCGGGGGCGTTCAAATTCCGGCCCGAAAGTGGCAGGAAAGTGGCATGGATGATGAAAAGCAAGGAAATGGCCGCCCAAAGCGCGGTGGCGAGCGCCGGGTCCCGCCGCCGCTGGACGAGGCTGGCTTGCGCGATCTGGCCCTGCACTATGCCGCGCGCTTTGCCACCACCCGGTTGAAATTGCTGCGCTATCTGGCCCGCAAGCTGAAGGAGCGCGGCTGGGCCGGGGATCAGCCGGCCCCACTGGAAGCGTTGGCGGACCGGCTGGCAGAGTTGGGTTATGTCAATGATGCCGCTTTTGCGGCCATGAAAAGCCGGGCGATGGCGGCGCGCGGCCTGGGCCATCGCCGGGTGACGGAGCAGTTGCACGCGGCTGGGGTCGGCGAAGCTGATCGCGGTGAGGCCCCCGATGAGCAGGTAGCGCTGGCCACGGCGCTGGCCTTTGCCCGGAGGAAACGGCTGGGGCCGTTTGCGCGCGAACGCAGCGATGATCCGGCAGCCCGGCAAAAGGCGCTCGCGGCCATGCTGCGCGCCGGGCACGCGATGGGGGTGGCGCGGCAGATATTGGCGGCGCGCAGCGTGGCGGAAGCGGAAGCGTTGATCGCGGCGGATTGATCAGCGCAAAAGCTGACGGCCGCCGCCCGACCAGCTGATCACCAGTCCCAGCGCCTTGCCCATCACCTCGCCGGTGAGGGCAAAGCGCTTCGGCCGCGGATCGCCGACCTGTTCGAAGGCGAGGGTGAGGCGGGGTTCGGCAGCGATCAACGCCGCCACCATCAGGGCCATGAGCCCGATGCGTGATGCCAGTTGCCCGATCATCGCCCGATTCCCCTTGCAAGTCTTCCAAGAGATAAATTGCCGGCTTCCGGCTGACCGCAGGCTGAACGATTACGACCGTGGCCAGCAAAACCCCCCGCCGGGCGACCGGCGGGGGGTGATGATCTTCAGGCCTCTGTGGCCGGCGCCGGCAGCGCCTTGGGCGCCTTCTTGGCCTTCAGCTTCTTGATCGCCGGCACGATCTCGAACGACAGATCCTCGTCCTTCACGTGCACGCGCACTTCGCCGCCGTTGACCAGCTTGCCGAACAGCAGTTCCTCGGCCAGCGGCTGCTTGATCTTCTCCTGGATGAGCCGGCCCATCGGGCGGGCGCCATAAAGGCGATCATAACCGCGGGCGATCAGCCACGCCTTGGCTTCTTCCGTCAGGCTGATGTGCACATCGCGATCGGCCAGCTGCATTTCCAGCTGCAGCACGAACTTGTCGATCACCATGGCGACCACCGATGGCGGCAAGTAACCGAACGGCACGGTGGCATCCAGCCGGTTGCGGAATTCCGGAGAGAACATCTTCTTGATGGCTTCCTCGTCCTCACCGATGCGGGTGGTGGCGCCGAAACCGATGCCTTCACGCGCCATGTCGGCCGCGCCGGCGTTGGTGGTCATGATCAGGATGATGTTGCGGAAATCCACCGTCTTGCCGTGGTGATCGGTGAGCTTGCCGTTGTCCATCACCTGCAACAGGATGTTGAACAGATCGGGGTGGGCCTTTTCGATTTCGTCGAGCAGCAGCACCGAATGCGGCTGCTGATCGACGGCATCGGTGAGCAGACCGCCCTGATCGAAGCCGACATAGCCGGGAGGCGCACCGATCAGCCGGCTGACCGAGTGGCGTTCCATATATTCCGACATGTCGAAGCGGGTGAGCGGGATGCCCAGAATGCTGGCCAGCTGCTTGGCCACTTCCGTCTTGCCAACCCCGGTGGGGCCGGAGAACAGGTAGGAGCCGATTGGCTTGTTGGGTTCGCGCAGGCCCGCGCGGGCCAGCTTGATTGCGCTGGACAGTTTCTCGATGGCGGCATCCTGGCCGAACACCACGCGCTTCAGATCGCCTTCCAGCGTCTGCAACTGAGTCTTGTCGTCGGTCGAAACGCTCTTGGGCGGAATGCGCGCCATGGTGGCGATCACCGCTTCCACTTCCTTCACGCCGATGCTCTTCTTGCGCTTGTTCTCGGGCAGCAGCATCTGCGAGGCGCCGGTTTCGTCGATCACGTCGATCGCCTTGTCGGGCAGCTTGCGATCGTTGATGTAACGCGCCGAAAGCTCCACCGCGGCCTTGATGGCATCGGCCGTGTACTTCAGCTTGTGATGCTCCTCATACGAAGGCCGCAGACCCATCAGGATCTTGATCGAATCCTCGATGCTCGGTTCGTTCACATCGATCTTCTGGAAGCGGCGCAGCAGCGCGCGGTCCTTCTCGAAGTGGTTGCGGAACTCCTTGTAGGTGGTCGAACCGATGCAGCGGATCGCGCCCGAAGACAGCGCCGGCTTGAGCAGGTTCGATGCATCCATCGCGCCGCCGCTGGTGGCGCCAGCGCCGATCACGGTGTGGATTTCATCGATGAACAGCACGGCGTGCGGCAGCTTTTCCAGCTCGTTCACGACATTCTTCAGCCGTTCCTCGAAATCACCGCGATAGCGCGTGCCGGCAAGCAGCGCGCCCATGTCGAGGCTGTAGATGACGGCGGGCAGCAGCACATCGGGCACCTGGCCTTCGACGATCTTGCGGGCCAGGCCTTCGGCGATCGCCGTCTTGCCCACGCCCGGATCACCCACATAGAGCGGGTTGTTCTTGGAACGGCGGCACAGGATCTGGATGGTGCGGTCCACCTCGGCATGGCGGCCGATCAGCGGATCAACCTTGCCGATCTTGGCCTTCTCGTTGAGGTTGACGGTGAACTGCTTGAGGGCGCTTTCGCCGCCCTTCTTGTCGTTCTTTTCCGCCTTGGCCGGCTTGTCCTCCGGCTCATCCCGATCAGCCGAGCCCCCGTTCGCACCTTTTGGCGGCTTGGCTTCGGACTGACCAGACTTGGCGATGCCATGGCTGATGAACGAAACCGCATCCAGCCGCGTCATGTCCTGCTGCTGCAAGAAGAATACCGCGTGGCTTTCGCGTTCGGAAAACAGCGCGACCAGCACGTTGGCGCCGGTCACTTCCTCGCGGCCAGAGCTTTGCACATGCAGGATGGCGCGCTGCACCACGCGCTGGAAACCGGCGGTGGGCGACGGATCGACACTGGCATCGGCCTTCAGCGCCTGCAGTTCGGTATCGAGATAGCGGATCAGCTGGCCCTGCAGTTCCTCCAGATCGACATTGCAGGCCTTCATCACCTGGGCGGCGTGGGTATCGGTGGTCAGCGCCAGCAAGAGATG
>JAIXPM010000461.1 GCA_027486275.1 Sphingomonadales bacterium | reverse complement strand
GTGCCATCGCGATACTGGCCGCCCGAATCGACCAGATAAATGCTGTCGTGGGCTATCGGCAGATTGGTCTCGTCCGAAACGCGATAATGCGGCAGCGCGGCGTTGGGGCCGGCGGCCGATATGGTGTCGAACGACAGATCTTCCAGGCTGTTGGTTTCGGCGCGGAACTGACGCAGCCGCTCGGCAGCGTTCAGTTCATCGAGCCCGCCCTTGGGGGCCTCGCTGTCGAACCAGGCCAGAAAGCGGGTGAGTGCCGCACCGTCGCGCACATGCGCGGCGATAGTGCCGGCGATTTCGGTGGGGTTCTTCACCGCGCGCGGCAGCACGGTCGGGTCGCGCGCCTCGATGATGCGGGCGCCGCCGGCTTCCAGCGCGTTGAAGATGGCGGCGACGCACGACTGCGGATCGACCACCACCGCCTGCCCAGTCATCGCCTTCAGCGCCTCGGCAAAACTGTCGCGCGGCTGGCAGCGCACGGCATCGCCCAGATGCGCACGCACGGCCGGGGTGAGCTTTTCGGGTGCAGTGAACAGGTCAACCGAGCCATCCTTGTGGGCGATCACGAAGGCCAAAGCGACCGGCGTGCGCGATACATCCTTGCCGCGGATGTTCAGCAGCCACGCAATCGAATCGAGCGCGGCAATCACCACGGCATCGGCGCCCTTTTCGGCCAGCCACTTCGCCACGTCGGCGCGTTTGTCGGCATGGGACCGGCCGGCGAACGGGGCGTCATGCACTTCCAGCGGCGCCAGGCTCGGCGCCGGGCGGTCGGTCCACGCCGCATCGATCGGGTTCCTTGCCACCGCCACCAGTTCGGCCCCGCGCGGCTTGAGCTGCCCAGCGGCCTGCTTGGCCCAGGCGCTGGTGTGAAGCCACGGATCATAGCCGATGCGCTGGCCGGCCAGCGCCTGTTCCCCCAGCCACTGCGCGGCGCTGGTTTGCGGCACGTCTTCATAGGCAAACAGATCCGCCGGCACCTGCTGGCGCACCTGCACCGTGTAACGGCCATCGGTGAACATCGCGGCCTGATCCGCCATCACAACCGCGCTGCCGGCGCTGCCGCCAAAACCGCTGATCCACGCCAACCGCTGGGCATATTCGCCGACATATTCGCTCATATGCTCATCGGTGAGCGGCACCACAAAACCGGCAAGATTTTGGGTGGCAAGTTCGGCGCGCAGAGCTGCAAGGCGGCTGGCAATGGTGGACACGGACAATCTTCCCTCTATCAATGCCCACTCAGATAGGCGCACTGCCCCCGCGCCTCAAGCACAGGAAATCTTGATGCGTCTGTTTGTTGCCGGGCTGTTTGCCCTGCTGTCGTTTTCCGGAGCCGCTGCCCAGATGAACCCGCCAATCGCTGCCAAACGCCCGCACAGCTTCACCCACCATGGCATCACGGTGGAAGATTCGTACAACTGGCTGAAGGATCCCGGCTATCCCACCGTCGATGATGCCGATGTGCTGGCCTATCTGACCGCCGAAAATGCGTATTTCGAAGCGCAGATGGCGCCCATCGCGGCCCTTAAGGATCGGCTGTACGAAGAATTGAAAGGCCGGGTGCAGCAGGACGACGCCTCGGTGCCGGTGCCCAACGGCGCGTTTGAATATTGGTGGCAGTTCAAACCGGGCGATCAGTATCGCACCTGGGTGCGGCGGCCGAAAGCGGGCGGCGCCGAACAACTGGTGCTGTCCGAACCCGAACTCGCCAAGGGGCATGACTATTTCCGGCTTGGCGCGCAATCGGTCAGCCCGGATGGCCGCCTGCTGGCCTATGCCACCGATACCGATGGCAGCGAGCGGTTCACCATCCGTATCCGCGACATCGCCAGTGGAAGCGACATTGAGACCGTTACCAAGGTCAGCGTTGGCGGCATCGAGTGGAGCGCGGATTCCAAAGCCATCGTCTGGACCGAGGTCAACGAAAATTGGCGGCGCATCAAGGCGCGCCTGCACGTTCTCGGCCAGACCGGTGAAGACCGCGTGCTGTTTGAGGAAACCGAGGACAAGGGCTTCGGTGTTTCCGTGGCCAAGAGCCAGGATGGCCACTGGCTGATCATCACCACGTCAGATCATGTGACGAGCGAAGTGCGGCTGGTGCCGGCCGCCAATCCCACCGCGCCGCCGCTGCTGGTCAAGCGCCGGCAGGTCGGGGTGAGCTATGAAGTGGATGTGCGGGGGGATCGCCTGTTCATCCGCACCAACGATGATCATGTGAATTTCCGCGTCGCCACTGCCAGCCTCAAGGCACCGGGCGACTGGACGACATTGATCGCCGGTTCGGATCGCGATTACATCACCGGCATCGCCGCCTTCACGTCGTATCTGGCCGTGCAGGGCCGCCGCGACGGGTTGGACCGCATCGTGCTGCGCAACGACGATGGCAGCGAGATCGTGCTGCCTTTTACCGAAGCCGCGTATACGGCCAGCATCGGCAGCAATCTGGAGCCTGATGCCCCGCTGCTGCGGGTAAACTACGCCTCGATGGTCACGCCGGCCACGGTCTATGATTATGACGTGAAGGCCGGCGCACTCGTCACCCGAAAGGTGCAGAAAGTGCCATCGGGTTATGACGCCAGCCAATATGAAAGCCAGCGCTTCTTCGTGACGGCGCGGGACGGGGTGCAGGTGCCGGTCGCCATCGTCTACCGGAAGGGCTTCAAGCCCGACGGCACCGGCAAGCTGCATCTTTATGCCTATGGCGCCTATGGCATCCCGACCATGCCGGGCTTTTCGGCCAACCGGCTGAGCTTGCTGGATCGCGGCATGGCCTATGCCGTCGCCCAGATCCGCGGCGGCGATGATCTGGGCTACGGGTGGTATCTTGATGGCAAGCTCGCCAAGCGCACCAACACGTTCAACGATTTCGTTGATGTCGCCAAGGGCCTGGTCACGGCCGGCTGGGCGGCGCCGGGGATGATCTCGGCCAGTGGCGGTTCGGCTGGCGGCGAGTTGATGGGTGCCATCGTCAATCAGGCGCCGGAACAGTTCCGCGC
>JAIXPM010000365.1 GCA_027486275.1 Sphingomonadales bacterium | reverse complement strand
GAACGCAAAGCGCAGGCCACGCAAATCTGTTGTTCGCACGAGTGGCGGCAAAGGATGCAGTGTTTCCCTTTGCCGGCGCACTCCGCTATTCGCCCCCGGTATGTCCCCCGTTGTTGATCTTGTCCTGCCACCCGCCGAAGCCTGGCAGGCGCAGGCCCGTGCTGCCCGCATCAGTACCGCTGATCTGTTGGCCCACGTCGGGCTGACAGCGGCGGATTTTGCTGAGGGCGTGATCGCACAGCCGGATTTCCCGCTGTCCGTGCCGCCGCATTATCTGTCGCTGATCCGGCGCGGCGATCCGGCTGATCCGCTGCTGCTGCAGGTGCTGGCGCGCGGCGAGGAAGCCTTGCCGCAGCCGGGCCGCCTCACCGATCCGCTGGAGGAGGCCGATTATCGCGCCGCGCCTGGGACTTTACGCAAATATCGCAGCCGGGCGCTGCTGATCGCGTCCGGTGCCTGCGCCATCCACTGCCGTTACTGTTTTCGTCGACACACGGGTTATGGCACCGTTATGCTCACCCGTTCGGGTGAGGCCGAGGCGCTGGCGGTGATTGCCGGCGATCCGGCGATCGACGAAGTGATCCTGTCGGGTGGCGATCCGCTCAGCCTGACGGATGCCCGGCTGGCCGCGCTGGTGTCGGCCATCGCTGCCATCCCGCACGTCACCACGCTGCGCCTGCACAGCCGGACAGTGCTGGCCATTCCGGATCGGGTGACACCGGCGTTGGTCGATCTGCTGGCTGCCACACGGCTCACCGTCGTGATCGTCACCCATAGCAATCATGAACGCGAAATCTCAGGTGACGTGGCGGCGGCACTGGGCCGGCTGCGGGCGGCGGGGGTGACTCTGCTCAACCAGTCGGTGTTGCTGGCCCAAGTGAACGATGATGCGGCCACCATTGCCGCCCATTGTCGCCGGCTGTTCGCGGCCGGCGTGTTGCCTTATTATCTCCACCTCACCGATCCGGTGGACGGCGCCGCGCATTTCGATGTGGATGAAGCCCGTGCCCGCGTCATCGAAATTGAACTGCGGGCGGCGCTGCCCGGCTATCTGGTGCCGCGCATCGTGCGTGAAGTGCCGGGTGAAGCAGGGAAGACGCCGCTGTGGGCGCTGCCCACATGAACGGGCGATAACAAGTCCGTTCAGACAGTTCACATGTGATCTGTGCGAATCAGTCTTCATCAACACCAGCCGGAGACGGGCCATGAAGACGACGCTGACCATCGCACTCTTCGCCACCTTGGGCATCGCCGCCCCGGCCGCGGCGCAGTGGCATGAACCCGTGCAGCAGGCCGGCTGGAATGGCGGTTACAATGGCGGCGATCAGGGCGGTTGGGACAATGGCTATCGCGGCGATCCCCGGCGCAATGGCGGCTGGAATGGCGGCTACAACGCCGGTTACCGCGGCGATTATTATGGCGACGGTTATTGCCGGCGCAGCAGCGGCGGCACCGGCACGGTTGTTGGCGCGATTGCTGGCGGCGTGATCGGCAATCAGGTGGCGCGGCGCAATGATCGCACCGTGGCCACCGTGGCCGGCGCCGTCGTCGGCGGCCTTCTGGGTCGCAGCATCGATCGCGGCCGCACCGTTTGCCGCTGAACCGGATTTCAAGGAGAACGACCATGAACAGCCTGAAAATCAGTTTGGGCCTTGCCCTGCTCACGATGGGCGCCGCCACCCCGGCGCTGGCCGGCGATGATGATTGGCGCGATCGCCGCAATGCCTCCCCGCGCGAAGTGGCGCGCAGCTATGATCGGGTGCAGGAAGAACGCCGCGATCTCGCCCGGGCCCAGTATCGCGGTGATCCCCGCGACATCCGTGAAGAGTCGCGTGAACTTTACCGGGCGCAGCGCGAATTCCGCCAGGATCGCGCCGATCTCTATCGGGCCGGCTGGGATGATGATCGCCGCCGTGATGGCTGGGATGATGATGACCGTCGCCGTGGCCAGAAGAACGGCCGCGGCTGGGGCCCCGGTGGCCGGCCTGCCAATGATTGGCGCTATCGCCAAGATGGTTGGAACCGCCAGGGCTGGCATGCCGAGCAATTCTATCGCCCCGGCAACAATTATCAGCCCCGCTATCTGGGTGCCAATGACCAGATCTGGCGCGGGTATGACAACCGCTATTACTGCCGGCGTAGCGATGGCACCACCGGCCTGATCATCGGTGGCCTCACCGGCGGCACGCTGGGGAATGTGCTGGCGCCGGGCGGTTCCAAGGTGCTGGGCAGCATCATCGGCGGCACGCTGGGTGCCGTGATCGGCAACAGCGTCGACCGCAACCGCGTGGTCTGCCGCTAAACGTTTGCCGTTAAGCACCTGCCGCTGAGCGGTTGAAAAATCGATGGCGTTCATCGGATAATCCCGATGGACGCCATTTGCGTGCCCGGCCTATGCTGCTGACATAGGAGACTGATGATGGCCAAGAAAAAAGCCAAGGATGATGCAATCAATCTGGGCATGCCTGATGCTCAACGCCGCGCGATTGCCGACGGCCTGTCTCGGCTGCTTGCCGATACCTACACGCTCTATCTGAAAACCCACAATTTCCACTGGAATGTCACCGGCCCGCAGTTCAATTCGCTGCATCTGATGTTCGAAGGCCAGTATACCGAACTGGCGCTGGCGGTGGACCTGATTGCCGAACGCATCCGTGCGCTGGGTGAACCGGCGCCGGGCAGCTATTCGGCCTTTGCCAAGCTTTCGACCATCAAGGAGGCCGACGGCGTGCCCAGCGCCACCGAGATGGTGCGCATCCTGGCCGAAGACCAACTCGCCGTTGTCCGCACCGCGCGCAGCGTGTTCCCGCTGGCCGATGCAGCCCATGATGAACCGACCGCCGATCTACTCACTCAGCGCATGCAGGTGCACGAAAAGACCGCCTGGATGCTGCGCGCCAACCTGGGCTGATCTGTCCTACACGGCGCTTCGGCGCTATGCTGGGTATCCGGGTCGGTCTGGATGCTCCTTGAAATAGCGGCCAATTTTTCCCTGAATCGATACGATTCGTCAAAACTGCCAAAACTGTGCCGGGCAGCAGCCGGTCCAAATCCCGGATCAGCGCCGCAGCACCGCCATCCCGATCAGGGCCGAGGCGAGGCTGCCGGCGATGATGCCCAGCTTGGCCGCTTCTTCCTGGGCGCTGCCGGTGCCAAAGGCCAGCGCGGCGATGAACAGGCTCATGGTGAAGCCGATGCCGCACAGCAGTGACAGGCCCCAGACCTGGCGGGTGGAGGCATGGCCCGGCATGTCGACGATCTTCAGCTTCACCAACGCCATGATCGCGCCGAAGATGCCGATCTGCTTGCCCAACAGCAGCCCGGCGGCGATGCCCAGCACCAGCGGATCCAGCGCCGCCGCCAGTGTCAGATCGCGCAGATCCACCCCGGCATTGGCGAAGCCGAAGATCGGCACGATGGCAAAGGCCACGATGGATGCCAGTGCGTGTTCGATGCGCAGCAACGGGCTGTCGCGGATTTCCGGGACTCCGGGGCTGGGGTGGATGGGCAGCGCCAGCGCGGTGATCACCCCGGCCAGTGTCGCATGGATGCCACTGGCATGGACCGCCACCCAAAGCGCCGCCCCCACCAGCAGATAGGGCCAGACCACCTGCACCCGCCGCCAGTTCAGCAATGCCAACAGGCCGCACAGCCCGCCGGCCGCTGCCAGTGCCGTCAGATCAACGCCCTCGGTATAGACGGCGGCAATCACCACGATGGCGCCCAGATCGTCGATGACGGCAATGGCGGTGAGCAGCAACTTCAGGCTGGCCGGCACCCGGTCGCCGAGCAGGGCCATCACCCCCAGCGCAAAGGCGATATCCGTGGCGGTAGGGATGGCCCAGCCACCCAGGTTTGCCGGCGCGGCGCGGTTGATCAGCAGATAGACCAGCGCCGGCACCGCCATGCCGGCAGCGGCCGCCACGCCAGGCAGGATGCGGCGCGGCCAACTCGCCATTTCGCCGTCGACGAACTCGCGCTTGATCTCGCAGCCGACAAGCAGGAAGAACACTGCCATCAGGCCATCGTTGATCCAGTGCAGCAGGCTCATGGGCCCCAGTTCGATGTGGAGCAGGTGAAAATATTGCTCAGACAGCCCTGAGTTGGCGGCAAACATCGCCGCTGCTGCCGCCACCATCAGCACCTGACCGCCGCTGGCCTGGCTGGCCAGCAGTTGGCGGATCACCGTGAACCGGACACGGGGCAGGGGCGGGCGCATGCCCTTGGATTAACAGGCCTCGCTGGCCGGCGAAACCAAAACCGGTTTAGCGCGCGTAGTTGGTTGCTACCCAGTCACGATAGCTGCCGTCGATCACGGCGCGCCACCAGCCTTCATTGGCCAGATACCAATGCAAGGTTTCGGCAAAGCCCTGATCAAAGGTCCGCGCCGGGGCGTAGCCCAACTCACCACGGGCCTTGGTTTCGTCAATGGCATAGCGCCGATCATGGCCAGGACGATCGGTGACGAAGGTTTTGAGGCTGGCCGTGGGCAGGCCCTTGGCTGCCGGCGAGTCCGGGAAGCGCGCGGCAAGGCCGGGGTCAGCGGCAAAGGCGGCGTCCACGGCGGCGCACAGCGTTTCGATCACGGTCAGGTTGGGCAGTTCGGCGCCTCCGCCGATATTGTAGGTCTCGCCCACGCGGCCCTTGAGCAGCGTCGCCTCGATGCCGCGGCAGTGATCTTCCACATGCAGCCAGTCACGGATCTGCATGCCGTCGCCATAGATCGGCAGCGGTCGGCCGTGCAGAGCGTTGATCAGGAACAGCGGGATCAGCTTTTCCGGGAACTGGAACGGGCCATAATTGTTGGAACAATTGCTGGTGGTGACTTGAAGCCCATAGGTGTGGTGCCAGGCCCGCACCAGGTGATCGCTGGCTGCCTTGCTCGCGGAATAGGGGCTGTTGGGGGCATAGGCGGTTGTCTCGCTGAACGCCGGATCGTTCGGGCCCAGCGTGCCATAGACCTCGTCAGTGGAGACATGGTGGAAACGGTGTGGCACGCCCGACCCGGCCAGCCACGCGGTCCGCGCGGCGGTGAGCAAGGACAATGTGCCGATCACATTGGTATCCACAAAGGCTGCCGGCCCGTGGATGGAGCGATCAACATGGCTTTCGGCGGCAAAGTGCACGATGGTGCCGATGCCATGTTCACCCAGCAGCTTCTCCACCAGCGCGGTGTCGCGGATGTCGCCATGGACGAAGTCGACGCCGCTCAGGCCATCGAGATTGGCGCGGTTGCCGGCATAGGTGAGCGCATCGAGGACGACCACGCCATCTTGCGGGTGATGCTGACG
>JAIXPM010000246.1 GCA_027486275.1 Sphingomonadales bacterium | reverse complement strand
GCGGCGCGTTCCGATTCGCGGATCGGGCGCTCACCCGAAACGACGATCTCGCCATCGGCGGCGGTGGTGGTTTCGCCGGCGCGTGCGCGAGCGGGGGCGGCCTGATCGCCGCCAGCCTGATCGGCAGCAGCCATCACTTGCGCCATGGCGGGCGAGCCGGCCAGGCTGGCCAGCAAAGCGAGACGAAGCGCGGCAGTGCCGCGAGCAGACGAGCTGAAGATCATGACAAGGCCCCATTGCGCCAAACCCGGTGTTTGGCATTCATGATGGCCGCTAATTAACTCGGGTTACAGCATGGTGACTGATAGATGACGCTTCGGTGGCTATGATGTTTCGGATTGATGACGAAGCATTCAGGCAACAGGCCCGTACCGGTCAGGGCTGCGGCAGGAAGCGCCAAGCCCACACCGCCATGCCGCCGGCAATGCCCACGGCATAAGGCAGATCAGCCCCCACCTGCACCAGCCGCGGTGCATTGTCGCCGGTGACGCCGGCCACAGCCAGCCCGCGGCGCAGCAGCATCAGCACAAGCGCCAGCACGCCGCCGGCAATGGCGATCAGCACAACCTGCGCTGCCAGCGTGCCCAAGGTTGCCCAGCAGGCGCAGCCGGTCATCACCTTAACGTCGCCGCCGCCCAGCCAGCCGCGTGCAAAGGCCAGCAGGCCGAACGCAAAGAAGGCGCCGCCCGCAGCAGCATGGCTGGCCCAGTCAAAGCCGGGTGTGCCCAACCCGAACAATACCGCGCCGATGATGATCAGCACGGTGATGGTATCGGGGATTTCAAAGGTGCGCAGATCAAAGCCGGCGCTGGCCAGCACCGATAACGCCATCAGCCACAGGCCGGCATCAGCGAGCGTCATGCCAGCCCCATCATGATCGTGGCGGCGCGGCGCCGGTCGGCTCGCGCACCTTCTGCGCCTTCAGTTCGGCCAGATATTGCAGATTGGCCCAGGCGGCACGATCGAACTGCGGGTTCAACGACAGCGCGCGGTTGAAGTAGGCTTCGGCCACCGTCAGATCGCCGCGCATCATCGCGGCATAGCCCACGGTGTTGAGATCGGTGGCAAGGCTGGTCTTGTCGCTGAGCAGGAAGGCTTCCTGGTAACGGCCCTGCATTGCACGGGCCAGTGCCAGATTGGTGCGCGCCTTTTTCAACGCAGGCTGCAACTTCAACGCAGCCACCAGATCGCGTTCGGCGGCTTCATGACGGCCACGCAGCAGCTGCGACCAGCCGCGATTGGCCAGGATGCCGGCATCCTGGGGCGCGGCGGCCACGGCTTTGCCATAGGCCAGATCAGCCGCCGGCCAGTCCCGCGCCTTGTCGGCCAGCACGCCCAGCGCATTCCAGGCGCGGGCAAGGCCGGGATCGGCTGCCACCGCCTGTTCCAGCAACGGGCGGGCTTCGTTTTCCTTGCCTTCGCGCAAGCGGGTGATGCCAAGGCCCTGGCGCGCCAGCGCCGCCAGCGGGCCATCCATCAGGCCGGTGAAGGCTTCGGCCGCTTCGGGCAGGCTGCCCCCGGCCAGCGCCAGTTCGGCCGCGCGCAGTTGCACATCGGGGGCGCCGCTCGCCCACATCGGCGCAAGCAGGGCGCGGGCATTGTCCAGCCGACCATCCGCGATGGCGGCATCCAGCATGGCCAACGCTTCGGGACCGGGCGGCGCGGTGGGCTGGACCTGAACGGCAGCAGCGTCGACCTTGGACTTCGGCGGCTTGGGCCTGGCCAGTGCCGGGGTAACCACGGCCACGGCCAGTGCCACCAACAGCATCAGGAACGCAAAGCGATGAAACAGTTCGACCAGTGTGGCCGGACGCGCCGTCAACGCATCGTCGTGCTCGGCCGCCGACGACGCACGCGGCGCAACCGTTTCCGTCGGCTGGCCAAATGATTCGGCACCATCAGGCACTCAAGGCTCCGAGACGGACAATCAGCGCTTCCAGCCGGGCAATAGCCAGACGCACGGCGTCCTTGTCATCAACGGCGCCGGGATCGGCCTGGGCCGACAAGGCGGTCAACAGTCGTGTGGTGGCGCGGTCTTCGGCGGCGACGGCAAAGCGCGATGCATCAAAGCCAGCCAGCCAGTCGATTGCCATGGCGGCCGGTGCCAGGAAGCGGCGCGGTGCCAATGGCGTGGCCGTGGCCAGTTCCGGCAAGGCCGCCAGATCGAGCAGGCGCAGCGCGGCCGGCTGGAACGACGGCAGCAGGAATTGCGCCACCGGGTTACCGGCGGCAAGCATCTGGCTGAAATCCGGCGGCACATCGGTGACATTGATCACCTGTGGCAACAACACGTCCGCCGTGAGCGCCATTGGCGCATCCGGAGCCGCTTCCGCCAGCGACAGCGTGGCCATCGGAATGGTGAGCGAGGCCAGACTGTCAAGATGCGCCGTGACCAGGGCCGAAGCGGACTGCTGCTCTGCAGCATCTTCCTGCCCCAGCGTGATCGGAGCGGCCAGTTGCGGCAGTTGGCCCGCCTTGGCGGGCGCGAGGCTGGCGTTGATCCGGGCCACCGGCACGCCGCCGGCCCGCTGCGCCATGGCAACGCGCGGGGCCGTGAACGGATGGCTGACTGCGCCCGGGAGCACCAGCACGGCTTCCCCGCTGCTCGCCATGTCGATCCGGGCGCTCGCAACGCGCACCGGCGCATCGGCGGCAATGGCGGGTGCTAGGACAGCGTTTTCCAGCGCGGCTGCCACCAGCAGCAGGGCGCGGCGGGCAGAGGTGGCAGCGCGGCCATCATCACTGCTGCTGACGCGTTGCAGCCAGGCAATGGCGTCGCGATGCTGGCCGGCCCGGTGCAGGGTCCAGCCCAGATTATAGGCAATATCGCCGGCGCCCGGTTCCAGCGCGAGGGCCATCTCGAAATGCTGGCGCGCCAGATCGATGCGGCCCAGCCGATCATAGGCGATGGCGATGCCGTTCAGCGCCGCCACCGATCCGGCATTCTGGCCCAGCGCGATGCGGAACACGGAAATCGCCTGCGCGGCGTTGCCCGCGGCCAACAGGCTGCGGCCTTCGGCCAGCGCGGCCGTTTCATTCTGATTATTGGCGATGGCGCTGCTGGGCAGGTTGTCGCTGCGCGGCCGGGCGTCCTTGGCATCAAAGCTGTCGGCCAACGCCGGCGATGAACCAGCCAGCGCGAGAAGAAACGCGGTTTTCTGTTTCATTTGCCCCTCGCCGCTTTGTTGGATTGCTCCTGTTTTTCCACTTGAGCCATCTGGTTCTTCATGCCGATCGCCGCCGGCAGCATCAGCACCGCGACCATGGTGGGCAGCATGAAGCAGACCAGCGGGATCGACAGCAGCACCGGAATCTTGTGGGCCTTTTCCTCGGCGCGCAGCCGGCGGGCTTCACGCATTTCCGCGGCATAGACCCGCAGCGCCGACGCCACCGAGGCGCCCAACTTGTCAGACTGGATGATCAGCGTGGTGAAGGCGGTGATTTCCGGCACGCCACTCTTTTTGGCCAGCATGCGCAGCGCCACTTCGCGGCTGCGGCCGGCGCGCAGTTCAAGGCTGACCTGGCCGAACAGCTTGGCCAGCAGCGGATGCGAGCCGATGATTTCCGAACCGACGCGGCTGAAGGCGGCATCGATGCCAAGCCCGGCTTCGAGGCAGACCAGCATGAGATCGAGCGTATCGGGGAAGCCGTTGAGCACTTCCTGGGCGCGGTTTTCAGCGCGGGACTGCACGATGATACCGGGCAGATACAGGCCGGCCACGGCCCCGCCCATCAGCATCATGTAAAGCTTGGCCGGCTCCGGCCAGTTGCCGCCCACGGCCAGCACGATCACCACCAGGATGGGCAGGGCCAGTGTGCCGATGGCGCGGGCCAGGGTGAAGGCGCGGGGCGCCCAGAGTTGATCGAAACCGGCCCGCTGCAGCTTTTCCGCGATCTTGCCGGAGGCATCGTCGGTGAGGCTGAGACCACGTGCTTCGATTTCGTGCAGCAGTTGCGCCCAGCGCGAGGTGAGCAGATCGTTGCGAATGCTGCCCGGGCCTTCATCGACAGCTGCACCGCCGCCCTGACTGGCCAGCCGCGCCTTGATGTCGGACCGGCCCAGCACCAGCGGTGCCAGCGCCAGCACGACCAGCATCACGGCCGCGAACACCAGGCCAAGAACGATCCAGTTTGCCAGGGTTGCGCTGCCCATCGCCGTTACACCTTGATCGCGATCAGGCGGCGCATGATCACGACACCCAGAACATAAAGGAACAACACGCCCAGCGCGCCCGGCATGAACCAGGGATCGTCCACAACATCGAGATAGAAACTGGGCTGGCTGGAGAACACGCCGACAAAGGTGATGATCGGCATGGCAGTGAGCAGGGTGCCGGTCATCTTGCCTTCGGATGCCAGCGCGCGCACCTTCAGCACCATGGCGGCGCGGTCACGGATCACGCGGGTCAGGCTGTCGAGAATTTCAGCGAGGCTGCCGCCGGTTTCGGTCTGGATGGCCACCGAAACCACGAACATGTTGATGTCCTGGGTCTGCACCCGGTTGGCAAAGCCTTCCAGCGCATCACGCAGCGGCGAACCATAGTTCATTTCCGCCAGCACCAGCCCCAGCTCGGAAGCCAGCGGATCCGGCATTTCGTTGACCACCAGTTCGAGCGCGCCCGACACCGGGTAGCCTGCCCGCAAGCCGCGCACCAGCACGTCCAGCGCGATCGGGAACTGCGCCTCAATCTTCTTGAGCCGCTTGGCGGCGACGTAGTTGAGATAGAGGATGGGCAGCGCAATGCCGATGCCGCCGGCAAACAGCAGCAGCAACAGAACGGCGCCGGGCGAGGTGATCTGGCCGCTGATGCCGCCAATCAACGGGAACAGGAACCCGATCAGCAGCGTGACCGTGCCCATGTAGCTGAGCATGCGCTGAGCACTCATGCGCAGACCGGCCTGGTTCATGCGGCTGTCGAGATAGCGGAGGACCGACGGCAGCATCGACTTCGACATATCGGTCGTCTGCCGGCGCAGCGCAGTGATGATCTCCTCGGAACTCGCCCCGCTCTCGATCAGCGCCATGCGCTTTGAAACACGCTTCTTGGTGCCGAAATTGTCGCGGTACCACATGAAGCCGCCTTCCAGCAGCAGCACCACGGCCAGGAACACGATGCCGTAGAAAACGAATTCGGCGTTGATGAAGGACGGCAGTTGCACCTCAACCATCCTTGCGCTTGAACGGATCGAACATGGTGCTCGGCAGATCGAAGCCGCGCGCCTTCAGGATATCCATGAACTTGGGCCGCACCCCCATCGGGCGCATCTCGCCGATCACCTTGCCCTGTTCGTCCACGCCTTCGCGCACGAACTTGAAGATCTCCTGCATCAGGATGATCTCGCCTTCCATGCCGGTGATCTCGGCCACCGAGGTGACACGGCGGCTGCCGTCCTGCAGGCGTTCCAGCTGACACACCACGTTGATGGCTGAAGCAATCTGGGCGCGAGCCGATTTCGGGCTGATGTCGATGCCCGACATGCCGATCATCTGTTCCAGGCGGGACAGTGCGTCGCGCGGCGTGTTGGCGTGCAGGGTCGTCATCGAACCATCGTGGCCGGTGTTCATGGCCTGCAGCATGTCGAAGGCTTCGCCCGAACGGATTTCACCCAGGATGACGCGATCGGGCCGCATGCGCAGTGCGTTCTTCACCAGATCGCGCTGGTTGACTTCCCCGCGGCCTTCAATGTTGGACGGGCGGGTTTCAAGGCGCACGACGTGGCTCTGCTGCAATTGCAGTTCGGCCGAATCCTCGATCGTCACCACGCGTTCGTGGCTGCCGATCGAGGCCGACAGCGCGTTAAGCATGGTGGTCTTGCCCGAACCGGTGCCGCCCGAAACAATCACGTTGCGGCGGCTGGCGACCACGGCCTTCAGCATCGTCGCGCAATCAACTGTCATCGAACCATATTCGACCAGCTTGTCGATGCTGGTGCGGCTGGGCGGAAATTTGCGGATGGAAAGGCACGGACCGTCGATGGCCAGCGGCGGAATGATCGCGTTGATGCGGCTGCCGTCAGGCAGGCGCGCGTCGACCATCGGCGAGCTTTCATCAACACGGCGGCCGACGTTCGAAACAATCTTGCCGATGATGCGCAGCAGATGCTGATCGCTGGCAAAACGCGTGCCGACTTCCTCGATCCTGCCGCGCCGTTCCACGAACACCTTCGTGGCGCTGTTGACCATGATGTCCGAGATGGTCGGGTCTTTCAGCAGCGGTTCCAGCGGGCCGAGGCCGAGCAGTTCGTCGAGAATATCCTCGACCAGCTGACGCCGTTCGGCGGCGTTCAGGGCCTGGTTATTTTCTTTCAGCATTTCCTGAACGATGTCGCCGATGTCGCGCTGCATCTGCTCGCGCGTCATGGTTTCCAGCGCCGCCAGATTGATGCGGTCGATCAGCTGCTGGTGCAGCATGACTTTGAGTTCGGTGTAATCGTCGCGGCGGCGATCCTTGATGCTCACAACCGGCGCCGGGGCCGGCGCGGCCACCTTGGTTTCGGCGGGCACGCTGGCCGTCGCCGCATCGCCAGCGGCGTCAGGCTGTGCGCCGGTCTTGCGGCGGGTGGGGAAGATCATGCCGTCGCCCCCATGCTGACCAGTTCATCGCTCAGCTGCGCCGCAATGGCACGTAGGTCCTTTTCGATGCGGGATTTCATCTTGATCTGGCCCAGGCTGCGGCCTTCATCCTGCGCCGCCGAAACCGTGGGGAAATCATTGGCAAGGCCAAAATGCACCCGGCTGCGCAGCGCCGATTCGGCTTCGCTCAGGTCGTACTTGCCGAACAGGCCGGGGATCATGCGGTTCATCACCACCCGCACCCGGTCGCCCAGGCCATTGGCTTCAGCCACATCAAGCTGTCGGCGGGCCTGCTGCACACCCGATACGGTCATCTGGGTGGTCAGCAGCAGCAAGTCGGCCTTCTGGATGGCCATGGCCGTCCAGTCCATCCAGATGCCCGGCAGATCCAGCAGCACCAGATCGTAATTTTGGGTGGCGACATCCAGCAGCCGATCGATGAATTCCGGGGTCACAACGTCCATCGCGGTCATGTCGTTCGGCGATGAAATCACCGAGGTGCCCGATTGGTGGCGTTCCAGCACCATCTTGAGGAACTCGGCGTCAAGCCGGTCATCCGCTTCGATCAGATCAGCAATCGAAAGACGGGGCTTCAGGTTCATGTACAGCGCCGCATTGCCGCGCTGTAGATCAAGATCGATCAGCAGCACTTTCTTCTCGGCGGCCCAGATCTGCGCCAGCTGGGTGGCGAGCATGGTGGAGCCGATGCCGCCCAGCACGCCCTGAAAGGCGATCACATTGCCGCTGCGGGCCGGACCACCGCCCGTGCGCAGCTGGCCCAGCCGGTCGCGGCCGGTTTCCAGCGCCTGCGCCAGTTCCTCGCGGCTGAACGGGATCGGCAGCACATCGGCAATGCTGGACCGCATCAGGCGGCGGGTGGCGGTGATGGTCAGATTGTGGGCCGCTGCCACCACCGGGATGCGGGCACCAACGCTGTTGGCGAACTGTTCCAGCGCGGCCAGTTCCTCGGCACTTTCGGGCTCGATTTCCAGGATCACCAGATCTGTACGGCGCAGCAGTGGCCCGTTCACCGAGAATTTTTCCAGGCCGCCATCAAACACGTGGATGCTGGCACCCAGGTTGGCGAGGTGCGCAGGATCGATGGTGGCCGCCGTTTCGGGCGCCAGCACCAGCGTTACACGCAAATCGCCCGTGTCAGACTGCGACGAGGAATCCCCCTTTTCGCCGCGCCCGACCATCGAACCAAGACGCGCCAGCAGGGCCATCAGCGCGGACCATTCGCTTGCTGGGTCACAGGCGCATCGGCGCCGGTGACGCTGCCGCCGCCGAGCTTGGAATCACCCGACAAGGAGCGCAGCGGCTTGACCTGCCCGGTGCGGTAACGGGTAATCGCCGTATCGGCCAATGTGCCAGTGCTGCCTTCGATTTTGACGTTGGCATAGCTGGGCGTGAGATCCACTGCCATGGCCGCGACGTTGTTCTGCACGACCAGGCCCAGGCCCCTGTCTGTTGCTGCGGCCGGCGCGGCAAGGCTGACCATGAGGGCAACCAGCAGCAGGGATGTTGCAATCTTGAACATCGCTTACCTCACAATATGACCGGCCTCGGCGGCAACACCGCCGGGCTTGTTGATGCTGCTGGCAGGGCCGGGCAGGGGCAGAATATTGCCCGGTTGCACCCGGCGTTCCGGCTTGCCGAGCAAGAAGAACTCGGTATCGGTCGGCTCCAGAATCCGATCGGTCGGCGACTGCAAGGCGGTACCGGCTGCGACCGGCCGCACGATGCGCGGCGTCACCAGGATCACCAGTTCGGTTTCCTGCCGTTCAAAATCGCTGGAACGGAAAAGCGCGCCGATGATCGGGATCTTGCCCAGCAACGGCACGGCGTTCACCGTATCGCGAAAATCACTCTGGATCAGGCCGGCGAGCGCAAAGGTCTGGCCGTCACGCAGCTCCAGCGTGGTGCGGGCGCGGCGGACCTTCAGGCCGGGAATACGCAGGCCTGCAAGTGTGATACCGGCGGCCGGATCCAGGCTGGACACTTCCGGAGCAACCAGCAGATTGATCAGGCCATCTTCAAGCAAGGTCGGCGTGAAGGCGAGACCAACCCCGAACTGCTTGAATTCCACCGCGATCTGGTTGTTCTGCGTCACCGCCACCGGCACCGGGAATTCGCCCCCGGCAAGGAAATTGGCAGTTTCACCCGAAAGCGCGATGATGTTGGGCTGTGCCAGCGTGCGGATCAGGCCCTGGCGCTCCAGCGCCTGGAACCGGAACGAGAAGCCCGGCATGGAGAAGGCGCCGCCGAAGGTGCCGGTAATGCCGAAGCCGGGGCCAATGCCCTGGGCATTGGTGCGGGCAACCGTCGTGTTGCCGAACTCGTCGACACGGCTGCCAAACTGGACCTGGTCGATGCCCAGCGCCTTGACGGTGCCACGCTGCATTTCGGCAAAGCGCACTTCCAGCAGGATCTGTTGGGCGGTGCCAACGCCGGCCATGTTGATCACCTTGTCGGGCGCATAGGCCTGGGCAATGGTCATGGCACGTTGCAGTGCGGCAGCGCTGGAAGCCGTGCCCGACAGGATCAGGCGGTCGTTGGCAACCTGCACACCCAGATTTTCGGTGGGTATCACTTCGGCCAGCTTCTGCTTCAGGCCCATGGCGTCGGGCGTCACCGTCACGTCGACCACGGCGATGACGGCGCCGCGGGCGTCATAAAGGGTCAGGTTGGTGGTGCCGATTTCCTTGCCGAGCAGATAGGCCACGCGGTTGGTGACCGGGCTGACATCGGCGATCTTGGCGTTGCCCACAGCGATGCGGGCAAAGGGTCGCGGCACCCTGAGGGTCTGCGACTTGTTGATCGGCAGGCTCAGCGAGAGCCCGGTGGCCGCCTCGACGCTGTTTTCAGCGGCCATGGTGGCGGGAGCAGCCAGCGCCGCAGCGGCGAGGCCAATGGCGAGAAGGGGTCGAAGCATCATTTGCCGATCACCGATTCAAAGCTGGAGGTCATGCCATTGCTGGTACCACGCATCACCACCACGCCCGGGCCGATCGGCGCCTGGCCACTGTTGCCGCCCGCCGGCGGTCCGGATGGACCAGACGGAGCGGATCCGCCCGAATTGGGCTTGCGCACCAGCCGGGTGATGGTGCCATCATTCAGATCCATCACCTGCGCCGTCTGCAAACGCACCCGGCTTTCATCGGTGAAGTGGCGCAGCGCCATGCTGAGCTGACCGACGGTAACCGCCAGCGCGATCTTCTGGGCCTGCAGCGGTGTCACCTCGATGGTGGCCGACTTGACGAGCTCGGGCTTTTCCTTGCCCACGTTCATGTCAACCCCAACGGCCAGCACCCGGGCACCTTGCGCCAGAAGTTCCGAATAAGGCATTGCCTCATCGGGCTGGCGGGTCATGAACACGTCCACACGGTCGCCCGGGAAGATCAGGCCGGCCACGCCGGACACTTCGTTCAGCGGCACCGAAATTGCGCGCATCTGCGGGCCCAGCAGCTGGGCGGTTGAAAGCCGGTTGGCGCCAGTGGCCAGCGACTTTTCAGTGAGGATTTCATTGGCAACGATCGGGCGCATGGCGGTGCGGCCTGCGCCCATCGTCAGCTCTTCAAGGCGCTGGAAGCTGCCCTGCGGCAAGGTGTTGGCCGGCCAATCGACCACCTTCACCATTTCCGGTGTGATCTTCTGGCCGAAATTGATGTCGGTCGCAGCAACCACGGTGGGCACGGTGCGAACAGCCGCGGCCGATCGGCCACCGCCTGCGTCGCCAGCGTTCCCCAGGAACGTTCGGGCAAACAGCACGGCGATCAGGCCCAGGGCCACCGCGGCGATCAGCATGATGATGGAGGAGCGGCGCATCAGATCGCCACCCTTTCGGCATGGTCAAGCCTGGCCACGCACACAGCGCCGGCCGGCAACCCTGACTTGATTTGAGATTGCGTGTGCAAAGCTCGCCCCTCTTGCAACTGTCACCAGCCTGACCATGCGGGTCATCTGGATCACCCTGTTACGGCCGGACTCCGGTCCAGCTTGACAGTTACGCCCGAACGCCACTTTACACGCACGGGCTGCCCGTCTTCCGGAACGCGCCCACTCTGACGGCCAGCGCCGTCTTGAAACCGGTATTTGTTGCTGCCTTGCCCGGTTGCTGCGCAGTGACTGCGCGGTTTCCGGGGGCTTGCAACGCTTCGCTTGAACTACTGGAAACGAAGAACAGAGCCGGCACGACGGCCGGGAAGATGGCCGCCGGCCAGGGCAGAAGCCCCAGCCGGCGGCCGCCACCAGATTAGAAGGTGGTCGAAGCTTCGGCGTCGAGAGCCGTACCGGTCTGGGTCATGGCGCTCTGCAGCGAACCACCGAAAGCGGTCGCACCCAGCACCACGAAGCCGCCGAGCACAGCGACGATCAGAGCGTATTCAGCGGCCGAAGCGCCGGACTTGTTGCCCTTCAGGGCGTTCAGGATCTTCATCATCGTTTTCTTCCCACTGTTGTTGGCCGAAGCCAGTTCTTGCAAGGTCCCGCTCTTTTTTGACGAGCGAACGGGAGGGATCACCGTTGACGCCGATCGGATGAAAACCACTGCTTCCTCCGGCCGATATCCCGCAACCTAAATAAACCGCCGTAACGATTTGAACAATATCGAATTTGGTTTATAAAATTTGTCTATATTACTTCGCACTTCATTATGCTTTACGAAAATTAGTAAGTGTTATCTCTTGTTATTACTTATTAATTGCCATGGTGGGCGCCTGCTCTTGCCGATGGCGATTTTCAAACGGAAACAAGGGCTTAGGAATATCGGCAACTCGTAAATTTTCATGCTTATCAAGGGCTTAGACGAGCTTGTTCAGAGCTGTATAAAGAGCCGAAATCATGATTTTCCGTTAAAAATCGCAGTCTTGCAGGCAGCAAAGTGCCTGTTGCGAAAATGACACGCGCCAAACGGCTTCTTGGGAAGATGGACCGATCAACCACCATTTCGGGCGAAAAAACGAATCGGAACACGCCGATTCGAATCGGTTTGCCGGGCGATCTTGCCCGTTCAGTCCGATCCGAAGCTGGCCGGACGTCGCCGCGACAGCACCAGCAGCGCCGCGCACAGCA
Source organism: Sphingomonadales bacterium (assembly GCA_027486275.1). Next base: position 1,150 of record JAIXPM010000246.1, on the reverse strand, counting down.
ACAGCACCGGCACGAACTGCACGGCGGGCAGCGGCGGCGCCAGCGCAAGCCTGGTCAACGCGCCGGTCAGGCAGGCCAGCCAGGCCAACAGCAGCAGCCCCAGCCAGCTGCGGCGATCCTGCAGCACCAGATCGGGCATCAGCAGGGCAATCGCCGCGCCCACGACCGGCAGATCATAATCATAGCCATAAGGCGACATCAGGGTGCTGGACATGATGGCGGCGGCCAGCAGCTGCCGGGGTGGCCAACCGCGCCGGCTGGCCAGCAGCAACCCGCCCGCCAGCACCACGGCAAGCCCGATTTGCGCTGCCATCGCCAGCTGCGGGTCTTTGGTCACGACGAACAGCGCAGCAAAAAGCGAGGTCATGCGGAAATACTGGTATCGCCCATCGAACAGATGCGCGCTGACGTTGCCCATGACGGCGAAGAAATCCGGCCAGACACGCAAACCGAACAACAAGGTCGCCGCTGCCAGTGCAAGCCCGGCGACCAGGGCGCCGCTGAAGATGATCCGCCAGTGGCCGCGCAGCAGCAGATACAGGCCAATACCGGGCAGGAACTGGGGCTTCACCGTCAAAAGGCCCAGCGGCACCCCGGCCAGCGTGCGCCCACTGAGCGCAAGGCTGGCCAGCCACCCCACCAGCGCACCGATCAGCAAGGCGTTCTGCCCGATGAAGATGCAGAGCAACAGGGAAGGAAACAACAGCGCCAGCACCGTGCCATAGTGAACGCCGACCAGCCGCCGCAGCGTGAGCATGTAGCAGAGCAGACTGCCGCCGCAGAACACCAGGTAGCTCAGCCAGAGCGGCAGCAACGCCAGCAGCGCCGTGAACAGATTGAAATGCGGCGGATAGGGCCAGAACATATGGCCTGGATTGCCCGTCAGCACCCGCGTGTGGGCCCAGAAACGTTGCGCATCATAGGCCGTGGCCAGATCGCCCGCCCAAGCCAATTGGCCGGCGATGTGAAAGACCTGAAAATCGATCAGCGCCTTGGGCCCCGGCAGCTTTTCCGCCGGCCAGGCCAGGTAGAACGCAACGCCGCCCATCAGCAGCACGCAAGCCAGCACCATCAGGCCCGTGCCCAGCGGCCCGACCAGCGGAACCGCAGGGAGGATCTGACGGGGGCTGGTCATCATCGCGTCTCCGGT
>JAIXPM010000188.1 GCA_027486275.1 Sphingomonadales bacterium | reverse complement strand
GGCCGCAGCGGGCTTTGCCCCTGACGCCCGCCGCCGGGCGGGCAGCAGCGCGGTGCCCGCCGAATGAGTGCGCTGCTGCCTCAGCATTTCGCCGTGACCGAAGCGGTGGTGGTGGCGGCTGGCGCAATTGCCATGGCCCGAACGGCGCGGATCAACGCCTGGTGGGCCGTGGGGATCGCGCCCTTCATGCTCGCGGCCTTGGTGGGCACCATCAGGATCAGCGCTGGCCTGGCGGGGGACTTCGAACTGGTTCACCAGTTCCTGTCGCGGGCCGGCGCGGTGTTCGGGCTCGGCTGCATGGTCGGCGTGATGGCCGGCCGAGCCCGCTGGTTTGCACCGGTTCTGGGCGGAGTGGCGGGCATATTGGCCGTGCTGATCCCGGGCGCGATGGTGCCGACATTTTTGGCGCTCACCCTGGTGGGATCATGGCTGGCCTATCGTGCCGCCGACGGGAAGGCGCCGCTGGTTGCCGCCAGTTTCACCGTGCTGCTGATCGGGCGGCTCGCGACGGATCCGCTGCGTGTGGCGCATCCGGCGTTGGCCTGGCATCTGTTCCACCTGGCGGTCGCCCTGTGGCTGGTACTGCTGGCCATATTTGTCATTCCGCGGATGCGGGCGCGCTGACGCTTCAGCCCTTCGCCTTGCGCGCGCGCTTCACGGGCGCGGCGGTTTCTTCCTCTACCGCGCGCGGGGATGCGGCGAGCAGCGGCGCCAGATATTTCCCGGTCCAGCTGGCCTCGCACGCGGCCACTGTTTCGGGCGTTCCGGTCGCCACGATCTGGCCGCCCTTGTCGCCGCCGTCGGGGCCGAGATCGATGATGTGGTCGGCGGTTTTGATGACGTCGAGATTATGTTCGATGACGACGACGCTGTTGCCTTGTTCCACCAGGGCGTGGAGGACTTCGAGGAGTTTGCGGACGTCTTCGAAGTGGAGGCCGGTGGTGGGTTCATCGAGGATGTAGAGCGTGTTGCCGGTGGCGCGGCGGGAGAGTTCCTTGGCGAGTTTGACGCGTTGGGCCTCGCCGCCGGACAGGGTGGTGGCTTGCTGGCCGATCTTGACGTAGCCGAGGCCGACTTCGAGCAGCATGGCGAGTTTTTCGCGGATCGGGGGCACGGCCTTGAAGAATTCAACGCCGTCTTCGATCGTCATGTCCAGCACGTCGGCGATGGATTTGCCCTTGAATTTCACTTCCAGGGTTTCGCGGTTGTAGCGGTGGCCGTGGCAGACGTCGCAGGTGACATAGACATCAGGCAGGAAGTGCATTTCGATCTTGATCAGGCCGTCGCCCGAGCAGGCCTCGCAGCGGCCGCCTTTGACGTTGAAGCTGAAGCGGCCGGGTTTGTAGCCGCGGGCCAGCGATTCCGGCAGGCCGGCGAACCAATCGCGGATGTTGGTGAAGCAGCCGGTGTAGGTGGCTGGGTTGGAGCGCGGGGTGCGGCCGATGGGGGATTGATCGATGTCGATCACTTTATCGAGGTGGTTCAGCCCATCAAGGCCATCGTGCGGGGCGGCGAGCAGCCGGGCGCCGTTCAGTTCGCGGGCGGCGGCGTTGTAGAGCGTATCGATGGTGAAGGTGGATTTGCCGCTGCCCGAAACGCCGGTGATGCAGGTGAAGGTGCCAAGCGGGATGCTGGCGGTGACGCCCTGCAGATTGTTGCCGCGGGCGTTTTTCACGGTGAGTTTCTTGCCCGACCCCTTGCGGCGCTTGGCCGGGACGGGGATGGAGCGGCGGCCTGACAGATAGGCGCCGGTGATGCTGGTGGGGCTGTCGAGAATATCCTGCAGGCTGCCGGCCGCGACGACTTCGCCGCCGTGGACGCCGGCACCGGGGCCCATATCAACCACATAATCGGCGAGGCGGATGGCGTCTTCATCATGTTCCACCACCAGCACGGTGTTGCCGAGATCGCGCAGGCGTTTCAACGTGGTGAGCAGGCGATCATTGTCGCGCTGGTGCAAGCCGATGGACGGTTCATCGAGCACATAGAGCACGCCCGACAGGCCGGAGCCGATCTGGGAGGCGAGGCGGATGCGCTGTGATTCGCCGCCCGACAGCGTGCCCGACTTGCGATCGAGATTGAGATAATCGAGGCCGACATTGTCGAGGAAGCCGAGGCGTTCGGTGATTTCCTTCAGGATGCGATCGCCGATGGCGCGTTGTTTCGGCGTGAGATGATCGGCGACGCCACGCGCCCAGCGAAGCGCCTGGCCGACGGGGCGACGAACGGCGGTGGAGATGGTTTCGCCGGCGATCTTGACACTGAGCGCTTCGGGGCGAAGGCGATCGCCGTGGCAGACTTCGCAAGGGGAGGGGGACTGGTAGCGCTCCAGCTCCTCGCGAATCATGGTGCTTTCGGTATTAAGGCGCTTTTCAAGGTTGCGGACGACGCCTTCGAAGGTTTTGACGACTTCGTAGGCCTTGCGGCCGTCTTCGAACCGCAGCGGGATGGCGCGGCTGCCGGTGCCATAGAGCACGGCGCGGGCGGCTTCATCCGACAGGTCTGACCATTTGCTTTTCAGCGTGAAGCCATAGGCGCGGCCGATGCTGGCCAGCACCTGCAGATAATAGGGCGAGGGCGGGTTGGATTTGGCCCACGGCGCGACGGCGCCCTTTTCCAGCGTGAGCGCGTGGTTGGGGACGATGAGATCAGGATCGAAATGCTGTTTTTCGCCAAGACCATCGCAGGCCGGGCAGGCGCCTTGCGGGGCGTTGAAGGAGAACAGCCGCGGTTCGATTTCGGAGATGGTGAAGCCGGACACCGGGCAGGCGAATTTTTCGGAGAAAAGGATGCGGCGTTCCTGTTCCGGTGCATCGGCCGGCGCGTCTGCCAGTTCAACGAAGGCGAGGCCTTCAGCCAGTTTCAATGAGGTTTCGAAGCTTTCGGCGAGGCGGGATTGGAGGCCTTCCTTCACCGCCAACCGGTCGACCACCACGTCGATGTCGTGCTTGTATTTCTTGTCGAGCGCCGGGGCTTCATCGATGACGTAGAATTCGCCGTCGATCTTCACGCGGGTGAAGCCGTCTTTCTGCAGCTGCGCCAGTTCCTTGCGATACTCGCCTTTGCGGCCGCGCACGATGGGGGCGAGCAAATAGAGGCGGGTGTTTTCCGGCAGCGCCATGACTCGATCAACCATCTGGCTGACGGTTTGCGCCGTGATCGGCAGGCCGGTGGTAGGCGAATAGGGGATGCCGACACGCGCCCACAGCAGGCGCATATAATCATAGATTTCGGTGACGGTGGCGACGGTGGAGCGCGGGTTCTTGCTCGTCGTCTTCTGTTCGATGCTGATCGCCGGCGACAGGCCCTCGATATGGTCCACGTCCGGCTTGGACATCATCTCCAGGAACTGGCGGGCGTAGGCGGAGAGGGACTCCACATAGCGTCGCTGGCCTTCGGCATAGATGGTATCAAAGGCGAGGCTGGACTTGCCGGATCCGGACAGGCCGGTGATCACGGTGAGCGCGTTCTTGGGCAGATCGACGTCGACGCCCTTGAGATTATGCTCCCGCGCGCCGCGCACCTGGATATGGTTCAGCATGAGCCCGTATGTTCCACATTTGTTCAGGCCGTGCAAGCCGGCTTGATCCGGGGTTACGAGGCGCAGGCAGGAAGGGCAAGGGCGGCGCTGTCGCGGGGCAGATCACCGCGAAACGCGGCAGAGCCACCCCCGATCAAGCCGGGGGTGGCCGTGCCATGCGAAGCTCTACCAGAAGTTGATAGAGCGAACAAAGAACAGTGGCTTACAGCCCTGCCAACCGTCGGTTGCGGCCTTCCAGCCACGTTCCGGCGAGCAGCGCGGCGATCACCGCATAGGACCAGAAGATCAGGCCAACCGCATACGCCCAGGCCATGCCACCACCAGCAGAGGTGAGGCTGCCGATGTGGACCAACAGGCCAACCAACTGGAACGCCGTGGCATACATCGGCCAGAAGCGATCACTGGTGAGCGCCAAGGCCAGCAGGCCAAGCAGCAGACCAAAGTCCACGGCCAGCACGCCATATTCGACATGGGTGTATTCGGCGGTGATCATGCGGGTGGCGAGCGTGGCGGCCAGGAAGCCGATCGCGGCCAATTGTTCGTCACGGCCGCCGAAACCGAAGGCCAACAGGGCCGCAGCGACAACGGTGACGACAGCAATAATTTCAAGAAACATCGTCCATACTCCAGACGAGAAGCGGTCTCCGGCGCATCAGCGCCATCAACCAAGTTTCAGCTGAAAAGGGCTTGCGCCCAGATCATGCCGTTCTCAGGCGGCGATCGTGAGGTGGCGGCGCGGAGCGACCGTTTCGTCGAGGCGGGCTTCTTCGGGCGGGCAGTTGCCCATGAAGTTCACGGCATCCAGGCCGATCTGGGTCTGCGCGGCGCGCAGGGCGGCGTGGGTGGCGATGATGCGCGAACGGGCCTGAACCAGCTGCTGGCAGGTTTCCATGGCGCCCATCAGGGCGTCCTGACCGATGCAGGCAGCCAGATTGGCTTCCTGGGCGGCCATCGGCATCACGGCGGTGAGTTGGGCCACAGCCGACACAGCGGCATTGATGGCGGCTTCAGCGGCGAACAGCTGCTCAGCAACTTTGTTCGCGGCGAGACGACGTTCTTTCAGCATAGCACAATCCTTTTTGAGAAAAGAACTGGCGGCTGATACGCGCAGCCAGTTGGTTAGACGCCCTTCCGGACGCCACGCAACTGGTTCCGGAAGTTCTAAACGAGTGTCTTCAGTGCAGCCAGGGCAGCGAGAATGCCGCCGAAGCTCAGCGCAGAGGCCATGGCGATCCCCATGATCCAGCCAAGCCTTTGGCCGATTCCGAGATCATTCTTCTGACCCCACGGCCGTGTCTGGTGAAACGGTGTGGTGTGGAATGGCCGGGCACCAATGCCAGGGTCGGGGGCTGCAATGCCCGGCCAATCCGTTGCAAGCTTCGCCGAAGCGATATTGCCTGATGGTGCAACTGGTTGGGCGAGGGAGCCACCTGATGGACCAACATCCAGCTTGCCAAGATCTGGGTGCAGCGTCCTTGCGAGGGATCCATGTTCAAGCTGATTGGGGTCGCTGGAACGATTGGAGGCTGCACCCGGTTCCTGAGAAGCCGGTGCCCCAATCGTCGCTGATTTCGCGTCGTCAGCAATCTCCGAAGCTTGGTATATCAATTCCTGATACGCATCGCCGGTCGCGTTATCAGCAACAGGCTGGGCGATACCGAGGAGAATCTCGGTGTGAACAAGGGCGCGGGCCGCCTCGATCCGGTTGGTGACCTCGAGCTTGCGTATGGCCTGGCGCAGCCGCATATCAACGGTATGCGGCGACACACCGAGCTGGCGCGCGATATCCTTGCTGGTCATGTGTTGGAAAACGAGGCGCAGGCAGTCGCGCTCCGCATCGGTCAGCAGCGTCACACGCGGGTTGCGCGGGCCATCAGAGTCTTGCCGTGTTGCCACAATAGAACACAGTGACGGGAAGGCGGCAAAGTCAAGCGTTGCCACGCCCGCACCCCCGTTATTCTTGTAAATTCGACCACTGAACATAGCCGCGACCCCATGCGACGCTAGAAACCAATCTGATTTATGAGCCTTTCTCCAAAGGGAAACAAGGCAAAACACACGCTTTGATCCCGAATGGGCATCAAAATCAACGTTATCTAAATTATTTTGCAATGGTTTGGCAAGGCTTGTTGAATTTACGAGTCAAACCCTCTGCCCAAGCCCAGCGAATCCCGATCGGCGGCGAATCACCCCGGATCGACCCAGGACGGGACATCCTCTCCAAACATGGGCTTTTCGCCGTTGGTAAGGCCTGCCACGATGGTGACTTATCAATGGTTGAGATGAGGCTTGATAGGCTGATGGGCTGGGAATCAGAGATTGATGAGCTGGGCCGCCGCCGCATTGCCGCGCATGGCATGGGCGGGCCGGAGAAACTCACGCGCCAACGCGACCAGGGCAAGTTGAACGTGCGCGAACGGCTGGCGGCGCTGGTCGATCCCGGCAGCTTCCACGAGGTGGGCGAGTTGGCTGGTTTTGCCCGTTATGATGAGGCCGGCGAGATGACCGGGTTTCAGCCGGCCAATTTCCTGTTTGGCAACGCGACGATTGATGGCCGGCCGGTGGTGGCGACCGCCGATGATTTCACCGTGCGCGGCGGTGCGGCCGATGCCAGCCTGCACCGCAAGCTGATCGCGGCGGAACAACTGGCCAGCGAATATCGCCTGCCGCTGATCCGCATGATCGAAGGCACCGGCGGGGGCGGCAGTGTGCGCACGCTGGAAAGCGCCGGTTACACCTATATCCCCGAGATCCCGGGTTGGGAGCTGATGACCGCCAACCTTTCCCAAGTGCCGGTGGTCGCGCTGGGGCTGGGGCCGGTGGCCGGGCTGGGTGCCGGGCGGATGGTGATGGCACATTATTCGCTGCTGGTGGACGGGTTGGCGCAGATGTTCGTCGCGGGCCCACCGGTGGTGGCGGCTGCGGGTGAGCATCGCACCAAGGAAGAACTGGGCGGCGCGGCCATCCATGCCGCCAATGGCGCGGTGGATGATCGGGTGGCGAGCGAGGCGGAGGCCTATGCCCGCACGCGCTGGTTCCTGTCTTACCTGCCGTCCTCGGTGGAGGAACTGCCGGCGCGCGCCGCCAACCGCGATCCGGCGGACCGTGCCGAGGAATGGCTGATCGATGCGGTGCCGCGTGATCCGCGCCGGCTGTATCCGGTGCGGCCGATCGTGGAAGCCGTGGTGGACAAGGGGTCGTGGTTCGAGATCGGGCGGGAGTGGGGCACCGGTGTGGTGACAGGCCTGGCGCGGCTCGATGGCTGGCCAGTGGCGATTGTCGCGTCGAACCCGGAAAGCCTTGGTGGGCTGTGGACGGCGGCGACCGCACGCAAGGTCGAACGCATGGTGGATCTGGCCGATACCTTCCATCTGCCGATCATCCAACTGGTTGATAATCCTGGCTTCCTGATTGGGCGCCGGGCGGAGGAGGAGGCGACAATTCGCTGGGGTTCCAGGGCCTTAGCCGCCATATATCAATCATCCGTACCCTGGGCCTGCGTGGTGATGCGCAAGGCCTATGGCATGGCGGGCAGCGGCCACGCACCGGCGGACCGATTCCGCTGGCGCATGGCATGGCCGTCCGGGGATTGGGGCTCGCTTCCGATCGCGGGCGGGCTGGAAGCGGCTTACAGGGCCGATCTGGAAGCCGCGGATGATCCGGCGGCCAAGCTGGCCGAGATCAAGGCGCGGCTGGAACAGGTGCGATCGCCGTTCCGCACGGCGGAGAAGTTCGGCGTGGAGGCGATCATTGATCCGCGGACCACGCGAGCGGAACTGTGCCGGTTTGCCAACATGGCGCAGCGGGCGTTGAAGCCG
>JAIXPM010000150.1 GCA_027486275.1 Sphingomonadales bacterium | reverse complement strand
TAGCAGTTGAGCCCAGCGCCGGCGAAGCTGAGCCCGCCCATTACCGACAGCGGCACATCGGGGCCAAGGCCCAGCGTGCGCCGCGCCATTTTCGGCACGGTCGGGAAACAGCTGTACAGCTCGACCCGGTCAAAACCATTGGGTGCAATCCGCATGGCCTGGCCCAGCACGGCATCCTGCGCGCAGCTGTGCACATATTGATCACGCTTCAGATAATCCATGTGCTCGCCGGCCGACGCGCCGCCGTGGACGTGGATGATGCGGTCTTCGGGGATGCCCGCCGCGCGGGCAGCGGCCAGCGTGGTCATCAGCACGGCGGCGGCGGCGTTGACATTGTTGTTGGCCACCATGCGCTTGGTATAGGGCCAGCAGATCATGCGGTTGTCGTCGGAAACCGTGGTGATTTCATCGGCGCTGAACGATTTGCGGCCCCAGGCATTGGGGTTGGTGGCGGCGACCGCGCTGATCCGCTCGTACGCCGCGCCGCTTTCGGCGAGCGCTTGTGCAGGCGTCAGCCCCCAGGCGGCGACCGTGGCATTTTCATACAACGGATAGATGTGGATCGGCTGGAAGATGCCATGCTGCATGCCCAGCGGCGTCACATGCTCCGACGGGATGATCGGGTTTTCCGGCGTTTTCGAAGGCGGCGTCCACGGCAGGGTGATGCCGGCAGCCTTGGCCTTGGCCACGGCGTTCTGCGCCTCGCCGCCGGTGATCACGGCGACCACGCTGTTGCCGTTCATGATGCGCAGCGCGGCTTCGTGGATCTTGGTGGTCGGCGTCTCGCCGCCGACCACGGCATAGACGGCACGCGGTGGGACAATGCCCAAGCGCTCGGCCAGCCGGGCGGCGACCCGGTCATAGCGCCATGAAACGAGGTTGATCACATCCAGGCTGTCGATGCGATCCAGGAAACCGCCGCCAGCGTCCTGATCGGCGGCGCGCACTGCTGCCTCCATCAGCGCCAGCGGCTCCAGCGCCAGGGCCGGATCGGTGGGCCGATCGAGAAATTCGCCTACGCCGATGATCACCGGTGTGCGTTCGGCTGGCAGTGACATGGTTGGTCCCCTTTGCGCCAATGGTTAGCGTGTGACGGTGCCGTGGGGAAGTCTGGCGGCTCTGGCAGGGTAGCTGGCGCGCGCCGTTCTAGTCGGATAATCAACGTATGGTGATCAGGGGGTGCCGATGAACGGGGCGGAAACGCTCGAGCTGTTGCTGCGGGGACTGGCGGTGGGTGCGCAGGTGGCGTTCGGCCTGGCCTTGGCGCGCAGTGCCCGTGATGTCGCGCTGCGCTTCGCCACCATATTGTTCATCCTGTCCAATCTGGCCTTTGTGCTGAACGGCGATGCGCTGGTCCGGCAATTGCTTGGTCCGTTCACCCACGTGCTCTGGCTGGTCCAGATCGGCGGGGGCGGAGCCTTCTGGCTGTTCGCTGCCGTGCTGTTCGAAGATCGCCGCCTGTCGCCAGCCGCGCTGGCCCCGTTCGCTGGCCTGATCCTGATCGGCCTGATAGCCCAATTTTCGCCGGCTGGCATATCGGCTCCGCTGTGGACCCTGCACAATCTGGTCGGGCTGGCACTGGCAGCGCATGCCATGCTGCTGATCGTGCGCTCTGGCCGGGTCGATCTGATCGAGGAGCGGCGCCGGCTGCGCGTGCCGTTTCTGGGCATCGTGTCCGGCTATGCGGTGCTGATCAGCCTGGTGCAGATCGGCATGATCGCCGGCATATCGTCGCGCTGGTATGGTCTGGTCGATGCCGGCTTGCAGGCCGCGCTGGGCCTGCTCGGTGCCACGGTGCTGCTGGAGGCGCGCGCCGTGCTGTTCGGGGTCGCCGTGCCGGCGGCCGATTTACCCACCCATGGCCCTGATGCCGATGCGCCGTGGCTGCAGCGGCTTGCCCAGGTGATCGAACGCGATGCGTTGTGGCGCCGCGAAGCGCTGACCATCGGTGAGCTCGCCGCTGCTGTCGGCTTGCCCGAACATCGGCTGCGCCGGTTGATCAATGATCGGCTTGGCCACCGCAACTTCCCGTCGTTCATCAACGGAATGCGCATCGATGCCGCCAAGGCCATGCTGGTGGCGCCCGATTCGGCCGGCCGCACCATCGCGGCCATCGCCTTTGATCTCGGCTTTGGTTCGCTGGGGCCGTTTAACCGCGCCTTTCGCGACGCCACCGGCCTGACGCCAACCGAATATCGCCGCACCAACAGCGCCCAAAGCTCGCCGATTCCCGAAAATTCTGGCTGATTTCGAAACCGGCCAGCGATTTTCAACCCCGGCGAGACCCGCCGCCCCGCGCCAGGCCAAGAGCGTGCCACCCTAACCACAGGAGGCACGCTTGACCAGTTTCGAACTCGATCCGCTTATCCGGCATTGGCTGTTGCTGATGGCCGGCGATCTCATCCGCTACGCCATTTTCGCCGTTGGAACCTGGGGCCTGCTCTGGGTGGTGCTGGCCCGGCCGCTGGCCCGCCGCCGCATCCGCGACAAACGCCCGCCGCCCGCGCAACTGGGCAGCGAATTCCTGCACTCCCTGCGATCGGTGATGGTGTTTGCCACGCTCTCGCTGGGCGCCTCGCTGGCCCTGAAACACGGCTGGATCGACGGCAATGCCATCGCCAAGAGCTGGCACCCCGCCTGGTTTTGGCTCAGCCTGGTGCTGATGGTCGTCGGCCACGATGCCTATTTCTATTGGGTGCACCGGCTGTCGCACGACAAGCGCTGGTTCAAGTGGGTGCATCTGCGCCACCACAAGAGCCACAATCCGTCGCCATTCACCGCCTACAGCTTCGACATTGCCGAAGCCGTGCTGATGGGCAGTTTCGTGCCCTTGTGGATATTGCTGGTGCCCACCCAGTGGGCGGTGCTGGAGATTTTCGTGTTTCACCAGATCATCCGCAACACGCTGCTGCACTGCGGCATCGAAGTGATGCCGGCCCGCGCCGATGGCCGCCCGCTGTTCGACTGGATGACCAGCACCACCCACCATGATCTGCACCACGCCAAGACCGGGTGGAATTTCGGCCTGTATTTCACCTGGTGGGACAGGTGGATGGGCACCGAACATCCGCAATACCACGCCCATTTCGCCGCCGCCGTGCGCCTGCCGCTGGTGGCCGCTGCCACCGCCTGAAGCCATCCGATCTTGAAAGGATCTCAAACAATGTCACGGTTTCTCGCTCTTCTCATTGCCAGTTTCCTGATCGGCCACGCCGCCGCCGGTGCTCCTGCTTCGCTGGTCGGGGTGTGGGTGGAGGTGAACGGCCCCGGTGCCGCCATGATCGGCCCATGTGCCGATCAATCCAGCCAATTGTGCGCCATCGGCCTCGACCGCCGCGTCATGAAGCCGTCAGCGCCTGCCCAAGTGGTGCTCAGCGGGCTGGAACCGGCCGGCGCCGGCCGCTGGGCCGGCCGTTATCACGATGGCAGCCGCAAACTGCCGGCCACGGTGCGGATGACCGGCGAACACAGCGTGACGATGAAAGTGTGCATCTTCATCGTCTGTCAGTCGGCCAGCTACGTCCGCCGACCGTGAATGCAGCGCGCCGTCCCAAGGGGGATGACCGGGGGTTTCAGCCGGGGCGCCGCGCCTGCTACAATAACGCGGTGACCACCGCTGCTTCGCCCGATTGGACCATCCCGCAGGATTGGAGCCACTATACCACCACCGATCACGGCGTGTGGGATCATCTGTTCGATCGGCAGACGCGGTTGCTCCCCGGACGGGTGGCGCCGGAGTTTCTCGATGGATTGAAGCGGCTCGACCTGACGCGGCCCGGCGTGCCGGTTTTTGCCCGGTTGAACGATGAACTGATGGCGCTGACGGGCTGGCAGGTGGTGGCGGTGCCCGGCCTCGTGCCCGATGCGGTGTTTTTCAATCATCTCGCCAACCGGCGCTTCCCGGCGGGCAATTTCATCCGCAAGCCTGACCAGCTGGATTATCTGCAAGAGCCTGACGTGTTTCACGACGTGTTCGGCCATGTGCCGTTGCTCGCCCACCCGGCCTTTGCCGATTACATGCAGGCCTATGGCCGTGGCGGCCTGCGGGCGCTCGAATACAACGCCATCAACCGGCTCTCGCGGCTCTATTGGTACACGGTGGAATTCGGCCTGATCCGGTCAGGGGACAGCCTTGCCATCTATGGCGCCGGCATCGTTTCAAGCCATGGCGAGACGCTGTTTGCGCTGGACAGTGCCAGCCCCAACCGCATCGGCTGGACCCTCGAACGGGTGCTGAAGACGCCCTACATAATTGATGATTTCCAGCAGAATTATTTCGTCATCGACAGTTTTGATCAGCTGCTGAAGGTGACGCTGGAGACGGATTTCGGCCCGCTTTATGAGCGGCTGGCGGGTGCCCAGGATATCCCGATTGCCGCCATCCTGCCTGACGACAGGGTCTTCACCCGCGGCGACCAGAGCCACGTTGCTTAGCGCAGCTTGCCGCGCTTCACCACGTTGACGATGCCAAGCAGCACGGACGCGCCGACAACTGCGACCAACAAGCCGGTGATGGAGAAATTCTGCACCGAACCGGCGATACCGACCTGGTTCAGGATGGCATTGCCGATCACCGAGCCGACACAGCCAACAACGATGTTGAGGAACAGCCCCATGTCGCTGTCCCTGTTCATCAGCTTGCTGGCCAGGAATCCGGCGAAACCACCCACGATCAATGCAACGATCCAACCCATGCTTCGTCTCCTCAAGATGGCAGACTGCCAAGGCCCCCGCAGGCAACATGCCTCAAACACTGGCCTGCCGCCAGCCATCATGGCATGAGGCCGGCATGATCGATTTCGGCCCCACCTCGCACAGCTTCATCTCGCAGCGGCTGCGGCTGCATTATTGTGACTGGGGCAACCCCACCGCGCCGCCGCTGCTGCTGCTGCACGGCGGCCGCGATCATGCCCGCAGCTGGGACTGGGTGGCGCGCGAGCTGAAGAATGACTGGCACATCATCGCGCCGGATTGGCGGGGCCATGGTGACAGCGCCTGGGCCCCCGATGGCGATTATATCACCCACGATTATGTCTATGATCTGGCGCAGTTGATCCATCAGTTGAAGCTGGCGCCGGTCACCATCGTGGCCCATTCGATGGGCGGCAATATCGCGCTGCGCTACACCGGGCTCTATCCGGACAACGTGAAGAAGCTGGTTGCCATCGAAGGTCTTGGCCCCAGCCCAAAGATGCTGGCCGAGCGGTTGAAGACCGATTTCGCCGAGCGGGAGCGCCAGTGGATCGACGCCAAGCGCGCGGCCGCCGCCCGAAGCCCCAAGCGTTATGCCACGCTGGAAGAGGCGTTCGCGCGCATGCACCAGGAAAACAGCTTCCTGAGTGAGGAGCAGGCCCGGCACCTCACCATTCACGGCACCCACCGCAACGAGGACGGCAGCTACAGCTGGAAATTCGACAATTATCTGCACCTGCCGTGGCTGCACGACATGCCGGGCGAGATGGTGGCCGAGCTGTGGCGGCGCATCACCTGCCCGACGCTGCTGATGTATGGCGCCAAGAGCTGGGCGTCGAACCCGGTGGACGATGGCCGCATCGCCCATTTCGCCAACGCGCGGGTGGTGACCTTCGAAAATGCTGGCCACTGGCTCCACCACGACCAGTTCGACCGGTTCGTGGCGGAGCTGCGGGCGTTCCTCTAATCCGTCGCAGCTGCCGGTGCGACAAGCCGTGCGCCCGCTCATGACGAGTGTGAGGTTGACGGGCAATTGAGCAAGGCTCAAAGCCGCTACGGTCTTCTCTCGTCCGGATTTTTTCACGTGCGCCGCTCGCTCTCCACCCTGCTCATGGCTGCGGCCCTTGCCGCCTGCGCCGTGCCGCCCAAGCTAGGGCCAGCGCCGGTGCCACGCGCGCCGGCCACTGCTGCGAGCACGGTTACCCTGTCTGGCAAGGGCCAGACGGACTGGCCGGCGGCGGACTGGTGGCAGGCCTGGGGTGACAGCCAGCTGAACGCGCTGGTGGCTGAAGCGCTGGCCGGCAATCCCGACATGGCGGCCGCCGAAGCCCGTGTTGCCGCCGCCGATGCCGCCGCGCGCCAGAGCCGGGCATCGCTGCTGCCCTCGTTGACGGGCAATGCCAGCCTGGGCGGGCAGCAACTCTCCCGCAATCTTGGCATCCCGGCGCAATTCGTGCCGCCGGGTGTGCTCGAATCGGGGCTGATCAACCTGCAGGCCGGCTGGAACCTCGATCTGTGGGG
>JAIXPM010000163.1 GCA_027486275.1 Sphingomonadales bacterium | reverse complement strand
GGCGGCACCCGCCGCGCCGTGGTGGCGCTGAACGGCGCCACCGGGGAGCTGCTCTGGCAATATGCCATGCACGAAGGCAAGCGCTCCGCCGAAAGCCCGCGCGCCCTCTCCGGCCGCGGCCTCTCCTATTGGACGGACGGCACTAGGCGCCGCATCCTGTACGTCACAATCGGCTATCGCCTTGTCAGCCTCGATGCCGACACCGGCCGCCCTGATCCGGAGTTCGGGACCAACGGCGTTGTCGATCTGAAGACCGATTATGATCAGGATCTCGGCGATCTCGATACCGGCGAAGTCGGCCTCCACTCCGCCCCGGCGGTTTCGGGGAACACCATCATCATCGGCGCCGCCTTCCGCGAAGGCTTCACGCCCAAGACCCACAACAACACCAAGGGCTATGTACGCGCCTTCGACGTGCGCACCGGCAAGCGCATGTGGACCTTCCACACCGTGCCGAAGAAGGGCGAGGTCGGTTACGAGACCTGGCTGAACAATTCGGCCGATGTGAACGGCAACACCGGCGTGTGGACGCAGGTTTCGGTCGATGAAGACCTTGGCCTCGCCTATCTCGCGGTCGAATCACCAACGTCGGACTTTTTCGGTGGCAAGCGCCCCGGCCCCAATCTGTTCGGCAACAGCCTGGTCGCGGTTGACCTGAAGACCGGGGAGCGCCGCTGGCACTTCCAGCTGATCCACCACGAGATCTGGGATCTCGACAACAGCAGCGCCCCGCTGCTGATGGACGTGACCGTGGATGGCAAGCCGCGCAAGGTTGTCGGCCTGCCGTCGAAGCAGGGTTTCTTCTATGTCTTCGATCGCGCCACCGGGCAGCCGGTGTGGCTGATCAAGGAAACCAAGGTGGCCAAGGGCAATGTGCCCGGCGAATGGTATTCGCCCACCCAGCCGATGCCGTCGAAGCCGCCGGTCTATGCCCGCAACGGCGTCGAGGAAAAGGACCTGATCGATTTCACGCCTGACATGAAGAAGAAGGCGCTGGAACTGACCTCGAAATATGTGCTCGGCCCGGTTTACACCCCGCCGATCGTCTCCACGCCGGAGAAGTTCGGGGTGATCAACAACTGGGCACAAGGCGGCACCAACTGGCCGGGCGGTTCATTCGATCCGGAAAGCGGCATCGCCTATGTCTATGCCTGCGGCGCCTGCATTTCCTCGACCGGACTGCTGCCGCCGCCGGCCGGCCTGTCTGACATTCCGCTGGTGGTTGGCGTTGCCGGCCAGCCGGTGGTGATGATCAAGGGCCCGGGCGAAGGCGCCGGTGCCGACAGCCCGGCCCCGGCCGCTGCACCCGGCAGCGGCAACGCCGGCCCGCCGCGCTTGGCCGTTGATGGCCTGCCGCTGGTGAAGCCGCCCTATGGCACGATCAGCGCCATCGATGTGAACAATGGCACGATCAAGTGGCAGGTCGCGCATGGTGAAACGCCGGATTTCGTGCGCAATCACCCGGTGATCAAGGCGATGGGCGGCATCCCGCGTACTGGCCAGTCCACCTACCAGATTGGCACGCTGGTGACGAAGGGCTTGGTGGTCGCCGGTGAAAACCAGTTCACCCGCACCGAAGACCGGCCGCGCGGCGCCATGCTGCGCGCCTACGACAAGCAGACCGGCAAGGAAGTGGGCGCGGTGTTCATGCCGTCCACCCAATCCGGTTCGCCGATGACCTATATGGTGAACGGCAAGCAGTATATCATCGTGCCGACCAGCGGCGGGAACGCATCCGGCGAATTCCTCGCCTATGCGCTGCCATCGAAGCGATAAGGACCTGACCTGTGAAGATTGCCCTGCCCTTGTTGATTGCGTTCGGCCTTGCTGGTGCCGCTGTGGCCCAGGATGCCGGCAAATCGGTGTGGCAGGGCATCTACACCGCCGAGCAGGCCGACCGCGGTGCCGGCGTCTATGCCCAGCGCTGCGGCGCCTGCCATGGTGCGGCGCTGAACGGTACCGGCGAGGCACCGCCGCTGATCGGCGGCGAGTTTGTTTCGCATTGGGACACGATGACGGTGGGCGATCTTTATGATCGGGTGCGCACCACCATGCCGCAGAACGACCCAATGTCGATGACGCGTGAAGAATATGCCGATGTGCTGGCCTTCCTGTTGAAGAACAACGGTTTCCCGGCCGGTAGCCAGCCGATGGACAAACGTTCGGAAGTGCTGGCGACCATCGGTATCACAGCAGAAAAACCGGCCAATAGCGGCGGCTGAACAAGCAAGGGGGGACGCAATGAAGCGGATCATCACGGCGGCGCTGCTGCTGGCCGGCAGTGTCGTGCAGGCGCAGCAGGCAACATCACCGCCCCGCCCGGTGTGGACGGTGGACACGCTGCCCAAGCCCGCCCCGCTGACCGCCGAGACCAACAAGCAGCCCAACCCCTATCGCAGCGAACTGGGCTTCCTAAAGCTGCCCGCAGGGCGCGTGATGGGCTCCACCAGCGCAGTGGGTGTGGACAGCAAGGGCCATATCTGGGTGGCCGAACGCTGCGGCGCCAACAATTGCGGAAACAGCAGCATCGATCCGATCATGGAGTTCGACGCACAGGGCAATTTCATCAAGGCGTTCGGCGGCGGGCTGACCGTGTTTCCACACGGGTTCTACATCGACGCCCAAGACAATGTCTGGCTCACCGACGCGCGGGCCATCCCCGGCAAAGGCGCCACCGCCCTGAAATTCAGCCCGGAAGGCAAGTTGCTGCTGACGCTCGGCAAGCCCGGCGTGCAGGGCAAGGGCACTGATGTTTTCACCGAACCCAACGCGGTGATCGTGGCGAAGAACGGCGACATCTTCGTTGCCGATGGCCACGAAGCCGATCGCGGCGTCGCCCGCATCCTCAAGTACGATCGCGCCGGCAAGTTCCTCATGCAATGGGGCCAGCCCGGCAAGGGCCAGGGCGATCTTGAAGTGCCGCACGCGCTGGCCATGGATTCAAAGGGACTGCTGTACGTGGGCGACCGCTGGAACAACCGCGTGCAGGTCTACACCCAGAAGGGCAAGCTGCTGAACAGCTGGACCCAGTTCGGTCGCCCATCGGGCCTGTTCATCGACGCCAACGACATCATGTACAGCGGCGACTCCGAAAGCCGTCGCCCGGTCGGTTATGGCTACAACCCTGGCTGGCAGCGCGGCATCCGCATCGGATCGGTGAAGGACGGCAAGGTGACGGCCTTCATCCCTGATCCCGATCCCAACCCCGATGGCGGCGCCACCAGCGGCGCCGAAGGCCTGTGGGTGGACAAGAACGGCGTGATCTACGGCGCCCAGGTGAAAGAACGCACCGTGGCGCGGCATATCAGGGCGAAGTAGGCGTCCCCGCCGACCCTGCGCTGCCATCCTCATAACGCGTTGCCCACACCCCGCTGGCAACGCCGAGGATGATCGTCTCCTCATCGGCCCCGTCGAAATGCACGGCACCCGCTGGCACCACCACGAAGCTGCCGGCCGGGAAGGCCTGCGCGCGGGCCTTGTCCATCGTGTTACCCCACCCCAGTTTCAGCACGCCTTTCAACACGAAGATGCGCGCGGTCGTGCTGTGGCGATGGGGCTTGTCCCACGCGCCGGCAGGCAGCGCGAAGGCATAAGAAAAATTCTGGCCCGCCACCTCGCGTTGGCCATCGAGGAGGGCAAAGCGGCTGCCGTCCGCCGCAGCCGGCCCCCACGGAATCGTGGCTGGGGTGATGACGACGGCACCTGACGGTGCAGTGGCGGCGGCGAGGGCGATGAGCAGCGCGATCATGGCGCGACCCTGCCACATGGCCCCTGCGGTCGGCTGGCGGCAATCGGACGGTGATTTCTTGCCACCAACCCGCTATGCCGCCGCCATGATCGTCACCCGCTTCGCTCCCTCGCCCACTGGCCGGCTCCACGCCGGCAATATCCGCACTGCGCTGGTCAACTGGCTGCTCGCCCGTTCCGCTGGT
>JAIXPM010000298.1 GCA_027486275.1 Sphingomonadales bacterium | reverse complement strand
TCAAACGGCAAAGGCCGGCCAGGCGTCCCTGGCCGACCTCGCCCCGCACGGCGCGTGCGCCGTGACCCGTTAAGCGATCATGATATTCTGTTGATGAAGATGGGCAAAGCCAAGCTGGGTTGAGCCCATATCGTTGAACCATGACGGTCCGCCGCCAAAAGCAGCAAGCATGTCGCCGTCGCCAGCCGCCGTGAAGGCACTAACATCGATGGCGCTCGCTTCCAGCCCAACCGGATCGATATCGCCCACGGCATTAGAACCGGGAGCGACGAAGACGAAATCCGCCGCCGTGATGGTCTTGCTGCCCTGAACTAGCGCGATCAGCTCGTCGAACGTTTCCAGCTTGCCGTTGTTGTTGCTGTCCCACCAGATGCGTGTGCCGGTGAAGCCGCCCACGGTGCCCTGGTTCAGAAAGTAGTTTCCGGCCGTCAGTTGGACGCGATCACCAGCGCTGAAATCGGTGATGCGTGCATAGTCACCGGCGCCATTCTTGTCCCAGCGACCATCATTGTAGAAAACGCCGCGTCCGTCGCCGAGCACGAAGAGATCATTACCGAGGTTACCCGTAATGATGTCCACCGTGAAACTACCCAGCGCAGTGCTGTTGGTCGGCACGCCGGAGATGATGTCGTCACCGGTCGTGCCGAGGATCGCCTTGTCCGGACTGTCGGTGCCGTAAATGACATTCGTCGGTGTCGGCGTCGGTGTCGGCGTCGGCGTCGGTGTTGGCGTCGGGGTTGGCGTCGGTGGCGGCGACGGGGACGCTGACGAGAACACGATATCGGCCATGGTCAGCGTCTTGCTGCCCTCCACAAAAGCGATCGCCTCGTCGGGGCTGTCGTATCTGCCGGTGCCGTTGATGTCGTGGAAGATCCGCGTGCCGTTGATCCCGTTGAGCGTGCCGGCGATCAGGAAGTAGGTGCCGGGTGCCAGCTGAACGCGATCGCCTTCGGAAAAATCGGTAATGCGGGCATAGTCGCCAAAGCCTTGGTTGTCTGCGCGTCCATCATCGTAGAATGCACCACGCGCATCACCCAGGATGAAGAGATCATTGCCGCCGCCGCCGGTCAGCACGTCCACCGTGCGGCTGCCGATCTTCGTGCTGGTGAGCGACACGCCGGAGATGGTGTCGTTGCCAGCGCCGCCGGTCAGCGTGTCTGGATTGTCGGTGCCAAAGATCACCTGGTCTGGAGACGGCGGCGGAGTTGGGGTCGGCGTTGGAGTCGGCGTGGGGGTAGGGGTGGGCGTCGGAGTGGGCGTCGGAGTTTGGCCCAGGCCGAGCGTGATCAGATCGTTGACGTCGAGGCGGCCGTTGGTAACCGTGATGTTGGTCAGCGACGTTGTTGCTTCCGCACTGTTCAACAGCGCCGCGCGCAGCTGGGCACCGGTCAGGCCTTCGTTGGCACTGCTCAGCAGGCCGAGCGCGCCCATCACGTGCGGAGAGGCCATTGAGGTGCCAGTGTAAGCGGCATAATTACCACCTGGCGTGGTCGATACGATCGAGCTGCCGGGTGCCCCAAGATCAACCGTGAGCTTGCCGAAGTTCGACGAGCCGGCACGGTTCCCGGTGGACGTGATGTTGGCCACCGAAACCACGGATTCCCAACCAGCAGCGGCCTGCGTGGAATAGTTGGTGGGGAAATAGGCCACGCTGTCGTTGTTATCGCCCACCTGATCGCCGCCGCCATTACCGGCTGCCGCCACAAACAGCAGATCCTGCTTCGCGGCGCGCACGATGGCATCCAGCATTGCCGTCGATTGGCTGCCACCGCCCCAGCTGTTGTTGGTGCCAACATAGTTGCCGGCGCCGGCATCATGGGCCTTGGCCGCGTTGGTGTAATAATCGATGGCGCTGATGGCGGCGGCACTGGAACCCGAACCGCTGTCGGGCAGGAATTTCAGGGCAACCATCTGCACGGCCCAGTTCACGCCGGCCACGCCCAGCGCGTTGTTGCCAATGGCGCCGATGGTGCCGGCCACGTGCGTGCCGTGGCCATTGCCATCCATGGGATCATTGTCGTTGTTGACGAAATCCCAGCCAACCAGATCGTCGATGCGGCCGTTTCCGTCATTGTCGACGCCGTTTTCCCAGCGGGTGTCGTTCAAAAGATCGCCGGCATCGATGCGGCCGTTGGCGTTGACGTCGCGTACAGCACCAGTATTTGCCACATTGTTGAGATCGCGGAAGGTGATCAGCGTATCGCCATCGGTATCGACCAAACCAAGATTCTTCGGAATTTCACCGGGATTGAGCCAGATGTTGAGATAAAGATCAGCATGCGTGTAATCGATACCCGTATCGATCACGCCGATGACCGTCTTGGTGGAACCTGTAAAGCCGCGGTCCCAGGCCTCGCCGGCTTGGCTACCGAACTGGTTGGCCGGGCTGGTGGTGTCACCATACATGCCCCACAGACCACCATTGGTGTAGCGCGTGTCGTTGCTGCCCTGCACTGCGATGGCCGAATTGGCTTCAGTAAAAGCCACATTGGGGTTGTTGGCCAGCGCATCCATCACCACTTCGGCGCTGTGTCCGCCGCCCACCTTGATCACCAGCAGGTCACCATCGGCGGCGCTGCGGATCACGCTGGCTTCGCTGCCGCCGGCATTGTTGATTGCCAGGGCCTGATCGGCCGCGCTGGCGCCGGGGCGGAACTGTACCAGCAATTCAGTGACCGGGCGGGCGGCCTGCGCTGCCACTGCCGGAGCACCATCGCGAACGCCAAGCGTACCAAAGGTCATCTGATCGTCTTGGGCTGACTCATATTGGGCGATGGCCAAGCCATCTTCAAACGCCACTCGGTGCAGCAATACAGACATCGTGGTTGAGCCTTTCAGGCATCATGCGTAACGCAAAAGTTACTGCGGTTAACGCACACAACAAAATGATGAACACGAGGTTACGCCAAGCAACTAGTAACGAAGTTTTTACTTCGGCTAAGAAACCCAAATAAAAACATTCATTAACCAAATGTTCTAAAGCGCTAGAACATCCGGTTTCACAGGCTGCTTAGTCCGTATTGGTGATAAAAATGTAAACGACAGAACGTTGTCGTGATGAATCTTCATCAACGATATTCGTTACGTACTCTCGATGTGGAATTACTAATTTTCCCTGACCAGAGCCTGAACGGTCGTGCGGAAAATCGAGGTCAAAAAGCAACGCCCGGCCAGCCAATCAAGGCTGGCCGGGCGTGACCGGTTCCGGGATTTCAGGGGGCAATTCAGGCGGCGGCGCTGTGCGCCAGGGCCTCGCGTTCGGCTTTCAGGGCTTCGGCAATAAGGAATGCCATCTCAAGGCTTTGGCTGGCGTTCAAGCGGGGATCGCACTGGGTCTGATACCGGGCGCCAAGGCCTTCGTCCGAAATGGCGATGGCACCTCCCGTACATTCCGTGACGTCCTGACCAGTCATCTCCAGATGGATGCCACCGGCATGGGTATTTTCCGAGCGGTGAACCGCGAAGAATCCGGTCACTTCAGTCAGAATTCGGTCGAAAGGACGGGTTTTCAGGCCCCCTGCGGCCTTGATCGTGTTGCCGTGCATGGGGTCGCAGCTCCACAAAACATGGTGACCTTCTCGCTTCACGGCGCGAATCAGGCGGGGCAAATGCGCCTCAACCTTGTCATGGCCGAATCGGGTGATGAGGGTGATTCGGCCCGGCTGGTTCCCCGGATTCAGCGTATCGAGCAGGCGGATCAGGTCATCCGGCTCCAAACTCGGCCCGCATTTCAGGCCCAGCGGGTTGCCCACGCCGCGCAGGAACTCCACATGGGCGCTGCCCTCAAAGCGCGTGCGGTCGCCAATCCACAGCATATGGGCCGACGTGTCGTACCAATCGCCGGTCAGGCTGTCCTGCCGGGTCATCGCTTCTTCATAGCCCAGCAGCAGCGCCTCGTGGCTGGTGAAGAAGCTGGTTCCCTTCAACTGCGGCACGGTATCGGGTGACAGGCCGATGGCTTCCATGAAGTCCAGCGCCTCACCGATCCGGTCCGCCAATTGCGCATATTGTTCGGCCCAGGGGCTGCGCGCGGCAAAATCCAGGTTCCATTTGTGCACCTGGTGCAGATTGGCATAGCCGCCGCTGGCAAAGGCCCGCAGCAGGTTCAGGGTCGACGCCGATTGCATATACCCGCGGATCATCCGCTGCGGGTTGGGCATGCGCGCTTCGGCGGTGAATTCGATATCGTTGACATTGTCGCCGCGATAGCTGGGCAGCGACACGCCATCGATTTCCTCGAAAT
The DNA here is from genome assembly GCA_027486275.1 of Sphingomonadales bacterium. The sequence continues at coordinate 1,648 of JAIXPM010000298.1, read as the reverse complement.
CGCCCGATCGCGGCTTGGCGAACTGTCCTGCCATGCGGCCCACCTTCACGATCGGCATCTTGCTGGCGAAAGTCATCACCACCGCCATCTGCAGCAGCACGCGGAAGGTGTCGCGGATGGTGTTGGGGTGGAATTCGGCAAAGCTTTCGGCGCAATCGCCGCCCTGCAACAGGAAGGCCTTGCCAGATGCCGCATCGGCGAGCCGTGTGGTCAGGTCGCGGGCTTCGCCAGCAAACACCAGCGGCGGATAGGAACGCAGCTCGGTTTCCACCGCCCGCAGCGCATCGGCATCGGGGTAGGTGGGCAATTGCCGGGCCTCGTGGGCGCGCCAGCTGTCGTGGGTCCAGTTATTCGTCATGATGCCGGTGCTTTGCGGCAAATCACCATGGTGAGCAAGTCACCTCATCAACACCAGCTCTTCGCTCATCGTCGGGTGGAGCGCCATGGTCTCGTCGAACTGCGCCTTGGTCAGCCCGGCCTTCACAGCGATGGCCACCGCCTGCAGGATTTCCGGCGCATCGGGGCCGATCATGTGGGCGCCCACCACCCGATCTGAGGAGGCGTCCACCACCAGCTTGTACAACGCGCGTTCGTTGCGGCCGGCCAGCACGTTCTTCATGGGCCGGAAATCGGAGGTGTAGATCTTCACCTGGCCATAGGCGTTGCGGGCCTGGGCTTCGGTCATGCCCACGCTGCCCAACGGCGGATTGGAAAACACCGCCGATGGGATGGCGTTATAATCCACATGCCAGTTCTTCTCCCCGAACTGGCGATCTGCAAAGCTGTGTCCTTCGCGGATGGCCACGGGGGTGAGTTGCACCCGGTCTGTCACGTCACCGACGGCGAAGACAGTAGGCACGTTGGTGCGATTGTCCGCGTCCACGGCAATCGCGCCCTTCTCGTTCAGCGCAACACCCACATTCTCCAGCCCGAGGCCTTCGACATTCGGCACCCGGCCCAGCGCCCACAGCACAACATCGGTTTCCATGGTCTTGCCATCGGCGAAGTGCAGCACGAAGCCGGCTTCGGTCTTTTCCACCCGTTCCAGCCGGCAGTTCAGCTTGAAGTTCAGCCCCTTGGCCATGCTGATCTGCAACAGGCGATCGGACAGCGCCGGTTCCCAGCCGCGCAGGATCGTTTCGCTGCGGTTGATCAGTGTCACGTCCACGCCCAATTCGTGAAACACGCCGGCAAATTCGGTGGCGATATAACCGGCGCCGGCAATCACCATGCGGCGGGGCAGGGTGGGCAGGTGGAACACGTCGTTCGAGGTGATGCCATGTTCGGCGCCCGGAATATCAGGCGTGAAGGGCCGCGCGCCGCTGGCGATCAGGATGGTGCCAGCCGTATGGCGCTGGCCTTCGACCTCTACCGTGTGCGCATCGATGATGCGGGCATGGCCCAACAAGGTCGTGACCTGGTTGTTGTCGAGCGTGTTCTGATAGAGCCCGTTCAGGCGATCCACCTCGGCTGCCACATTGTCGCGCAGCACAGCCCAATCGAATGTCTTGCCCTCGATCTGCCAGCCAAAGCGGCGGGCATCTTCCAGATCCTCGGCGAAATGCGATCCGTACACCAGCAGCTTCTTGGGCACGCAGCCGCGGATCACGCAGGTGCCGCCCACACGATATTCCTCGGCCACCGCCAC
>JAIXPM010000213.1 GCA_027486275.1 Sphingomonadales bacterium | reverse complement strand
CGGTTGTCGAAATCGCGGTTCGAATCGTTGACGATCGCGCGCAGCGTCTTGCCGGTGAACACCTTGCTGATCACCGTGTCGCTTTCGCTCATGCCCACGATGGCGTCCTTGTATTTCTGGCCGGCGTGGGCCTCGTGACTGGCGATGAAGCGGGTGCCCATCCACACGCCAACGCAGCCAAAGGCCAGCGCAGCGGCAAGGCCACGGCCATCGTACAGCCCGCCCGCAGCCACTACCGGGATGTCGACAGCGTCCACGCACTGCGGCCACAGTGCGACCGAAGCGACACTGCCGGTATGGCCGCCGCCTTCGGTGCCCTGCGCGATGATCACGTCGCAGCCGGCTTCGGCAGCTTTCACCGCGTGCTTCACGTTGCCGGCCATGCACATCACCACGATGCCGGCCTGTTTCAGTTCGGTGATGATCGCCACCGGCACGCCGAGGCCGGCGATGAACGCCTTGGCGCCGCCCTTGATGATCACGTCCACACTGGCGGTAAGGGTTTCGGGCTGGGCGGTGAGGAGATCGACGCCGAACGGCTTGTCGGTCAGATCCTTCACGCGCGCCATCTGATCGGCGATGAACTTGGGCGGCAGGCCAGCCATGCCCAAGGAGCCGAAACCGCCAGCGTCGGAAACCGCCGCGCAGACTTCAGCATAGGACACGCCGCCCATGCCGGCGAGCAGGACGGGGTGATCCACACCCAGAAGATCACAGATGACAGTGCGCAGAGCCATGGCGTTACAGACCTTCAGTGATGAAAACGCGAAAATCGGCACCGGCAAAGCGATGCTTGACGGCATCCTGATAGGCGGGGCTGCCATACCAGGCCTTCGCCGCTGCCGTGTCAGGGAATTCAACGATCACGGCGCCTTCGATCGGCGCGCCTTCCAGCGTTTCGTGGGCACCATAGAAGGCCAGCGGCTTGGCGGTGTGCCCGGCAAGCGTCCCGCCGGCCTTTTCACCGTAAGCGCCAAACTCGACCGGATCGCGCAGGCGTTCGCGCGTGAAAACAATATAGGCTGCCATGATACCCCCCAGACATCGCCGCCGTGCGCCGCCGGCGCACGGCGTTGACGATTATTCCGCCGCTGTTGCCGCTTCGCCCCAGCCGATGATGGCCTTGGTTTCGAGGAAATCAGTGAAGGCATGGTCGCCCCACTCGCGGCCATTGCCCGACTGTTTGTAGCCGCCGAACGGCGCCATCATGTCACCGGGGGCCTGGTTGATGTTGACCTGGCCAGTCCGCAACTGGCGCGCGACCTTGCGGGCGTGTTCGGGCTCGCCCGAGATATAGCCGGCGAGGCCGTAGACCGTATCGTTGGCGATTGCCACGGCCTGTTCCTCGGACTGGTAGGGCAGCATTGCCAGCACCGGGCCAAAGATTTCCTCGCGCGCAATCGTCATGTCGTTGCTGACATCGGCAAAGATCGTCGGCTTGACATAATAGCCCTTGTCGAGGCCATCCGGGCGCCCGGTGCCGCCGCTGACCAGCGTTGCGCCTTCGTCGATACCCTTCTGGATCAGCCCCTGGATCTTGGTCCACTGCGTCTCGCTGACAACAGGCCCCATCGCGGCATTGCCATCGGGCGAACCGACTGTGGTGGCTTCGGCAGCCGCCTTGGCGATGGCCTTGGCCGCTTCCATCTTGGCAGCCGGGATCAGCATGCGCGTCGGCGCATTGCACGACTGGCCGCTGTTCATCATCACCGACTTCACGCCGCCGGCAACGGCGACCTGCAGATCGGCATCGTCAAGAATGATGTTGGGCGACTTGCCGCCGAGTTCCTGATGGACTCGCTTGACGGTGGGGGCGGCATTGCGGGCAACTTCGATACCGGCGCGGGTGCTGCCGGTGAAGCTGACCATATCGACTTCGCGGTGCGAGGACAGCGCGGCGCCAACAGTGGGACCGTCGCCATTGACGAGGTTGAAGACACCGGCCGGCACACCGGCGGCGTGCATGACTTCGGCCCAAAGGATCGCCGAGAACGGCGCGATTTCAGACGGCTTGAGCACCATGGTGCAACCGGTGGCGATCGCCGGCACAACCTTGCAGGCGATCTGGTTGATCGGCCAGTTCCACGGCGTGATGAAGGCGCACACGCCGATGGGTTCATGGGTAATGAGCGTGGTGCCGCGCAGTTTTTCGAACTCGTAATTCTTCAGCACCTCGATGCCGGTCATCAGGTGGCCAACACCGATTGCGGCTTGCGCCTGCATGGCCAGCCAGCCCGGTGCACCCATTTCCTCGGTGATGGCTGCGGCGATTTCGGCAAAACGCTCCTGATATTTCGCCAGGATGTTCTGCAGCAATTCAACGCGGTCGGCGCGGCTGGTTTGTGAATAGCCCGGAAACGCCTTGCGGGCGGACATCACCGCGCGGTCAGCATCGGCAGCGCTGCCCATCGAGATCACGCCGGCCACAGCTTCGGTCGCCGGGTTGATCACGTCGAGCCGCTTGGGCACCGCCGGATCCACCCATTGGCCGTCGATATAGAATTTGGTGTATTCGCGCATGGCTCAGCCTCCCCAGCTGTGTGGTTGGGAGAGTTGTAGCACGCCGATGGGGCGATTCGGCGCTTGGCGCTTTTGATAAGGCTATTTGGCCGGCAGCAGCATCTCCACGGCTGCTATCATGCTTTCCACACCCGTCGCGATGGTCGGTGCCGGATCAGGGGCCCAGCCGCTGTTGTGCAGCGACGGGATCGCCGGACCGCCCTTTTGCGCCGCATCCCACTGCGCCTGAGCAACACCGCCCAGCCAGAAGATCACTGACGGCGCCTTGGCTTCCAGACCGAAATACTGGAAATCCTCCGAAGCCATCGACGGATCGAGATCCACCACCCGGGCCTTGCCGAGCTTGGCTTCGAACTGCGTCTTGATGCGGGCGGCCAGCGCCGGATTATTCAAGGTCGGCACGCCATAACCGGTGTGGCTGATCACCGGCATCAACGCTTCGGGCAGACCAGCCGCAATCGCCTCGCCTTTCGCCACCCGGGCAATGCCATCCAGCAGGCGCTGTTGCTGGTTGGAGTCGTAACTGCGGATCGTCAGCTGCAGCTTCACCTCGTCCGGAATGATATTGTGCTTGGTGCCGCCGTGGATGCTGCCCACCGTGATCACCGCCGGCTGGAACGGATCATTCTCGCGGGAAACGATGGTTTGCAGGGCCGTGATGATGCGGCCCGCCAGCGCAACCGGGTCCTTCGTGCTGGCCGGATAGGCGCCATGGCCGCCAACACCCTTCACTACCATGTCCATCGAGGTGGAGATGGACAGCGCCCGGAATTGCGGCACGCTCACCGTGCCGGCGGGGATGCCGCTGCTGTCGTGCAGGGCCAGCGCATAATCCGGCTTGGGAAAGCGCGTGAACAGCCCATCGGCGATCATTGCCCGCGCGCCGCCACCGCCTTCTTCCGCCGGCTGGCCCACCATCACCAAGGTGCCGCGCCAGGCCTTGCGATTCTCTGCCAGCCAGCGCGCCGTGCCCACCCATACCGACATGTGAATGTCGTGGCCGCAGGCATGCATCACCGGCGTCATCGGGCCGTCGCCATAACTGCCCATCGCCGTGCTGGCATAGGGCAGGCCGGTGGCTTCCTTCACCGGCAGCCCGTCCATGTCGGCGCGGATCAGCAGCGTCGGGCCCTTGCCGTTCTTCAACACCGCCACCACCCCGGTGCGGCCGACCTTTTCAGTGACCTCGAAACCGGCAGCGCGGGCTTCGGCCGCGAGGATACCGGCCGAGCGGGTTTCCTGAAAGCTGAGTTCAGGGTGGGTGTGCAGATCCTTGTAGAGGGTGACCAGATCAACCGGGGCGCCGAACGCCGGGGCCGCAGCCGCCAGCAGCAGACTGGCAAAAAAGCTCTTCATCATCTGTCTCCTCGGGATCAGCGCGCGGCGGGCAACAGCAGCATCACCGCGTCGGTCATGGTGGCAACACCAGTGGCGATGGTGGGGGCCGGATCGGGCGCCCAGCGCGGATTATGGGGCCCGGGCAGCTTGGTGCCGTCCTGCTGCGCTTTGGCCCACACATCAGCGTTCACCGCGCCCAGCGAGTACATCACCGTCTGGATGCGCGGATCAGCAAGGCCGAACTGGTTATAATCCTCCGACGCCATCGACGGGTTGCCTTCCAGCACCTTGTCTGGCCCCAGCGTCTTCTGGAACAGCGCCTTGATGCGGGTGGCGAGCGCCGTGGTGTTGATCGTGGGTTGGGTGCCATTGGGGTCCACCGTCACCTCGGGATAGAGGCTCTCCGGCAGGCCGGCGGCGATCGCTTCACCACGGGCGATGCGCCTGATGCCTTCGATCAGGCGAGTCTGCACGCCGGCATCGAAACTGCGCACCGTCAGTTGCAGGTGCACGCTTTCGCCGATGATATTGTGCTTGGTGCCGCCATGGATGCTGCCCACGGTCACCACCGCCGGGCGGAACGGATCATTCTCGCGACTCACCAACGTTTGCAGTGCCAGCACGATGCGGCTGGCCAGCACCACCGGATCCTTGGTGTCGGCCGGGTAGGCGCCGTGGCCGCCAACGCCCTTCACCTCGATGTCCACGGTGTCGGCCGCCGAGGCATTGGCGGCCAGATTGACCTGAACCGTACCGGCAGGGCCGGTGCCATCGTGCAGCGCCAGCGCATAATCGGGCCGGCCGAAACGCGCGTAGAGCCCGTCGGCCAGCATGGCGCGCGCGCCCTGGATAATCTCTTCGGCTGGCTGGGCGACCATGATCACCGTGCCGCGCCAGCCGGCCTTCTTCTCGGCCAGCGCGCGCACGACGCCGGCCCACACCGTCATGTGAATGTCGTGGCCGCAGGCATGCATCACCGGGGTTTCGGGGCCGCCTGCATAATGGCCGGTGGCCTGGCTGGCATAGGGCAGGCCGGTAATTTCCTTGACCGGCAGCGCATCCATGTCGGCGCGCACCAGCACGGCGGGGCCGGGGCCGTTCTTCATCACGGCCACGACACCGGTGCCGCCCACTTTCTCGGTCACCTGCCAGCCGGCAGCGCGGGCTTCCGCAGCGAGGATGCCGGCCGAGCGGGTTTCCTGGAAACCCAGTTCGGGATGGGCGTGGAGATCCTTATAGAGCGCGACCAGATCGACCGGCGCAGCGTCCGCGGAGGTGGCCAGCAGGGCAGCCGCCAGCAGGATCGTCTTCATCTTCTTTCCCCCTCAAACCAGAGCCGACAAGCCATCCCACGCCAGCTTGCCGCCCACCAAGATCATCAGCGCGTGCATGATGGCATAGAAACGCGGGCCATCAATACGCCGCACCAGCACAGTGCCGGCCCACGTGGACGCCAGCGCCGCCGGCATCAGTGCCGCGGCCAACCACAGATTTTCCGGCGTGAAGGCACCCAGCGCATAATAGGCGGGCACTTTCAGCCAGTTGATCAGTGCGAAAAACACGCTGCTGGTGCCGATGAACATGTCGCGCGGCAACTTCTTCGGCAGCACATGCATCTGGAACGGCGGCCCGCCGGCGTGGGCGATCTGGCTGGTGAAGCCGGCCGCCGCGCCCATCGCCACACCCTCCCACGCTCTCCCCAGTCGCGCCGGCACCCCGCGATGTTCGGCGCGGATACGCTGGATGGCAAACACGATGGCAATCAGGCCCACCGCCGCTTCCACCACCGATACCGATACGAACCGCGCCAGCGCCCAGCCGGCGAAGATGCCCACGCACGCGCCCGGCACCATGATTTTCAAGATGGCAACGTCGCGGTGGGCACCAAAGGCCTTCACCGAAAACACGTCCTGCACCAACAGGATCGGCAGCAATATGGCCGCGGCCAGCACCGGGCTCATGCCAAGTGCCATGATCGGCACACCCAGCACGCCCAGCCCGGCAAAGCCGCCCTTGGCGAGGCCCAGGATGGTCACGCCCACCAGTGCTGCGACCCAGAAGGCCCAGCCCTGCGCGCTGAGCAATTCGGCAATGCCTGCGGGCACGATCAGGCGGCGCGCAGTTCGATCAGCACCAACCGTGCCGTCCAGCGCGGCCACGGCAGCGCGATGCGCCAGTGGCCGGGCCCGACCGCCTGCAAGACACCCAGCTGGTCGCGTTCACCATCCTCGCCATAACGCAGCCGGCCCATCTCGCCGGCCAGCCGCAGCGTGCCGAGAAACACCAGCCGATCGACATCGGGATAGAGCGTGCCCAGATACTGCTGCGGCCCCGGCGCCGTTTCAAAGCGCAGCACGATGCCATCGGCGCTGAGCCGGCACGGCGCCCAGGCACTGGCCTGCACCGCCGGGCTGACACGCGGGCTGCCCTGCCGCCAACCAAGCTGGATGGTACGGCACTGGTGGTCACCTGCTGTCGGCAAAGCCGGATTGGTGGTGATGGCATCGCCGGTTACCGGGCCCAAAGCGGCCATTTCGGCGGCGGCACCGGCTTCGGCCACATCGGCGCGGGCCTGATCCCAGGCTTCGGAAAGGCGTGCCAGCCGGCCGCGATCCTGATCCTTGATCACCGCCTGCCACACATCGGCACGGCGCACGACGGCATAGGGGCGCAGCTCCTCATCCTTGCCGCTGCAGCCGGCCAGAACCAGCAGCGCCAGCAGGGCCAGCGCGCGCCTCATCATTCGCCCAGCATGCCGCGCACGAATCCGGCCAGGCCGAGCTGGCGTTTGCGGCGCAGCCGTTCGGCTTTTAGGATGGCGCGGATTTCGTTCAGGCAGGTTTCGGCATCATCGTTGACGAGGATATAATCATACTCGCCCCAATGGCTGATCTCGTCACGGGCGCGGGCCATGCGATCGGCGATCACTTCCGGGTGATCGGTGTTGCGGTTCTTGAGGCGACGTTCCAGCTCCTCAAGATGCGGTGGCAGGATGAACACCCGCACCAGATCGGATGCCGCATCGGTCTGCTGCAACTGCTGGGTGCCTTGCCAGTCGATATCGAACAGCACGTCGCGGCCATCGGCCAGCGCCGATTCCACCGGTGCGCGCGGGGTGCCATAACGGTTGCCGAACACGGTCGCCCATTCCAGCAGGGCGTTTTCTTCGACCATCGACTGGAACTGGTCGTGCGATACGAAATAATAATCCACGCCGTCCACTTCACCGGGACGTGGGCTGCGCGTTGTGGCCGAAACGCTCATGGTGATGCCGCTGTCTTCGGCCATCAGCGCGCGCGACATGGTGGTCTTGCCGGCACCCGAGGGAGAGGACAGCACGAACATCAAGCCGCGCCGGAGTGGACTGCGGGCCGGCGCGCCGGTGCGGGCAAACTGCGTCACTTGCGGCGGAACCGATCAAGGGTGACGACGTTGCTGCCTTCATCCTGAGGTTCGGGCGGCGGCGTTTCCGGCGGCGTTTCGGGTGGCGGCCCCTCGCCATCCTTGGGCGCGAATTGCAGGGCGAAATTCACCGCGGGATCCACAAAGCCAACGATGGCATCATAGGGGATCACCAGGCTGGATGGCATCTGGTTGAAACTGAGCCCGATGGAAAAATGATCATCGGCCACGATCAGATCCCAGTAACGATGCTGGATGACGATGGTCATCTCGTCCGGATAACGCTCCATCAGATGTTTCGGGATGGAAACGCCGGGCGCGCGGGTGCGAAAGGCGATGTAGAAATGATGACCGCCGGGCAGGCCACCTTCATCCGATATGCGCTGCAACACGCGGCTGACCACACCGCGCAGCGCATCCTGGACGATGTCGTCATAGGGGATCAGGCTGTCGGGCGTGGTGTCGTTCACGAGAGCTGAGCCTTGGCTGAAAAACGCGGGGGGAATGTCGCCTCCGATTGGCGCGAGGCGTTGTCTAGGTCAAGGGGGGCCAAGGTCAAGCGATATGCCCGCCGCAGTGGTGGATGACATCGCCGCAGCCGGGTCGCGCGTATCTTCGCTGGCATTTGGCAGCGTTTGGGGGAGGAAACAGGATGCAATGCGGGAACACCGGACGAATGGCGGCGGCCCTTGCCCTGCTCGCCGGCCTTTCAGGCTGTGTTTCGACCGGGCGATTGCCGCCGGCCCGGGCCGACGCGCCCGCGCTTGACGCGCTGGCCTTCTTTACCGGTCAAAGCCGAGGCGAAGGCACACTGAAGATCGCCCTGCGCCGGCCGCGCGCCGTGACGGTGGCCAGCGTTGGGCGTTGGGGCTGCGGTGGCGGCCTCATCCTCGATCAGACGGTGACGCTGGCGGGCCAGCCGGCGACGCAGCGGCAATGGCAGTTGCGCCGTGGTGGGCCGAGTGGTGTCGCCGGCAGCCTGAGCGATGCTGCCGGGCCAGTGACCGGTCGCATCGAGGGCAATCGCCTGCACCTGCGCTTCATCATGAAGGGCGGCCTGCGCGCCGATCAATGGCTGGCGCTGCAGCCCGGCGGCTACGTGCTGCACAATGTGATGATCGTGCGCAAATGGGGCCTGCCGCTGGCGCGGCTCGACGAGGTGATCACGCAAACGGAGAAGTGAGGGGTTGTGTTGCCCGGCCCCCCAGAGTCGCGTGCGGGTCGGGGAGCCGTGATTGTGCAAATTGGTGAGGGGGTTCTGTTGCCCGGCCCCCCTCGGGCCGCTGGAATCCACTTCTGTTGCCCGGTGTGGCCCGTACCGCGCTTTCGGCCAGTGAAACTCAGTCCGTGAGGACCGGGTTACGCTGCGATTGCGAATGCCTCGTTGTCGTTGGCATTTATGGTGTTTTGAACGGTTTTACGGCTCATTCAGGCCGGGCAAAAACATCGTCTTTGAACACACGTCGATTCTGGTTCGGCCCCATGCATCGCCCCGACAACGGGTTGAAGAAATGGTGGAGCCGCCGGGTACTGCCCCCGGGTCCGCTGCGTCTATTTCACGGCATCATTTATCGCCATATCCGGCAAGCCGGCAGTACCCATGTAGGCTGACCGAGGTGATTCCTCAAGGGTCAGCCCTTCACAAAGCGCCGATACAGTGCCGGCAACAGCAGCAGGGTAAGCAGGGTTGAGGAGAGGATGCCGCCGATCACCACGGTCGCGAGTGGACGCTGCACCTCTGCCCCGGCGCCGGTCGCGATCGCCATCGGCAGGAAACCGATGCTGGCGACCAGCGCGGTGGAGATGACGGGCCGCAGCCGGTCCATGGCGCCCTCGCGCACCGCATCGTCCCTGGCCATGCCTTCGCCGCGCAGATGGTTGATGTGGTCAACCATCACCAGGCCATTCAACATCGCGATTCCCGACAGCGCGATGAAGCCGATCGCCGCCGTGATCGAGAAGGGCATGGCCCGCACGGCCAGCGCAAACACGCCGCCCGTCACCGCCAGCGGGATGCCGGCAAACACGATCAGCGCCTGGGAGACGGAGCCCAGCGCACCATAGACAAGCACGAGGATCAGCAGCAGACACGCCGGCACCAGCACCGCAAGCCGCGCCTTGGCTTCCTGCAACTGCTTGAACTGGCCGCCATATTCGATGCGATAGCCTTCGGGCAGCGCCACCGCCTTCGCCATCTCGGCCTTGGCGTGGGCGACATAACCCTCGATATCGCTGCCCGAAAGATTGACCAGCAGCGCCGCGCGCTTCTGGCCATTGTCACGGCGCACCGGCTCCACCGCCAGCACTTCCTCAAGCCTTGCCACCCGGCCCAGCGGCAGCAGCCCGGCCTGCCCGACCCTGAGCGGCAGCGCCCGGATGGTATCGAGATAGGCGCGGCTGGAATCGGGCAGGCGCACCACGATGCCGTGGCGGCGGATGCCTTCCAATATGGCCCCCACTTCCTGCCCCGCCAGCGCGGTGCTGATGGCACGGTTCACCTCGTCCGCCCCCAGACCCAGTCGCACCAGCGCGTCATGATCAACCCGCACCACCAGGCTGGGGGTGCGGCCATCCACTTCATATTCGGCCTGTGCCGTGCCGGGGAGACGTTTCAGCACGTTCAGCACTTGCCCGCCCAATTGTTCCAGCCGGTCATTGTCGTCGCCGAAAACCTTCACCGACAGATCGGCGCGCGTGCCTTCAAGCATTTCGTTGAAACGCATCTCGATCGGCTGGCCGCGCAGGAAACTCTGATCGGCAAACTGGCGGCGGGCTTCGGCTTCGATGGCATCCTGTAACGCGACCTTGCTCTGCGGCCCGTCGGCCGGCCATTCGCTCAGCGGCTTGTAGCTGACATAGAGATCATTCTCGTTCGGCGGCATCGGATCAGTGGCCACCGCCGAGGTGCCGATGCGCGAAAACACGGCAGTGATCTGCGGGAATTTCTGCAGCAGCGATTTTTCCAGCGCGATCTCCAGCGCCAGGCTCTTCTCCAGGCTCATATCCACCGGCTTGTAGACCATGGTGGTGATCGAGCCTTCGTCCAGCCGCGGCGTGAACTGGGT
>JAIXPM010000285.1 GCA_027486275.1 Sphingomonadales bacterium | reverse complement strand
GTCATCACCGCCAGTTGCAGCGGGTTGGTGACGATATAGCCTTGGCCGATCGCGCCATTGAGGGTTTCGCCTTCGCGCCAGTCCTTCCCGTAGCGCCGCTGTTTCCACGCCTTGTCGGGCACGATGCCCTTGGCCTGGCCGGGCAGCGGCAGCGGATAGTCCTGGCCCAGCCCAAGCCGCCGCGCCATGGTGGCGATGGCATCGATGCCCACCTTGCGCCCCATGACATAGAAATAGGTATCGCAGGACAGCGGCAGGGCCCGGTGCATGTTGACCCCGCCATGGCCGCGCCGGGCGTGGCAGTGCCAAGTGTTGTTGCCCAGCCGATAGGCGCCCGAACAGCCCACTGTGTCGCCGGGATCAACGCCCGCTTCCAGCGCCGCCAGCGTGGTCACCATCTTGAAGGTGGAACCGGGCGGATACAGGCCCATGGCGCTCTTGTTCAAGAGCGGGGTGTGATCATCCTTCTGCAGCGCGTTCCACAACCGGGCTGGCACACGGCGCGAGAAGATGTTGGGATCATAGGCCGGCATGGAGACCATGCACAGCACGTCGCCGGTGATGACATCCATGACGATGACGCTGGCCGAATTGTCCCCCAGCCGGCGCGCGGCATAATCCTGCAGATCGCGATCGATGGTGAGGCGCAGCGTGTCGCCGGGCGTGTCGGCATTGGTGCCCAGTTCGCGCACCAGTTCGCCGCGGGCCGTCATCTCCACGCGGGAAGAGCCGGCCGTGCCGCGCAGCTGCTTGTCGGCAAAACGCTCGATCCCGTCCTTGCCGATGCGGAAGCCCGGATAGATCAGCAGCGGGTTCTTTTGCTCGCGATATTGTTCCGGGGTTGGCGCGCCGACATAGCCGACAAGGTGGGCGAAATGATCGGCCTCTGGGTAGAAGCGCGAGAAGCTTTGCACCGGGGTGACGCCGGGCAGGGTGGCGAGGCGGACATTGCAGGCGGAAAACTCCCGCCAGCTGAGGTTCTGGCGCACCACCACCGGCATGAAGCTGGGCTGGGTGGCGCAGTCGTCGCGGATGCGGGCGTCTTCGGCCAGATCGATATCCAGCACGGCGCGAATGGCGACCAACGTCGCATCAAGGTCTTCCACCTCGGCCGGCCGCAGTTCCAGCCGATAGTCGGGCCGGTTCATGGCGATGGGCTTGCCCTGGCGATCGACGATCCAGCCGCGGCGGGGCGGGATCAGCCGATCCTGGATGCGGTTGGCCTGCGCGCGCAGCTGGTAGGTCTCGCCTTCGAACACGGCGAGCCAGGCCATGCGCCCGGCCAGCAGCGCACCGGTGCCGGCCATGCCGGCGCCCAGCAGCAGCGCGCGGCGCGAAAACGCCATGCGGCGAACGGGATCATCCATGGCGCCAATGGGGTGCAGAGGCCGCCAGCTTGCGCTGAATGGCGGCGCACAGGCGCACCACCAACGGCCAGGCCGCCACGCTGGTGAGCCATTGCCACAGCAGCGGCAGCGCCGTGGTCGGCCGGCCGGCCAGCGCCATCAGCGGACCGGTGAGCAACGCAAAGCCCAGCAGCACGCCAGCCACCAGCAGCCAATCAAACAGCGATCCGTGGCGGCCAAATACCCGGCCGGTCATCCGCATCACGCCGGTGGCGACGGCAAACAGGGTGGCATTGACCCCGAGTGGCTGTCCGAACAACAAATCGGCCAGCATGCCGATGCAGAAGGCCAGCCACGGTGGCATCAGCCCCGGCTGCAGCATGGCCCAAACCAGCACGCCCATCAGGGCCAGATGCGGCATGGCCGGCAGGCTGATCGGCAGCGGGGCCAGCATGAGCACCAGCAACGCCATGCTGGCCAGTGCCGGAACGGCGTAGCGCCACAACGACAGATACCAGCGCCGGCGTTCGTCCGGGGTCATCAGCAGGGCGGGGGGAGGCGGGGTGGCGATCACGGGCGGGCCAGATCAATTCGCCGGCGGTTCGCTGGTGCGCAGGCGCGGTGGTGGTGCGCCCCTTGTGCGGGCCTCCACCGGCACCGGTGCATCGAATACAGGGCCCTGCGGCTGGGTATCGGGGATGGGCAGCCAGCCGCTCTCCACCGTGACAAAGCCGCCGCCCAGCGGGCTGGTGGCAAGGCGGATCACCGGGCCATCGGCGCGGGGATCCACCACCACGCCCACTGGCACGCCCGGCGGATAGACACCGCCGTCGCCCGAGGTGACGATGCGATCGCCGGCAACGAGTGCCAGTTCCGGCCCGATGAGATCGGTGAGCAGCAGGGTGGGCAGGTTGCGCCCGACAGCCAGCCCGGCCTGGCCGGTGCGCTCGACGATCACCGGAACGCGCGACAGGGGATCGGTGAGCAACAGCACCCGGGCCGATTGGCGGCCGACTTCCAGTGTGCGGCCGACCAGGCCGTCGGTGCCGATCACTGGCATGTCCCGGGTGATGCCATCGCCGCTGCCCACGGCCAGCATGGCGGTGCGGGCCACGCTGCCCGACGTGGCTGCCGCGATGCGTGTGGTGGCGAGCACCGTCCGCGTGGGCTCCCGCACCGCCATCAGCCGCTTCAACTGCTGCAGTTCGCGCTGGCCGTTGCGGGCGGTGCGGAGCCGGGCATTGGCCTTGTCCAGCTCGGCTTCCAGCTGGTCGGCCCGCGAGACAGCGCCGAAATAATCGCCGAAATCGCCAGCCACTTTGCCCGCGCCATCGATCGGCGCGCGCACCACCGACCACAAGGGTGCGACAATATCGGTGGCCGCCGCGCGCACGCCGCTGGCGGTTTCGGGATTCACGCGCGCCACCAGCAGCAGGATCAGCCCGGCCGCGATCACGCCGCCCGACACCACGGCCGAAACCAGCGCGAGATTCTGCTCCCGCCGTATGGCGGTGGGGCGGCGAGG
>JAIXPM010000059.1 GCA_027486275.1 Sphingomonadales bacterium | reverse complement strand
TCGAAATGATCGGTGTTCAGCGCTTCGGCCACATCGCTCTGGCCATGTTCGGCCACCACGCAGTAGATCACATATTCTTCCTGCACCTGGTGCTTGCCCATGGCATACTGCAGTTCGAGCACCAGCGCGGCGCGCTTGGCCACATCCTCTTCCCGGGTGACCGCCAACTGCTCCAGCAGCGTTCGCGCGGCCTGATGCTCGGCCTTCAGGCCTTCGAACCAATCGCCCGCCGCAAAGGTCGCCGCTTGCGACGCCGCCTTGCGACCCGCCGAAACCATCATGCCCAGCCCGAAACCAGCCACCCCGGCCATCAAGGCCGATGTGCCGCCGTTGCCGATCGTCATCTTCCGTCCCATCGTGCGTGTGCTTGTATCCGTCATGGTGAAATCTCCTTTTCCCATGACCATCAAACCCGTGCCGCGCGCAGAAGTTCCAAAGGCCGGCGATGTTCGTCCGGCATTCCGGGCAGCCTGTCCCGGCGTGTATTTGTGCGCTGAAGGGAAAGGGAAAAGCCGGGGCCTCCGGCAGGCAGGGTCGCAGACCCTGCACCCGTTGGTTTTCGGCGACCCATTTCTCACAGCCAGTACAACGACGACCTCGTGCGACAGGCTTGAAACAACGAAAGTGGGTGCAGGGCCTCAGGCCCTGCCCGCCGGAGGTCATTTCTTCCTATCGCCTTTGCCCCTTGCCATCCCGCAGCCGCCCCGCTTTGATGCCGGCCACAAGGGGAAACATCATGCGCACATTCATCGCCGCACTTCTGGCCGCCACCATCGCCGTTCCGGCCAGCGCTCAGGCGCTGCGGCCCGACCAGCAGGCGTTCCGCGCGCTCTACAAGGAGCTGGTGGAGACCAACACCACCGTGTCCACCGGCAGCTGCAATCTGGCGGCCGAGCGGATGGCGACGCGGTTGAAGGCCGCCGGTTACACCGATGCCGATATCAAGCTGTTCCCCGGTTCCGCAGAACGCCCGCAGGATGGCGGGATGGTGGCCACGCTGAAGGGCAGTGATCCAAAGGCCAAGGCGATCCTGCTGCTCTCCCACCTCGATGTGGTGGAGGCCAAGCGCGCCGATTGGGAGCGCGATCCCTTCACCTTCATCGAGGAGGGCGGCTTTTTCTATGGTCGCGGTGTGAGCGACGACAAGGCGCATGGCGCGATCTTCACCGATGCCATGATCCGGCTGAAGCAGGGCAAGGCGCCCAAGCGCACCGTGAAGCTGGCGCTGACCTGTGGTGAGGAGGGCGGGCCCTACAACAGCGCCAAGTGGCTGGTGGAGGAGCATCGTGATTGGATCGATGCGGAATTTGCCCTGAACGAGGGCGGCGGCGGCAAGGCCGACGCGACCGGCAAGCCGATCAGCCTCGCCTTCCAGGCCGGCGAGAAAGTGTATCAGGATTTCACTCTGGAAACCCGCAACCCCGGCGGCCACAGCAGCCGGCCGCGCCCGGACAATGCGATCAATGAACTCGCCGCCGGTCTGGTGAACCTGGCAAAGAATGATTTCCCGGTGATCCTGTCGGACACGACGCGCGCCTATTTCGCCGAGATGGCCAAGCTGAGCGATGCGCCCACGGCGGCCGCCATCCGCACCCTGCTCGCCAATCCGGCCGACGCGGCTGCCGAAGCCATCGTGTCGAAGGATCCGGGCTGGCACAGCACGTTGCGCACCACCTGCGTGGCGACGATGCTGGACGCCGGCCACGCCCGCAACGCCCTGCCGCAGCGCGCCCAGGCCAATGTGAACTGCCGCATGTTCCCCGGTGAGAGCGTGGAAAAGGTGCGCGGGCAAATCGTGGAGCGGCTGGGCGACCCCACCATCACCGTCACCCCGCGCGCTTCGGAAAATCCGGAAAAGGCCGCGCCGCCGCCGCCGCTGTCGGACATGGTCTATGGGCCCGCCGTCGCGCTGGCCACCAAGCATTTCCCCGGCATCCCGCTGATCCCCACCATGAGCACCGGCGCAACCGATGGCCGTTATCTCAACGCCGCCGGCATGCCCACCTATGGCATGCCGGGCCGTTTCGGCATGCCCGATGGCAACGGCGTCCACGGCCTCAACGAGCGGATTTCCGTCGCAGGCGTGATGAAGGAACGCGACTATCTGTTCGATCTGATCACCGCCTACGCTGCCAAGTAAGGATAAACCGATGCGCGCGCTCTTCCTCACCGCTGCCCTGTTCGCTGGCACCGCAGCTCAGGCCCAATATGTCAGCCAGCAGCCGGGCGAGGCCCAATTTCGGGCCCTGTTCAAGGAGATGGTGGAGACCGACACCAGCGTCACCACCGGCAGCTGCACCGAGGCAGCCGAAAAACTCGCCGTGCGCTTCAAAGCGGCAGGCTTCGGCGATTCCGACATCACCCAGTTCAGCGTGCCGGAGTTCCCCAAGGATGGCGGCATCGTTATCCATCTGAAGGGCAGCGATCCGAAGGTGAAACCGATGCTGCTGCTCGGCCACCTCGATGTGGTCGCCGCCAAGCCGGAAGACTGGACGCGCAGCCCGTTCAAACTGATCGAGGAAGACGGCTATTTCTATGGCCGCGGCACCTTCGACGATAAGGCGCAGGCCAGCATTTGGGCCGATCTCCTGATCCGCATGAAGGCCGGCAAGGCGCCAAAACGCACCATCAAGCTGGCGCTGACCTGCGGGGAGGAGACGACCTACGCCTTCAACGGCGCGGATTGGCTGGCCAAGAACCGCCCCGAACTGATCATGGCCGAATTCGCGTTGAACGAAGGCGGCGGCGGCCGCAACGGCCCCGATGGCAAGCCGCAGGGCCTGGCCGTGCAGGTGGGCGAAAAGACGGTGCAGAATTTCTGGATCGAAGCCACCAACCCCGGCGGCCACAGCAGCGTGCCGCGCCCTGATAACGCCATCACCGATCTCACCGCCGCCGTGGTCGCCGTGAACAGGCACGAATTCCCGGTGCAGTTCACCGATACCACCCGCACCTATTTCACCACGCTGGCGAAGGTGATGCCCAATCCGGTTGGCCCCGCCATGGCCCACCTGCTCACCAACCCAAATGATGCGGAAGCCAATCGCATCGTTTCGATGGACCCGACCAATCACAGTGTGCTGCGCACCACCTGCGTCACCACTCTGCTGGAAGCCGGCCACGCCGAAAATGCCCTGGCCCAGCGCGCCCGCGCCAACGTGAACTGCCGCATGTTCCCGGGCACCGATCCCAATGCACTGAAAGCCGATCTGGAAAAGGTCATCGCCAACGCCAAGGTGAACGTCAGCCTGAAACCGCCGATCCGCCCGGTGGCCAAGCCCACCCCGATGAACCCAGCCATTATCGGCCCGATGACCAGCGTTGCCGCCAGGCACTTCCCCGGCGTGCCGATGCTGGCCATGATGAGCACGGGCGCCACCGATGCCATCTACATCACCCCGATCGGCATCCCGGTGTACGGCGCCCCCGGCACGATGATCGATGCCGATGGCAACGGCATTCACGGCCTGAACGAACGTATCAGCGTGCGCAGCCTGATGCAGGGCCGCGATTATCTTTCCGATCTGGTGATGGTGCTGGCGAATCCCAAATAGTCTGGCACTCCGGCCCGCAACACCCTACATGCCCGCCATGGACATCGCCCACCTGCTCAGCCCCGAAGCCCTGTCCGCGTTTGGCCAGGTCGTGCTGATTGACGTCGTGCTGGCCGGCGACAACGCCATCGTGGTCGGCGCCCTCGCAGCCGGCCTCCCGGCGGCCCAACGCAAGAAGGTCATCCTGATCGGCATTATCGCTGCGCTGGTGCTGCGGATCATCTTTGCCCTTGCGGTCACGCAATTGCTGCAGATCGTCGGCCTCATCCTCGCCGGCGGGCTGCTGCTGCTGTGGGTGGCCTGGCGCATGTGGCGCGAAATCAACCCGCGCAGCGCTCTGATCGACGCGCCGGGCAGCGACAGCGATGATTTCGTCGCCACCGATGCACCGCCGCCGGCCAAGAGCTTCGCCGCCGCCGCGTGGAGCGTTGCGCTGGCCGACGTTTCGATGAGCCTCGACAATGTGCTCGCCGTCGCCGGTGCTGCGCGCGAACATCCCGATATCCTCATCGCCGGTCTGGTGCTGTCGGTCGCGCTGATGGGCATCGCCGCCAACATCATCGCCCAGTATATCGAGCGCTACCGCTGGATCGCCTATGTCGGCCTGGTCGTGATCGTCTATGTCGCCTTCAAGATGATCTGGGAGGGCTTCAACGAAGTCGCCCCCATCGTGCAGCCGATGGTGGGCATGTAAGCCCTCTTACGGAACCAGCACCGTCGAACCCGTCGTCAGCCGCGCCGCCAGATCCTCATGCGCCTTGGCAGCATTGGCCAGCTTGTAGCGCTGGTTGATCGCCAGCTTCAGCCCACCCGATGCCATCAGGCCCAGCACGCGCCCGGCATGCTGCAGCCGTTCTTCCGGCGTGGCATAATAATCAAACAGCGTCGGCCGCGTCGCAAACAGCGATCCCTTGCGCGCCAATATGCCCAGATCCACCCCCGAAACCGGGCCGGAGGC
>JAIXPM010000352.1 GCA_027486275.1 Sphingomonadales bacterium | reverse complement strand
GGATCGTAGGACGGCTCCAGACGCGACGCGGGCGGATCGGCGTCGGTGAAATTCTCGACCGAGAATTGCAGCTGCGTCCTCACGCCGGCAATCGGCGGCGGATCATATTGCAGGTGGAAGTCGTGCTGCGTGAAGCTTTCGACTTCGCGGCCGAAGTTGACCGGACCAAAGCTGGTCGCGGTGCAGTTGGTCAGCCCGACGCAGCGATCGTCGGTGACGCCAGCGACATAGCGCACCTGATAGCGGGCATTGATCCCGCTGATATTGTAGTTGATCCAGGCATTGCCGCGGAACGGCGAGATGGTGAGCGGATCCCGGAAATAGTTGGTGAAGCCCTTGGCCTGATAGCCCGACTGCACCAGAACGCCGCGGAAGACGAAATCTTCGAACGTGTAGTCCAGCACGAAGCTGCCCTGGCCGCCGATGTTCAGCTTCCCGCCAAGAACATCCACGTTGTAATCCACCGACACGTCGATGCCGCTGGTCTTGATGCCGGGGCCGTTCACCCAGTCGGTGCGGACACGGGAGATGTCGAACCCGGTGGTCACGCCCTGGTTGCAAGCACCGCCCTGGAAGGTGATCAGGTTGGCAAAGACGCTGCTGCAGTTGGCAAGACGGGTACCGTTGGCCGCCACGGCGCCGCTGGCCACGCTGGTGGCGATGGCCTGGGCCGGGGTGGTGGTGATGCGGTCGTTGAAGTCAAAGCTCCAGTAATCGACCGAAACGGTGAGGCCGCCGGTGGAGACCACTGCCCCCACGTTGTAGGTGAAGGCGGTTTCGGGACCCAGATCATTGGGGTTGCCGAAGATATCGACCGACTTGAAGTTGTTGGCCGCCGCCTGGATGCCAGCAAGGCTGGTGATCTGGTTGCGAGCCACCTGGTTGGCCTGCGGGCCGCGGAAGGTGGTGCCCGCCGAACCGCGCAGCACCAGCCAGTCGGTTGGGCTCCAGCGCACCGTGCCCTTGGGGTTGAACGTGGAGCCGACCGAGCCGCCATAATCTTCGAAGCGGGCAGCGCCGGTGACTTCCAGCGTGGTGGTGATCGGGATCTTCACTTCGGCAAAGATCGCCTTCACGTTCTGCGTCTGGCGTTCAAAGCGCGTGCCGCCCAGGAAGATGAATGGGCCAACGCCTTCGATCGGGGTGCCCACGCACCCGCGATCGCCTTCGCGGAAGCAGGGGTTCACGTTGAGATCGGATTCGGCGTTGATCGGACGGCTCGACCAGCCGTTGCCACGATACTGCGCGCCAAAGGCATAGGCGATCGGCCCGCCGCCCAGATCAATCCCGGTTTCACCCGAGAAGATCAGATCGACAACCGTCTGCTCTTCCACCTGGAAGGTGCCGTTCCTCACATGCACCCAATTGACCAGTTCTGGCGTGTTCGACGCTCCCGGCACGAAATTGGGATTGGTCAGGCCCTGGATGGAGATAGGCTGGGCGGCGTTCAGGAATGGATTGAACCATTGGCAACCGTTCTGGCCCGCAACACCAAGGGCGCGGTTGCAGTTCGGCCCGCCAAAACCATTGAGGGCATCCTGCAATCGCGAACCGATCATATCGGGCACTGAGGTTCGGCGTTCCGACCGCCACCAGGTGCCATAGAGCTGGCCGCGGAACGAATCGGAAAATTCATGTTCGATACCGCCCGATGCGCGATAGGACTTGTTGTTGGCCTGGCCAACGCCAGCGCCGCGATTGGGATCGGCGGGATTGCCCAGCCAACCGAACGGGCGCCAGAACACCGCCGTCACCGCTGCCAGCGGCCGCTCCGCCGTGGAGGGTGCGAGGCCACTCTGCGCCAGGAAGGCCGGAACGCCCGGGTTGTTGGGGCTCACCGTGAACGCGTTGGCCGAACCGGAACCGCGCGGACCCTGCGTGGGCGGGAATGAAGGGGAATAGCCCAGTGAATTCAGGTCAGTCTGGGCATAGGTGAATTCCAGATGGACCTTGGTGCGGTCCGTCAGATCGACATCGGCCTGCAGATAACCCTGATAACGATCTTCCTCTTCGATGATGTTGTTCCACGGGATGAAGCTGAACCGGCACAGCGAGCCGTCATTGACCCCGCCAACGGCCGCGCAACCGGCGTTGCCGCCGTCACGGGCGGTCTGCGTCTGGATCGCGCCATTGTTGAGATAGGATGCGGCAAACAGGCCCGGCGTGGACAGCGCCGACCAGCCCGACGGGTTGACGGCATAGGGGGTACGGCTGAATTCGCGGGCATAGTTAGGCAGCGCCGAGCGGTGCTGCCAGCCGAAGCCGGCCATCAGGTTGACCTTGCCGAAGGTCTTGCCGACCAGGATCGAGCCAGTCCAGTTGTCCTTGGAACCTTTGATTGCATCCAGGTCGCCCTGAATGATGACACCGTTGAAGTTCCTGCGGGTGACGAAGTTGGCGACGCCGGCGATGGCATCGGAACCATAAGTGGCGGCCGCGCCATCCTTCAGCACTTCGATGTTCTGCAAGGCAAAGATCGGAATGAGGTTGGTATCGATGAAGCCATCGCCCGGCGCCAGCACGGTGCGGCGGCCGTTGAACAGCACCAGCGTGCGGGTGGGCCCAAGGCCGCGCAGGTTCAGCGAGCCAT
>JAIXPM010000171.1 GCA_027486275.1 Sphingomonadales bacterium | reverse complement strand
CCATGCAGGGCCGGCAGCGTGACGGCGACGTTCACGTCCTTCCCGCCCCAACCCCAATTGCCCTTCTTGCGGCCGATATGGAGCACGCCCTTTTCAACGCGCACCTCCAGCTTGTCGAGGTCGGCCGCTTCGCCGCTGGCGATAACCGAATAGCCATCGCCCTGGCGAACCGAGACGTTGTCGCTGCCGCCGACGGCCACCTTGTCAAAGCCGCTGGCATCGAATCGGCGTTCGGCAGCGTTGGCGGGAACGGCGGCAATGGCGGCGGTGAGCAGCAACAGGGCGGGGCGGATCATGGCAAAAGCTCCTTGTGTATTGCTGTATTAATACACAAAGGCTGGACGGCTGCAAGTCTATTACGAAACAGGCGCCGCTCCCTGGGTGGGAAGCGGCGCCTGTGTCATCGCGAAGCCGTGTTGGCTTCGCCGAAGCGGCTCACGCCGCTTTAAGCACTTGTTCAATCTTCTGCTGAGCAGCCGGCTCGTCGATGTTCTCCATCGCGGCCAGTTCGCGGGCGAGGCGGCCGATGGCAGCTTCATAGATCTGCCGTTCGGAATAGCTCTGTTCCGGCTGGTCTTCGGCGCGGTGCAGATCGCGCACAACTTCGGCGATGCTCACCAGATCGCCCGAATTGATCTTGGCTTCATATTCCTGGGCGCGGCGCGACCACATGGTGCGCTTGATGCGCGGCTTGCCCTTCAGGGTGGTCAGCGCTTCGTTCATGGTGGCCTGGCTCGACAGCTTGCGCATGCCAACGCCTTCCGCCTTGTTGGTCGGAACGCGCAGCGTCATCCGCTCCTTTTCGAAACGCAGCACGAACAGATCGAGCGACGCACCTGCGATATGCTGGCTCTGGATTTCCACCACGCGCCCCACGCCATGCTTGGGGTACACGACATAATCACCGACTTCGAAACCGAGCGGTTTGGCAATTGCCATAGATCCAGTATCCTTTTTCTGTCAGGCCGCCAGGATCAATCACGCGGTACCGGCATGCGCGCGGCGCTGCCGGGGACCTGCTGACGACCCGTTGACGTGACTGCCTGCCTGTCTTGCATGACCCTGGCCCGTTGCCCGCCTGGCAGGTTGGCGAAGTTGGCGACGGAACCGGCGAACCCGGCCGGAGGCACATCACCGCCGACCACAGAATGGATCGTATCAGAAACTTGTCACAATTGCCATGCCAATGGCTGCCCTCGCCGCCGAAATTGGCAGTTTCGGGTCAAAAAGTCTCACTTCCGGCCATTTTCAGGCCGAAAGTGGACCAGTTTTGCGAGCGATTACGAGCCCTTGCCGGGCGTTGGCGTGAAATATTTGTCGAACTTGCCGTCTTCGCCCTTGTGCGAATCGGCATCATCCGGGGTCTCACCCTTCATGGTGATGTTCGGCCACTGGGCGGCGTAGGTGGCGTTGATCTCCATCCACTTTTCCAGACCGCCTTCGGTATCGGGCAGAATGGCTTCGGCCGGGCATTCCGGTTCGCACACGCCGCAATCAATGCACTCGTTCGGGTTGATCACCACCATGGTCTCGCCTTCGTAGAAGCAGTCCACCGGACACACTTCGACGCAATCCATGTACTTGCACTTGATGCACGCTTCAGTGACGACGTAGGCCATAAATCTCCCCTCAAGGCAGCAGCAGCCGCCAAAGGCTGGTTACCCCTGTGTATGTTCGCGCCTTAGGCGAGGGCGAAGGCTTCTGGCAAGAGGGCATCTTGCGAAGACAGGGTCGCATCAGCGTTGATCGCCGCTCTGGCGGGGGTGAGATCGGTGTAGAAATCGCGGGCTTCGGCATAGGGGCCGCGGTGATCCGGCAGGCCTTCCACGCGCACCACGATCACATCATCACCGCGTGGCCAGCTGAGCACCGCTCCGGCCCTGACCAATGTCGCTGCTCGATCCACCACGCGGCCATCGATACGCAATCGTCGGCTTTCACACAGGTCCTGAGCGTGGGATCGGGATGGCGCCAGGCGCGCAAACCAGAGGAACTTGTCCAGCCTCAACCCTGCTCCGTAGACCAAATGCTACCTCCTCATCATCGCGGCCAGACTGGCAAAGGGCGAAGCCTCGTTCCCTCTGGCCGGGGGAACAACTTCGTCCGCCGGCGCTGACCGGCGGATAGCGGGACGTGGCCCGGCCCAGGCGAAATGCGGCGCGCCATCAACGAGGCGCGGGCGATAGCCCAATGCCCGCAGCAGCCGCGCCAACCCATCCTGCGACAGGCCAAGCGTGGAGGCCCAATTGGGATCTGGCATGAACGGGGCGCGGCCATCGCGACGCTCGTGGATATGGCGCGACAGGCGATCGACCATGTCGATGCGCACCGCAATCGCGTCCTTGCCCTGGCCCAGCCGCCAGAAGCCGGCGACCAGCAGCACATTGGCCGGCGCTTCCACAGCCGCGCCCGACAGCGAGACCCGGCCGGGTGCCGGCAGCGGTGGCAGGCTGGTCAGTTCGCTGGCCACGGCCCACAGGGCAAGGCGCCAGCGCGTCGGTTCCGGGCGCAGCAGCGCTGGCACGAACAGATGCAGCGGGCCCATGCGTACGCCGCAGCGGCTGAGCGCCTGCCGGTCGGTGCGGGTCACGCCCACCAATTGTTCGGCGACATGCTCGCGGGCCAGTACGCCCAAACCTTCCACCAGCTGCACGATCAGGCCGCGCGCCGGCGCGGAAACCTCGGCGCGAAGCGCCTGCACCTTGGCCAGCGGCGCCGCGACATGGGCGATGGCTTCACCCACAAAACGCTCCAGCCGCTCCTGCACCCGGCGGCGATCATCCGGGCCGAGCGCTGAAACGGCTCGATCAAGCTCCACGCGCGGGGTCAGCGCATCGCGGCCCTTGCGCAACACCGCCACCCGCGCGCCCTGCCACAACAGGCGCGGCGGCAGGCTGCCATCGAAATCCAGCGTGAAATCCGCGTCACCCGCTTCGGCCAAGCGCTTGGCGCGGGCGCCCAGTTCGCGGGACAAGTGACGCTCGGCCGCGGCCAGCAGCAGCCGTTGTTCGCCGGCGCGGGCTGCCGCATCGGCGGTGAAGCGGAAACCATCGAGGCGGCCGATCACTTCGCCATCCACCGCTACGCCGCCATCGGCTTCGATCAGAACGTGGGCTGATACCCCGCGCGCCCTCAGATCCTTGAGCAGCACAGCTGTGCGGCGATCAACGAAGCGCTGGGTTAGCGCACCATGCAGCGCGTCGGACAGGCGATCTTCCAGTGCACGGGTGCGTTCTGCCCAATGCGCGGGATTGTCGAGCCAATCGGGCCGGTGCGCGATATAGGTCCATGTCCGCGCCGCCGCGATGCGATCGGCAATCGCTTCCACATCACCCGTCATCCGATCGAGATGGGCGATTTCCGCCGCAATCCAGGCATCGGGCAGATGGCCGCGGCCTTCGGTGAGATGGCGAAACACCCGCCCCACCAGCCGCGTGTGCGCTTCCACCCCGGTCTTGCGATAATCGGGCAGGCTGCACGCCTGCCACAGGCGGAACAGACCGCGTTCACCCAGCGTTCGGCTGCTGGCACGCTCCATCACCCAAGGCTCGCCAGCCAGGCGCTTGAGCACGCCCAGATCGATGGCATCATCCGATCGTACCAGCTCGGGGCGCGGCGTACGGGCGTCCATTGTCGCCACCAGCTTGGGCAGGCTGGAAAAATCAAGATCGGTGTTGCGCCAGACAAGGTGGGTCAGCGGTTCGAAGCGGTGCTCCTCCAGCCCTTCGATCTCCTCCGGCGTGAAACTGCAATTGGCCTCGCTGCCCAGTTGCACCGTGCCAAACGTGCCATCGCGCTGGTGACGACCGGCGCGGCCAGCGATCTGCGCCATTTCCGAAAGGGTCAGCCGACGCTGGCGCTTGCCGTCAAACTTGCCCAGCGCCGCAAAGGCGACATGAGTGATGTCCATGTTGAGCCCCATGCCAATGGCATCGGTGGCAACGAGATAATCGACCTCGCCGGACTGGTACATGGCCACCTGCGCGTTGCGGGTGCGTGGGCTCAGCGAGCCCATCACCACCGCAGCGCCACCCTTTTGCCGGCGCAGCATTTCGGCAATGGCATAGACTTCGGCGGCGGTGAACGCGACGATGGCGGTACGGCGCGGCAGCCGGGACAGCTTCTTCGGCCCGGCATAGGCCAGCGTGGAAAAGCGCGGCCGGGTGATGATCTCGGCCTCCGGGATCAGCTTGCGGATGAGCGGGCGCAGCGTTTCCGATCCCAGGATCATGGTTTCGGCATAACCGCGCGCCCTGAGCAGGCGATCGGTGAACACATGGCCGCGTTCGGGATCGGCACCCATCTGGCCTTCGTCGATCGCCATGAAGGCGACTTCCCGATCCAGCGGCATCGATTCGACCGTGCACAGGAACCAACGCGCGCCCGGCGGCACAATCTTTTCCTCACCGGTGATAAGCGCGACAGAGGCAGCGCCTTTTGCCGCCACCACTTTTTCATAGACTTCGCGGGCCAGCAGCCGCAGCGGAAATCCGATCATGCCGCTGGTGTGGCCGCACAGGCGTTCGACCGCGAGATGTGTCTTGCCGGTGTTGGTGGGGCCCAGCACGGCCGTGATCCGGCTGTTGCCATTGCTGGCGGGCGAGGCGATGAACCGGTTCACCCGTCAGATCTGGAGCGCGGCAGGCGCAGCGGCAAGGGCCTGTGGCAATCGGACCCGGAACAATCAGGATCTGGGCCCGGCGGGCCCACCCGTTGCCGGTGACGCTGCGGCCACCCCATCATGTACAGCCTGCGCGGTTGTGCATGGACATGAAGGTGACACGAGTGAATCGGCGGCGCAAGTGACCGTATAATGACGGCGGCTCGTCCCAGTTGACTTGCCCACAGATTGTTGCCGGATTGACACGGCGACTCGCGAGAGGCAAATCAACCACAGACACGCCGGAAACGAATTTATCCGGCAAGAGTAGATAGTTAACCGTTCGTAAAGACGGATTGGCCATCGGCACTGGGGGATCGGGCTTGTATCAACCGGGATTTCAGCCGGCAGCCGGAGGCAGCATTGCGCTGCCGGGCTCGCTGTCTGCGCCCGGCGAGCGCTTGGCCCGCGCTGGACGGGCGCT
>JAIXPM010000147.1 GCA_027486275.1 Sphingomonadales bacterium | reverse complement strand
TCCAGCGTGTCGGCGCGGAAGAAGATCCAGCCGGCCACCACGATGTGGAAGATGATCAGGATGGCGATGGGCTTGGGCAGCGCGGGAAAGCCTTCCGGCCGCCATTCGCGCCACAGCCGCTCGATCGCCAGCACGCCGCCGTGCAGCGCGCCCCAGATCAGGAAGGTCCATTTGGCACCGTGCCAGAAACCACCCAGCAGCATGGTGATCATCAGGTTGCGGCAGATGAACCAAACGCCGCCACGGTTGCCACCCAGGCTGATGTAGAGATAGTCGCGCAGCCAGCTCGACAGCGAGATATGCCAGCGCCGCCAGAAATCCTGCAGCGAGGTGGCCCGGTATGGCTGATCGAAATTGCGCGGGAAGCGATAGCCGAGCAGCGCCGCCAGCCCCACCGCCATATCGGAATAGGCCGAGAAATCGCAGTAGATCTGCACGGCATAGCCATAGGCGCCCAGCGCGAGATCAAGGCCGGTTTGCGCCGAAGGATCAAAGAAGGTCTTGTCCACCAGACCGGTCGCGAGTTCGCTGGCCACCACCGTCTTCTTGAACAGCCCCCAGCAGATCAGGATCAGCGCGGTCGCCACCATGCCGCGTGTCAGCCTTGGCACCGCCTTGAATTGCGGCACCAGGTGGCTGGCGCGCACGATCGGGCCGGCGACGAGGTGGGGGAAAAAGCTCATCAGCAGCGTGATGTCGAGGAAGCTGGCAGGCGCCGTCTGGCGGCGGGCGATATCGATCAGGTAGCTCATACCCTGGAACGTGAAGAAGCTGATTCCAACCGGCAGGATGATTTCCAGCACCGGCAGATCGCGGCCCCAGCCGGCGCGGGCAAGGATGGGCGCCAACTGCTCAAGGAAGAAGCCGAAATATTTGAAGAACCCCAATATGGCGAGATTGGCCGCCACGCCAATGCCCAGCCAGGGCTGAGCGCTGCGGCCATCATCCAGCCGGCGCTGAATGGCCTGCGCACAGCCCCAGTTGATCGCCGCCGACGCGATCAGCAGCGCCACGAAGCGCCAATCCCAGAAGCCATAGAAAACCCAACTGGCCAGCAGCAGGATGATCTTTCGCCACTCGTTCGACGCCAGCCCCACCGTCCAGACGAGCAGCAGCACGGGCAGGAAGAACAAGCCAAAATCCAGCGTGGGGAACAGCATCAGTGCAGCCCGCCCACCCGTGCCGCATCCAGATCGGCCAACAACAGCCGGGCCACTTCCGCGCCGCCAGCCGCGGAATAATGGATGAAATCCGGGCCCATCAGCCCGGCCTGCATCCAGCGCACTGCCGAACAGGCCCCGCCCTGCCGTGCCCGCCAATCCCAGAAGGCAATGCCCAGATCGGCCGCCACCCGGCGCTGCACGGCGCTGGCTGCGGTCAGGGCCGGCGGGTTGAACAGCGGCAGCCCGCGCCGCACGGCACGCGGCATCGGTCCGGACAGCGTCACCGGATCGGGCGCCAACGTACCGCCTTCATCATTCCACAACGGGATGTCGATACCGTCCACCGGCAGGCGATCGGGGGTAGCCTGGATGGCACTGTTGCAATCAGTGGCACCGCCGGGCGCGCCGCCCACCACATTGTCCCTCAGTTCACGGTTGCGGCTGGCGGCATCGGGCGGACCAAGCAGCAGGATCGGCACCGGCCCAGCCAGCCGGCGGATGCGCGCCACCTGTTCGCGAATCTGGCTTTCCAAGCGCGTGGGGTCGAAAAAGGGCGCAAAGCCTTCGTTGGTGCCAAAGGCCAGAATCACCAGATCGGCCGGAAGCGCCTGGAACTGCGCCGCGATCGTCGCCTCATCGGCGCGCCCAAGGAATTGCAGCTGCGATCCCGGCACTCCCAGATTGGAGACGACGGCACCGCTTGGCCGTTCCAGCCACCAGCCGGTGATGATCGCCTCACCGCCGACCAGTTCCAGCCGCGCGCTGTCGGTAGCGGCGCCCGGCACGATGCGGCGGCACTGCGGGCCTTCGCCAGCAAAGGCCAGTTCCTGTGTGTCGGTGCCAAGGGTGAGATTGAGGCGCGGGCCATCGGGGCTGGCCGCCACACACAGGCCAAAGGCGGTGAAACTGGCGTCGGCGGAGAGCGCCAGCGCCGACCCCGGCGCGCTGCTGCTGACCGTATAACCCGTGATACCGCGCGGCGGCCAGGGTTCTGCAGCCCCGCTGCCGAACAGGCCACGTACGCTCCACGGCCCGGACATGGAGACGCTCACCCCGCGCAGGCGCACCCCGGCATGCGGGCGCCCGGCCGGCATCAGGCCGCGCCCGCCATTGCCCAGCCGCGCCTGCAATGCGTCGCGCAGGGCGCCGGTGATGGCATCGCCCGCCGTGTGCGAATCGCCGATCTGCACGATATGCACGGGGCGATCCGTGGGCATCTGTGCCGCGCTGAGCGGCACGCCCGCCAGATGCTCGGCCCCGCACAGCGCCGCCAGGCATGGCGCAGCGGCAAGCGCCAGCGAGGCAAGCAACGCCGGCATCAGGGCCGGGGCGGTTCGGCTGGCGGCGGCGGCGTCTGCTCTGGCGGCGCCGCGGGTTGCGGCGGCAGCAGTTGCATCGGCGCTGAATCGGTGTCCGCAACAGGCGCGGCGGTGTCCGGCGCCGGACTGGGCGCTGGCGGCGTGCTGGCGGCGGCTGACGGTTCGCTGACGGCGGCTGGCGGCGCGGGTTCAGGCGGCAACGCGGCCGGTGGCGGCACCAGATCCGCTGTTACCGGCTTGCCGGCGCGGGCGGCCTGCCCCCAGGCGCGCAGGCGCGTGGCCAATGAGTCCGTGAGCAGGCGGTAGCCCTTCATGCTCATGTGGATGCCATCGCCGGCACGCACCAGCCACGGCACGCCATCCTTGCCCGGCAGGTGCGAGGCATAGCGGCCCTGTTCATCGGCAGCTGCGGAACGCGTATCGATGAACGGCACATCCAGTTCGGCCATCAGCCCCGCGTAAAACGCGTTCAGCCCCTGTACCTGGGCATCATATTTCGGATCGCGCATCACCGGCAGGCCCACCCACACCACGCTGGCGCCCTGGGCCTGCAGCGCCTTCACATAACGGGTGATGCGCGCCGCGATTTCCGCCTTCCAGCGCGCCGACAGCAAGGGCGCCACCTTGCCATTCACATAAATGCCCTGGGTGTCGTTGGCGCCGAAACTGATCACCGCCACATCCACCGGCCCTTCGGCGAGGATGCCGGCCAGCCGATCTTCCAGATTGTTCTGGGCGTAACGGGTGAAACCGGTGGCCTGTTCGGAATGGCGCAGCACCTGGAAGGCTTCGCGGCGCGGCAACTGGTTATAGAGCGCCGCCCACAGGCCATCGCCGAAACTGTCGCCAAACACGCCGATGCGGAACGCGCGCTTTTCGGCAACGGCGCGGGACAGGCCAGGCGGCACGTCGGCCGCAGCCGCCACGGCCTGCGGCAGACCATCGGCGCCCACCGCCTGCGCCGGAGCAGCGGCCGCCACCGTTACCGGCGTCCCTTCGGCCATCCAGGCGCTCATTTGCGGCGCAAAGGCCAGGCCAATGGCAACGCCGGCCGCCACGCCGCAAAACAGCACGGCGGTGCGATCGATCAGCAGGAAAGCCGGATTGGGAGCGGAAGGATCGGACATGATGTGCGCCGGTCTTCACCACGACCGGCGCAGAGTGGCAAGAGGGTCAGCCGCCGGTGAGCGGCGAAGAGCGACCAAGACGCGCCAACCGCACCTTCAACAGCGCCATGCCCACCACCGTGAGCGGCACCGCCAGCACCACGCCCAACGGGCCCATCAGCGTGCCGGCCGCAATCAGGCTGAAAATGGTGAGCACCGGCGGCAGATCGCCAAACGTGCTCTGCGCGATCGGCATCACCACATTGCCCTGCAACTGCTGCACCACCACCAGCGCGATGATGGTGAAGATGCCGGTATCCGCGCCCTGGCCAAAACCCAGGATCACCGTGGGCACCGCCACCAGAATGACGCCCAGATAGGGCACGAATTCGCACAACCCGGCCACCAGCCCGATCGCCAGCGGCGACGGCAGGCCCACCAGCCACAGGCCCAGCGAGGTGCCCACCGCCACAAACGCCATGCCAATGGCCTGCCCCTTCAGCCAGGCCGTGAGCGAAGCCCGCACCGCCGCCACGGTTTCACTGGCCCGCACCCGCGATTCCGATGGCAACATGGCAATCAAGCCATCGATATACAGCCGCGGTTGCGCCGCCAGATACAGTGCCGCGACCAGCACGACCGCAAAGCCGGTGATCGCCGATCCAACATTGGCCAGCGTCGCCTGCACGATGCCCACCAACTGTTCCATCTTGGGCGCATAATTGGTCAGCTGGGAAATGAGATCATCCCCAATGGAATAACTGCGTACCCAGCTTTCCACCTGCGCCAGCGCGGCGGGGAAGCGTTCGGACAGGATGATGAACTGTTCCACCATCATGGAACCGAACAACCCGAAAATGGTGGCCAACGCCGCAAGCGGGATCAAGATCGCCGCCGCAATCGCCAACGCAAACGGCAGCCGCAGCCGGCGTTGCAACAACGCGGCAAAATCACTGAGCATCAACCCCACCAGCGCACTGGCAAACAACACCAGCACCAACTGCTGCAACTGCCAGACCGCCACCGCCACAGCGATGCCGGCCATCACCGCCAACGTGCGCCGGAACCAGCGGCCGCTGTCATCCGG
>JAIXPM010000234.1 GCA_027486275.1 Sphingomonadales bacterium | reverse complement strand
TATGTCGAGACGTTTCGGCGCATCCCCTTCCTCGTCATCCTCATCCTCGTGCTGTTTTCGGTGCAGGCCTTTGCGCCCGATCTGTCGCTGCTCGGCATCGCCACCATCGCTGTGACGCTGGCCGCCACCGCCTATCTCACCGAAATCGTCGGCGCCGGCCTTGATGCCGTGCCGCGACCGCAGATCGAAAGCGCCGAGGTGCTGGGGCTTTCGGCGTTCGACACGCTGCGCCACGTCGTGCTGCCGCAGGCCTGGAGCGTCATCCTGCCGCCGGCCGCCGCCTTCATGGTGATGTTCGTGAAGGATACCGCACTCGCTAGCCATCTTGGCGTTGTCGAACTGGCGTTTGCCGGCAAGATCCTTGTCAACAAGGGCTTCTCGCCGCTGGCAGGTTTTGGCGCCGTCCTTGTCCTCTACGCCCTGATCAGCTGGCCCCTGGGCCGCATCGCCTCATCACTGGAGAGCCGCCTTGCCGCTTCTCGACATCGATAATCTCAGCGCCGGTTATGGCGGCAAGACCATCCTTGATGGCCTCAGCCTCAGCGCCGAGCGCGGCGACGTGGTCAGCCTGATCGGGCCATCAGGCTCCGGCAAGTCCACTCTGCTGCGCGTGCTGATCGGCCTGACGCCGCCCACCGCCGGCACGGTGCGCATCGGCGGAGAGGCGGTGGATTATGCTGACAAGGCCGGGCTGAAGGCGCTGCGCCGGCGCATGAGCATCGTGTTTCAGCAGTTCAACCTGTTCCAGAACATGAGCGTGCTGGACAATCTGACGCTCGCCCCGGTGCGCACGCTGGGTGTCGCCCGGGCGGAGGCCGAAGCCCGCGCCCGCGATCTGCTCGCCAACGTGGGCCTGGCCGACAAGGCCGGCAGCTATCCCGATCAGCTGTCGGGCGGGCAGCAGCAGCGCGTGGCGATCGCGCGGGCGCTGGCCATGCAGCCGGAGATCTTGCTGCTCGATGAAGTCACCTCGGCGCTGGATCCGGAACGGGTGGGGGAGGTGCTGGAAACCATCCGCAGCCTCGCCAGCACCGGCATCACCATGCTGCTGGTCAGCCACGAAATGGCTTTCGTGCGCGAGATTTCCACCAAGGTGGTGATGATGGATGAAGGCCGTGTGGTGGAGCAGGGCAGCCCGAGCGCCATCTTCGAAACGCCGGCAGAGCCGCGCACGAAAAGCTTCATACAGGCAATCATCCGCCATTAGGGGAGAGCAGCATCATGGGCCGATTGGCAGGCAAGCAGGCCTTCATCACCGCCGCCGGCGCCGGGATCGGGCGGGCCACCGCGCTGGCCTTTGCCCGCGAAGGCGCCGTGGTGACGGCCACCGATATCGACATGGAGGCGCTGGCCTCGCTGAAGGCTGAAGCGCCGTCGATCACCATTGCCCGGCTGGACGTGCGCGACGCGGCGGCGGTGACGGCGGCGCTGGCCGGCGCTGCGCCCGACGTGCTGTTCAACTGCGCCGGCTTTGTCCACCAGGGCAATATTCTCGAAATCACCGACGCCGATTGGGAGTTCACCTGGGATCTGAACGTCACGTCGATGATGCGCACCATCCGCGCTGCGCTGCCCGGCATGATCGCGCGCGGCAGCGGCAATATCATCAACATTGCTTCGGTCGCCTCCTCCATCCGCGCCTGGCCCAACCGCTGCGCCTATGGCGTGACCAAGGCGGCGGTGATCGGCCTCACCAAATCGGTGGCCGCCGATTTTGCCGACCGCGGCATCAGGGCCAACGCCATCTGCCCCGGCCCGATCGAAACGCCCTCGCTGGCAAGCCGGATCGCCAGCCAGGCCGACCCCGATGCGGTGCGGGCGCGTTTCGTTGCCAACCAGCCGACCGGCCGGCTGGGCCGGGCCGAGGAGGTGGCGGCGCTGGCCGTCTATCTCGCTTCGGACGAGGCCAGCTACACCACCGGCCAGACCCACATCATCGACGGCGGGTTGATCGGTTAGGCTGGCGCAAAAGCGGCCATTGACAGGTCGAACGTCGGCGGCCGGCCCAGCACGAGATCGGCGGTGAGCCGCGCTGCCGCCGGGCTGCCGGTAAAGCCGACCCACGGTACGAAACAGACATGGGCATTTGGATGGCCGGGCAACGGACCGATGATCGGCAGCCAATCATCGGTGCCGTTCACGAACGCCGCCCAGCTGCGCACGATATTGAGGCTGCCGATGGCCGGCACCATCGCGAGCGCCACGCGCAGGTTGGCCGCAAGATTGGCGGGATCGACCTGCGGGCGGCCTTGCTCATCCAGCGCGGCATCCCAGCCGCCGCCGATCAGCAGGCTGCCATGGCGGCTTTGCTTGAGGGTGAGCTTCTGCCCGGCGCAATAGACGAGGTGCGGCACCAAAGGCGCGGCCGGTTCGGTCACGCTGACCTGGATCGGTACCGCATCAATGGCGAGCGGTGTGCCCAACTGCGCAGCCAGTTCGCCGCTGCGCGATCCGGCGGCGATCACGATACGCGGCGCGCGCCATTGCGTGGCCCCGGCCTCAACGACATAGGCTTCCCCATCCCGCCGCACACTGGCCGGGCCGGTGTTGGCGTTGATGACCACGCCCGCAGCGCGCGCCGCCCTGGCGTAGGCGGGTGCCACCAGCAGCGG
>JAIXPM010000356.1 GCA_027486275.1 Sphingomonadales bacterium | reverse complement strand
GATATGAACCGCCCTGACGTCACTCCGTTCTTTGACCATGCGACCAACACGTGGACCTATCTCGTCTCCGACCCTGACACGGGCGAGGCCGTGATCATCGATGCGGTGCTGGATTATGAACCCAAGGGCGCCCGCGTCTCACACAACGGCCTTGAGGCGTTGTACAGCGTCGTTGAGCGGCGCCAGCTCAAGCTGCGCTGGATCCTCGAAACCCACGTCCACGCCGACCATCTGGCCGGCGGCCATTGGCTGCGGGACAAAAGTGGCGCACCGCTGGTGATCGGCGCCCGCATTGCCGAGGTGCAGAAGGTGTTCGCACCCCGCTTTGGCATGGACGATTTGCCCACCGATGGCCGCCAGTTCGACGTTCTGGTGGAAGATGGCGCCACCCTGCCGCTGGGCAATTTGACCATCCGCGTGATGCACACGCCCGGCCACACGCCTGCCTGTCTGACCTATCTCATCGGTGATGCGGCCTTTGTTGGCGACACGCTGTTCATGCCCGATTATGGCTCGGCGCGCTGTGATTTTCCGGGCGGCGATGCGGCAACGCTGCATGCCTCGATCCAGAAGATCCTGGCGCTCCCGCCCGAAACCCGGATTTTTGTTGGCCATGATTATCTACCAACCGGCCGCGCAGACTATGCCTGTGTAACCAGCGTCGCCGCGCAAAAGGCGGGCAATATCCATGTGCATGATGGCGTTGATGCACGGAGCTTTGTCGCGATGCGTCAGGCCCGAGACGCAACGCTGGCTCCGCCAACGCTGATCCTGCCAAGCCTGCAGGTGAATATCGCAGCCGGCGAGCTGCCGCCGCCCGATGCGCAGGGTCGGCGCTTTCTGCGGCTACCGCTGTCATTGGCCGGCTAACACCAAGAACCAGTGTCGGCTTTGGGTTAGGATGCGATTGATCATATTGGCCGAAGTGAGGGCGCAATGCGGAAGTAGCAGCAAAGGAGGGATGCTCCACCCGACGGTAACTGACTGCCCTCATTGGCACCACCTCCGCCCCCTTGCGGAGGATATCGAGATGGTCCGCCCACCATTGCGCCATGTCCACGCGCTCCTGCCAAATGGGCGCCGCGGTGATTGGCCGTTTGCCCAGGGACAGCGAAAGCTTCGACAGCAGTCAACGGGTTTTGGCGATGGTACTGAAGGCCCCAGAAAACTGCGCTTGCCGACGGATGTCGGCGAACACAGGCGGTCACCGCAAGAGCTGACCCAGCTGATTTTGAAGGTTTTTCAATCTCCGGCGGCCGCTGGCGGCCGGAGTGATGGTGCCCAGAAGAGGACTCGAACCTCCACGCCCTTGCGAGCGCCAGCACCTGAAGCTGGTGCGTCTACCAATTCCGCCATCTGGGCACGGGGTAGGCGGCGGCTGATATGGGTGGAATCGGGTGATGTCAATCGTCTGTGCCGGGCAATCGCGATTTTTCCGCCAGCAGCAGCGTCGCGGGGCAAGATGAGCCAAGACAAGGCCGGCGCCAGCAGCTAAATCGCCGGCATGACTGATCTTCACAGCACAAGCACTGCTTCTCCGTTGCCTGTCGGCGCGCTGGTCACCGTCATTGGCGGTGCGGGCTTCATCGGCCGCTACGTGGTGGAGGCGCTGGCCCGGGCCGGATACCGGGTGCGGGTTGTCTCCCGCCATGCCGACAGCGCGCTGTACCTGAAGCCGCTCGGTGATCTTGGCCAGATCCAGGTGGTGACCGGCAATATCCGTTCCGATGCCGATATGGCCGCCGCCTTTGCCGGCGCGGCGGCGGGCGTCAACCTCGTTGGCATCCTCGCCGAAAGCGGGGACCAGCGCTTTGCCGGCCTGCAGGCCGAAGGCGCCGGGCGAGCGGCGCGGGCCGCGGCGGCGGCGGGCGTAAAGGCCTATGTGCAAATGTCCGCCATCGGTGCCGATGCCACCAGCGCAATCGCCTATGCCCGCAGCAAGGGCGAGGGCGAGCAACAGGTGCTCAGCGCGCTGCCGTTTGCTTGCATTCTGCGGCCCAGCCTGGTCGCCGGACCGGAAGATCAGTTCTTCAATCGCTTTGCCGGCATGGCGCGATTGTCCCCCATCTTGCCGGCTATCTGCGGGGACAGCCTGTTCCAGCCAGTCTATGTGCGTGATGTCGCTGATGCGGTGCTGGCGGCGCTGCAATCGGGCGAGGCGCGCGGGCGCACCTTTGAACTGGGCGGGCCGGATGTGCTGAGCTTCACCGCCATCCTGCAGATGATTTCCGATCTGACCGGCCTTGATCGGCCGGTGGTGCCATTGTCGGACTTCACGTCAGGCCTGTTGGCCAAGATGGGCGACATCTTGCCGTTCATGCCGATGAACAGTGACCAGCTGGCGATGTTGAAAAAGGGCAACATCTGCGCGCCCGGCACGCCGGGCCTGGCGGCGCTGGGTGTCGCGGCGACCCCGTTGGCCGGGTTCATCCCGGAAATGATGGCGCGCTTCCGCCGTGGCGGACGCTTTGCGAAACCCGCCGCATGAATGAGCCCGATCTTTTCACCATCGTCCTGCTCGGCATTGTCGAGGGGCTGACGGAGTATCTGCCGGTGTCCTCCACTGGGCATCTGATCCTGGCGGGCGAGCTGCTCGGCTTTTCGGGTGAAGCGGGCGCGACCTTTGATATCGCCATCCAGTCCGGCGCGATCCTGGCCGTGCTGGTCGCCTATTGGGGGCGCTTCATGGGCGTGGCCAAGGGCCTGCTGGTGCGGGAACCGACGGCCTTTGCCTTCATCCGCAACGTGTTCCTGGGCTTCCTGCCGGCCGCGATCATGGGCGTGCTGTTCATCAAGGCGGTGGAAGCCATGCTGGAAAGCCCCACCACCGTTGCCGTCTCGCTGATCGTTGGCGGCATCGCGATCCTGGTGATCGAAAAGCGCATGGGCGAAGCCAGGGTGTTCGGCGTGGAGGCGTTGACCCCGCGCAATTCGCTGCTGATCGGGCTGGGCCAATGCGTGGCCATGATCCCCGGCGTGTCGCGTTCGGGCGCCACCATCATGGCGGCGCTGATGCTGGGCGTGGACCGCAAGACCGCGGCCGAGTTCAGTTTCTTTCTGGCGGTGCCGACGATATCGGGCGCCACCGTGCTGATGCTGTGGAAGAACCGCGACAGCCTGGATGCGTCGAACCTCAGCGCCATCGGCATCGGCTTTGCCGTCAGCTTCGTGGTGGCGCTGGCGGTGGTGAAGGGCTTTGTCGCGCTGGTCAGTCGCTTTGGATTCGCCCCGTTCGCCTGGTACCGAATCATCGCCGGCAGCGCCGCGCTGGTGTGGCTGGCGATGAGATAGGGCCGAAACGGCCATAAAACACCGGCCAAACCGCCCGAATCTGCAGGGTTGACCAGATTTAGGGCAGACATATTGCCCTATTTGCTGCTTTTCACGTGACAAGCGCCGGCGCTTGTGGTTTCGCGCATCCGAACGAAAGGATAGGCGACCATGGCCGCAACAAAATTGCTGAAGTTCGTCGAACGGACCCAGGCCTACCCGGCCAAGCGGTCGGCCGATGAACGCGCCCATGATTTCCTCGAGATCAGCCGCCCCTATATCCTTGCCAAGGCCGAGGAGCAGGCCGGGCGCTGCAGCCAGTGCGGCGTGCCCTTCTGCCAGGTGCATTGCCCGCTGCAGAACAACATCCCCGATTGGCTGAAACTGACGGCGGAAGGCCGCTTGCAGGAAGCCTATGAAGTGTCGGCCGCCACCAATGCCATGCCGGAAATCTGCGGCCGCATCTGCCCGCAGGACCGGCTGTGCGAAGGCAATTGCGTGATCGAGCCCGGGTTCGGCAGCGTCACCATCGGTTCAGTGGAGAAATTCCTGACCGACAACGCCTGGGAACAGGGCTGGGTGAAGCCCCTGCAGCCGGTGGCTGACCGTTCGGGCCAGAGCGTCGCCATCATTGGCGCCGGCCCGGCCGGGCTGACCGCCGCCGAAGCGCTGCGGGTGAAGGGCTATGATGTGCATGTCTATGACCGGCATGATCGCGCCGGCGGCCTGCTCACTTATGGCATTCCCGGCTTCAAGCTGGAAAAGCCGGTAGTGATGCGCCGGGTC
Source organism: Sphingomonadales bacterium (assembly GCA_027486275.1). The sequence continues at coordinate 533 of JAIXPM010000356.1, read as the reverse complement.
GAGCGGCTGCGCGAGGGCGGCGTGCATTTCCACCAGGATTTCGCCTTGGGGCGCGATGCCAGCCTGGCCGATCTGCGGGCGAAGCACGATGCCGTGCTGATCGCAACTGGCGTCTACAAGGCGCGTCAGGTCGAAGTGCCGGGCGCCGATGGCCCCACGACGATGGAAGCGCTGGATTATCTGATCGCTGCCAACAAGGCGGGCTTTGGCGATGCGTTGCCGGATGCCGCCACCTTTGATGCGGCGGGCAAGCATGTCGTGGTGATCGGCGGCGGCGACACCGCGATGGATTGCGTGCGCACCGCCGTGCGCCAGGGGGCCGCCAGCGTGAAATGCCTCTATCGCCGTGATCGCGCCAACATGCCGGGTTCGGCCCGCGAAGTCGCCAATGCCGAGGAAGAGGGCGTGGAGTTTGTCTGGCTCGCAGCCCCGGCCGAGATCACGCCCGCCGGCGTGGTGGCGCAGGGCATGCGGCTTGGCCAGCCAGGCCCCGATGGCCGCCGCAGCCCGGAACCGGATGCCGATAATCGCTT
>JAIXPM010000230.1 GCA_027486275.1 Sphingomonadales bacterium | reverse complement strand
GTGGTCGACAGCCCGCGCAGCATCGCCAACCTGGAACTGGCCTATGACGATGGCGCCTTTTACGGTCGCGCCAATGCCAACGCCATGTCGGGCCGGTTCTTCACCTTCTCCAACGATCGCGAAGTCTCCGGCCGCGTCGTGGTCGATGGCAAGCTCGGTTATCGCTTCTCCAGCGACAATCGCTGGCTGAACAATCTGGCGATCGAAGGCACGGTCACCAACTTGTTCGATCGCCGTTATGTCGCCACCATCGGTTCCAACGGCTTCGGCTTCTCTGGCGACAACCAGACGCTGCTGCCGGCCGCGCCGCGCCAGTTTTTCGTGACGCTCCGCAAGGATTTCTGATCCGTCAGGATTTCTGAAACGTGGGGGCGTCGCCGGCCTGGCGGCGCCCCCTCTTGCTTTTATGACTCAAGCTGCGAGGCTTGGGTGATGATCGATCTTCGCCCGAACCGCCGCCGCTTCGCTGCCACTGCCCTTGGTCTTGCCGGGTTGGCGGCCCTGCCGGGACCTTTGCGCGCTGCCGCCGTCGACACCAGCGGGCTCACGCCAATCACAAGCGGCCTCAAGCCGATCGACGCGGCCGAACGCGCCGCTCGCATCGCCCGGGCGCAGGCGTTGATGGCCAAGGCGGGCATGGCGGCGATCGTCGTCGAGCCCGGATCGAGCCTGGACTATTTCACCGGCATCAAGTGGTGGCGCAGCGAGCGGGTGACAGCGGCCATCATCCCGGCCAGCGGCCAGCCGGTGATCGTTACGCCCTTTTTCGAAGAGCCCTCGATCCGTCAGAGTCTGGGCGTTCCGGCCGACGTGCGCGTGTGGCAGGAGGACGAGGACCCTCTGGCACTCGTCGCCGAAGCGTTGCGCCAGGCCGGCGGCGCCACTTCCGCCATCGGCATCGAGGAGACGGTGCGCTTCTTTATCAGTGATGGCCTTGCGCGGCGTCTGCCGCAGGCGCGGATCGCGTCGGCCAACCCGGTGGTGCGCGCCTGCCGCATGGTGAAGACCGCGACCGAAATCGCATTGATGCAGGCGGCCAGTGACGTGACGTTGGCCGCCCAGCGTTGGGCATGGCAGCGCATCCGCGCCGGCATGACCCCGGGTGACATCGCAGCCTTGATCGATGCCGCAACTGCGGCGCTGGGCGGCAAGGCGAGCGACGGTCTGGTGCTGCTGGGCGAGGCGTCGGCCTATCCGCACGGCTCGGCCAAGCCGCAGGCCGTGCGCGAGGGCGAGGTTGTGCTGATCGATTGCGGCTGCAACGTCGGCGGCTATGCCTCTGACATCTCGCGCAGCTTCGTGTTCGGCCGCGCGCCCGACGATGTGCGACGGGTGTGGGATATCGTGGCGGAAGGCCAGCAACGTGCGCTTGCTGCCGCTCAGTTGGGCACGCCGGCCGGAACCGTGGACGACGTCGTGCGCGCCTTCTATGAATCGAAAGGTTTCGGGCCGCGTTACCAGTTGCCTGGCCTGTCGCACCGCACCGGACATGGCATCGGCATGGACGGGCATGAACCGGTAAACCTGGTGCACAACGAGGCAACGCCGCTGGCACCGGGCATGTGCTTCTCCAACGAGCCGGGCCTCTATCTGCCCGGTCGGTTCGGCATCCGGCTGGAGGATTGCTTCCACATGACCGATGCTGGGCCGCAGTGGTTCAGCACGCCGCCGCGCAGTATTGACGCGCCATTCGGCTGAGCCTTGGATCCGCGTGTCCCGAAAAGCAGAAACCCCGCAGGCCGTCTGGCGCTGCGGGGTTCTCTTTTATCGGCCCGAGACGTGAAGGTTCAGGCGGAAACCACCGTGGCGCTGTTCGAGCGGCGGCGCATCAGGCCAATCAGGCCAAAGCCGGCGAGCAACATCGCCCAACTCTCCGGTTCCGGCACCGAGCCCACATAAACGCGGTCGATCACGATGTCTTTCGACGGATTGAGGTTGGTGTCGAATTGGAAGTTCACCGTGTACAGGCCGGCGGTCTGGATCGTGGTCTGGCCGGTGAAGGCCTGCCAGGTGCGCACCGGGCCAGTCGACACCAGATAATTGGCGACCGTGGTGCCCAGGATCGTGGCCTGGAAGCGGGCATCGCCGGCGTTGTTGTAGCCATTCTGCGGCGCGAAGGCCGAGAAGCCGAACTCATAGCGGCCCGGCGTCAGGAAGATGGTTTGCGACAGCGACTGCGCACGCGCCAGATCAGTGACGAAATAGGCGGCGCGCTGGCCAACGGCATCCGGGCTGTTCGAAGCGCTGTTGTCGGGCGGGACCGACTCGCCGAAGGCACCAATCGGATAGGCCGATGCGCTATTGTAGAAAATGGCGACTGGCGGGAAATTCTGGCCGTCGCTGCCACCGATTGTCCAGCTGGCGAGACCGTTCTCGAAACTGCCGTTGCTCACCAGATTGGTGATCGCCAGCGCCGGCGATGCCGCCAGCAGTGTGGCACTCACGGCCAAACCCAAAATCTTACTCATGCTACATACCCCCGACTCAACACTGCAGAAAATTTAACTCAATAGTAACGAGTTGTAAAGCTGGCCGGGAGTACTGTCAGGCGCGACACATCGCCGACCGGCTTGCAGCAAGGCGGCCCGCCGCTTAAGGCAACAGCCATGGCAACGCCCGCGCGCACTCCGTTTCCGTTCACCGCCATTGTTGGCCAGGCCGAGATGAAGCAGGCGCTGCTGCTCGCCGCCGTGGAACCGCGGCTGGGCGGCGTGATGGTGTTCGGCGATCGCGGCACCGGCAAATCCACCGCCGTGCGCGCGCTGGCCGGCCTGTTGCCGCCAATGAAGGTCGTGCCCGGCTGCCGCTACAAATGTGCCCCCGATGATCGCAGCCCCTGCATCGAAGGCTGCCGAGAACGCGCCGGCAAGCACGTCGAGGAAAGCGCCGTGCCCTTCGTCGATCTGCCGCTGGGCGCCACGGAAGATCGCGTTGTCGGCAGCCTCGATCTCGAACGTGCATTGGCCACGGGCGAAAAGCGCTTTGAACCCGGCCTGCTGGCCAAGGCCAATCGCGGTTTTCTCTATATCGACGAAATCAACCTGCTCGAAGACCATCTTGTCGATCTTCTGCTCGATGTTGCCGTGTCGGGTACCAACGTCGTCGAACGCGAGGGGCTTTCGATCCGTCACCCGGCGCGTTTCATCCTTGTGGGCAGCGGCAACCCGGAAGAAGGTGAACTGCGCCCGCAGTTGCTCGACCGGTTCGGCCTCAGCGTCGATGTGCGCACCCCGACCGACATTGGCGACCGCATCGAGATCGTGAAGCGTTGCGACCGCTTCGACCGCGATCCAGTCAG